>DKOA01000074.1:0-25825 GCA_002469895.1 Opitutia bacterium UBA7374
CTAAGGATTCGCGGATGGATTGGACCCACATCTCAGCTTCCCTCCGGAAGCACTCCTCTATCTGACTGTAAGAGAATCGGAGCGGCCAATGATTGCAAATGAAAAGTTGAAAGTCCGCCGTAACACTCTTCCCTCTAGAACCATGTCCGCCCCTTCCGTGAATCGACAGCAATTTCAGAAAGCTCTGGCCGATTGGTACGACACCAACCAACGCGCCCTGCCTTGGCGAACCCAGCCCAGGCTGTACCGCACAGTTGTTTCCGAATTGATGGCCCAGCAAACCCGGATCGCCACCATGCTGCCCTACTTTGAGCGATGGATGATCCGTTTCCCCGATTTTGAAAGCCTCGCTCAGGCGCCGGAAGATGCGGTACTGAAGCACTGGGAAGGTCTCGGCTACTACAGCCGGGCGAGAAACCTTCACAAATTAGCCAGAAGCTACGTCGCTTTAGAAACCAAGCCCGGCACGCCGGAAGAGTGGCAGGCACTCCCCGGAATCGGACCCTACACCGCTGCTGCAATCAGTTCCATCGCTCAGAACTATCCCGCTGCAGTGGTCGACGGCAATGTCGTGCGCATCCTTGCCCGACTGGAAGACAACCGCCGCGAATTCTCCGGAAATGCCGAAGCAGTCAAAGCCTTTACGCCCAATGCAGAGACCTTACTCAACCCCGAAAAGCCCGGAGACCACAATCAGGCAATGATGGAACTGGGGGCAACGATCTGCACAAAACACAATCCCCTTTGCACGGTTTGCCCCGTCCTTCAGCACTGCCGATCAGCTGCGAACGATCCCGCAGAACTACCCAAGATCCGTCGAAAGGCTACCGAAACCGTCGAAATCGACCGACTCTGGATTGTCTGCTCGGAGAAAATCCTCCTCCACCGCATACCGCTTACTGCCACCCAACTGGCCGGACAATACGAACTGCCGCGCCCCGCAGATCTTGGCATACAAACTCCCACCGGCAAACCCATCGCCCAACGTACCCGTGCCATCACGCACCGCCGCATCCGAGAGAAGATCCATGCCTGCAAAACGGATAATAAAAAGCTGGCAGACACTCTTCACTGGATTGAAATAAAAGAATTGGATGCCATCACTCTGAGCGGCCCCCACCGCCGCTGGATCGAAGAACTCTTGCCAAAACATGCCCAAGCAAAAGTATAGTACGTTCATGCCGAAACCAAAGAAGTTTAGCGAAGAACACTTCGAGATTCGCACCTCGACAATCAAAGGAGCCGGACTGGGTCTCTTCGCCAAAGCAACCATCCAGACCGAAGACACCATCGGCTACTACACCGGTAGAGTCATTGACGAAATACAATTTAACGATCCCAAGCGTCCCTTTTCCGCCTACCTTCTCTGGATCACCCGCAACCACATCATTGTCGGCGAAGGCCCAAAAGCCAACTACACGCGCTACATTAACCACAGTTTGCGTCCCAACGCGTTCCTCATCGTATCCACCCGCTGGAAGACCGCCCGGTTCGAAGCCATTCAAACCATCCATCCCGGAGAAGAGATTTTCTTCAACTATGGAGACGACTATTGGGACGAAGAAGAAGTCGTCGAAGAGCCCTGAATAAACAATCCAGTCCACTCCTAAAGTGAAGATCGGAACTTGCTAGCAATGAAGCCCTCTGTAGATAATAGTATGCAGACAAAGAGTGAACCCCAACGCACCTAACCTACCGGCACATAAAATGGATTCCGCCAAACTCTATACAGGTATTGAAGAAGATGACCGAAATGCCATTGAGGCACTGCCCAGGTCGGAGCGCATCGCACAAATCGCTACCCTCCAGAACATGGCGACCAGAGCCAAGGTCGTGGAGCTTGCCGAACTCTCCGGCTTTCCCTATCTGGAAGATATCGAAATGGTGGAAAACCCAACCACAGTGCTGCCCCTCCGCCTGATCAATGAGTTCCAATGCGTGCCCGTAAAAACCGATACCGCCGAACCCGACTCGGTGGAAGCCGCAGAAGCCCCTATTCCACTGGTAACTTTATGGCCGCCCGACCAGCGGATGAGTCGCTGGATCTACGCTGCCTGTGGACGCCAGCCAAAATGGTATCTCGGTGACCCCGAGCACGTCAGTAACACGATTACCCAGCGCTTCGGTGTCGGTGCCGATAGTTTGGATGAATCCGACGTTCTCGCCGCAGAATCGGAAGCCGACGAGGAAGAAGACGAAGACGCCGCTGTTATTCGCTTCGTCAACGAAGTCGTCCACAAAGCGGTCAATGACCGCGCGACCGACATCCACTTCGAGCCCCATCGTGACGAATTACAGATCCGCTACCGCATCGACGGTGAACTAGTTGCGATTCGAGTACCGGACAACCTGATCAAGTTTCAGGACGCCATCATCTCCCGCCTCAAGATCATGGCCAAGCTCAACATCTCGGAAAAGCGCCGACCGCAGGACGGACGTATCTCCTTCGGCGCGGGCGATGCCGAACTTGATATCCGGATCTCGACCTTCCCGACAATGTATGGAGAAAGCGTCTCCCTGCGACTCCTCAACCAAAAGTCCAAGCCGCTCTCTATGCGGGAGCTTGGGCTGGCCGATGATGAATCCCACAAGCTCGAACGCGCACTGGCCTCCCCCCACGGCATCATCCTTGTCACCGGCCCTACCGGCTCCGGTAAGTCCACCTCGCTGACTGCCTATATTCGCCTGATCAATAAGCCGGAGCGACGGATTATCACGGTTGAAGACCCCGTTGAATACGAAGTGCCCGGCGTCAACCAAACACAGGTACACCCGGAAATCGGCCTGACTTTCGCCCAGTCCCTCCGCGCCGTCCTCCGTCAGGATCCCGACGTCATCATGGTCGGGGAAATCCGCGACCGCGAAACCGCCGACATCGCCATCCGCGCATCCCTCACCGGTCACCTTGTGCTCAGTACGCTGCACACCAATGACGCGCCCGGCGCCCTGACCCGCCTGACCGACATGGACATCGAGCCATTCCTTATTGCCTCGTCGGTCGAGATGATCATCGCCCAGCGCCTCGTCCGTCGCCTCTGCCCCAACTGTGCACAGCCCGCCAACTACGATGTCACTCAGATCGAAGGCTTCCTTACCACTATGCGCCTCGACCGCAGCGAAGCCCAATATGCCCATCTTGCCAAACAACCCGGCGGCTGTGAACGCTGCCGAAACCTCGGCTTCCGCGGACGTGTCGGTATTTTCGAAATCCTTCGTATGTCGGAAGAGATTCACGAACACATCGTCAAGCGCGACTCCGCCCGATTGATTCGTCAGACTGCCGTCTCGCAAGGGATGCGTTCCCTGCAAAAAAGCGGCTGGGAACACATCAAGCGTGGCACCACGACCTTTGAAGAAGTCATGCGTTTCGCCGAAATGGAGGAAAGCGAAGAAGTATCCTAACGCTCCGCCTCAATCTCGCGCATGCGCTGCCGCTCCTTATCAAAACGTTCGCGTTTACAGCTGCAGTGTGGGCAGAGAGGCGAGTTGTAGACCAGGGCCATCCGCTCGTGCAGCTTGAGCGGCCGCTGTTGCCCCTTTTCCACCAGACGAAGCGCCGTGCCACAACTCGGCACTACCGCACCGATGACCCCGTAGACCATGTCCCCGAGCGTCAGCTTAGACTTTTTACTATCCGTCATATGCGCTATAAGTAGTCAAAATGAACTGATTATCCAGAACCTTTCGCAAATAGTTTGATTTTCATGAAGCTATTCTCTGTTAAGGACAAGCCCGACCTGATGCGATGCATCCTTTAAAGCAATATCCGCACAACATCGTTTCCTCCTCGAAAAGGCAGTTCATTCTCCTCTCTGCCTGCCTCACGATTGCGTCTCTGCAGATAGGGGCCGTCGATAGTGCCAGTGAAATCCGGGCGAATCTATACTACAGCGTAGCTGAAGCGAACTACCAAATGGGCGATAGCGAGGCCGCGAATCGCGTGATCGACCAAATCCTTCGAATCCAATCGGACCATGTCGCCGCCCGGCAACTACGGAAACAAATCAAAGAAAGTCCACGACCTGAGAAGCAAGCCGTCAACCATACCGATACACGTAAGCAAAACCAGACAGCATTGATTGCACCGGAAAGCCAAAGTACTCTAGCCACCCTTGGGCAAGCCATTGATTCCGACCCGACCATGCAGGATTTGGCCAACTACCTGCGGGGCCGTGCCGCACTCGCGAAAGGTCGGGTAGGTACGGCACGACAACACTTCGAAAAAGCCCTCGAGCAACTACCTTCACCGGACGACCCCCTCCGTCCCCACATCCTCTTTCATCACGCCCTTTGTTTTGAAAAGCTCAATCGCCAGAAACAGGCTGAAACCGAACTGCTCTCCGCGCTATCCGCCGGATACCTCCCCGAAACGCAACCTGATGCCCTGCAGGCCGCGCGTATTCTCCTGCGCATGAAGGCACACAAACGCGCCCTCCCCATTCTTCAAACGATCGCCCGCTACCACCCCGACCCTACTCCCGAAGCTTGGGCCATGCTCGGCCGTGCACATCAGGCCAACAAGCAATTAAAACGAGCCATCAGTGCCTATACCCAATCCCTCATCCTTGACCCTGAGCAAGTCCATACCTTGTCCCTCCGGGCACAGCTGCACCGGCAAATCGGAAAACTTCAGTTGGCAATAGTCGATTACCAAAGGGCCATTCAAATCGCACCGAAGAACCGCCCCCTACACTACGCACTCGGGCTCCTATACCTGCAAGTCGGCGCCATAGGAGACGCCCGTCAATGCCTTCGGACGGCAGCCTCGAAACCCCAAATCCCCCCGGTCTGCCACCTCTTTCTAGCACTCCTTGAATATAATCAGGACGAACTCCCGGAAGCACGCCATTACCTCAGAGAATATCTGCAAAACGCCCAACCAGAGCAGATCAATGAGTCCGCCTATTACTTGGAGTATCTCCTGACCCAGAGGGAACGGGGGCAAGAGCCGGCCATTCAAGCCCTTCGCAAGCGAGCAGAACAAGCCAATGCATCCGCCGATATCGGCGCCTATTTGGCCTACTGCAATGGCCAAATGACCCGGAAGAGCCTGCTTGACCGGGCCGGAACAGCCGAGTCATCCGGAGCCGCCCAAAAACAGATCTGCGAGATCGCTTACTGGATGGCACAGCACCAAAGCAATTGCGCACAAACCGAATCCTTTCGGGAACTCCTGCAAATCTCTGTCCGCAATGGACGCGCGGAATGGACAGAGTACCAACTGGCGAAAGATCAACTCCGCAGAGTGCCCCATCAATAAAGCACTTTTTTGCTTGCCCAAACTCCGCAAAACAACAGCTTCCAACCCTTCAGCGTTAGAACGCACTCTGCGAAGAGTTCGTTCCATGATGACCCGCCAACAGCGGGTACAGCGGTCAGGGCGGTCCAGTGACGGCCCCGTCGGCCCCGAAAGTTCGGGATCCATCTATCATGAACTCAATCGAAAACATGTCAGAAGATACTACAGTCAACAAATCAGAAATCATTAAGGAATTCGGTGCCAACGAACAGGACACCGGTTCATGCGAAGTGCAAATCGCCTTGCTCACTGCACGGGTCAAGCACCTCACCGAGCACCTCCGTGAAAACCGCAAGGACTTTCACTCACGCCGCGGACTCATCGCTATGACCGCTCGCCGCCGCAAACTGCTCGACTACCTCAAGCGCAACGACTTCAATCGCTACACCGCGATCCTCGAAAAGCTCAAGTTGCGTCGATAAAACAACCATCCCTTTCCTGCCGGATCCCTACTATGGGCTCCGGCTTTTTCTTTTTGCTACTGCCTTCATAAGCAGTTGCCCAAACGGCAGCCCGGACAGGTCCGACCCCTGCACTGCCAAGCCAAGAAACCGTAAATAAATAAACGAATGAAACAAAAATACAACGTCACCGTCGAAGGTCTCGGCATTGAAATCTCCACAGGTACACTCGCCGGCCTCGCCAGCGGAGCGGTCACCATCAGTCAGGGAGAAACCGAACTCTTCGTATCGACTACAGTCGCCTCCGCCCTGCGCCCAGGGCAAGACTTCTTCCCACTCACCGTTGACTATCGCGAGAAATTTTCCGCCGGCGGTAAATTCCCCGGAGGCTACTTCAAGCGTGAAGGCAAGCCCTCCGAAAAAGAAATCCTAACTTCCCGACTCTGCGACCGTCCACTCCGTCCGCTCTTTCCTAAGGGCTTCATGAACGAAGTGCAGGTCATCGGTATCCTGCTCGCTACCGACCAAGTCCACGAACCGGACGTACTCATGGTCAATGCTGCGTCCGCTGCGACACTGATCTCTGACGCTCCATGGAACGGCCCTGTCGGCTGCGTACGCGTCGGCCAAATCGAAGGTGAGTTCGTGACCAACCCGACACACGATGAGATGCTCGACTCCGACCTCGACCTTATCTACGTCGGCAGCGAAACCGAAATGATGATGATCGAAGGCTCTGCCGAGTTCATCTCTGACGAACGCTTCTACGAAGCACTTGAGTACGGACAAAAAGCGATTCAACCAATCATCGCGGCCCAGAAGGAACTGGCTAAGCTCGCCGGCAAAGCAAAGAAAGAATACAACCTCGTCGTAACACCGGCGGAAGTTGCCGAATTCTGCGAAGCCCACGCTGCGGACAAGGTCAAGGAAGCCCTCGGCCACGACAGCTACACCGAGCGCAAGATCGCCATCGAAGGAATCGCCAAGGAAACTTCGGTTGCCTTGCGCGAAAAGCTCGGCGATGAAAACGTCGACAGCAACGACGTCGCCCGCGCCTTTGATGAAATCCAGGAAAAGCTCTATCGCCAGAATATCCTCGATACCGGTCGTCGTGTTGACGGTCGCGGTGTTGCGGATCTGCGCACCATCTCCTGTGATTCCGGCGTACTTCCCCGCGTGCACGGTTCTGCCGTCTTCAACCGCGGCGAAACGCAAGCTCTTGTCATCACAACACTCGGCACCAGCCGTGATGTGCAGGACATTGATGGTCTGACTGGTGGCGCCACCAGCAAGTCCTTCATTCTTCATTACAACTTCCCGCCGTTCTCTACCGGCGAGACCGGACGCTTCGGCTTCACCGGACGTCGTGAAATCGGACACGGTGCGCTGGCTGAGCGCTCCCTTCTTCCGATTCTTCCTCCTGAAGATGAGTTCCCATACGCTATCCGCGTGGTCTCTGAGGTGATGAGCTCCAATGGTTCGACCTCAATGGCTTCGATCTGCGGCGGCTGCCTCTCTATGATGGATGCCGGTGTACCCATTACTGCACCCTGTGCCGGTATCTCCACCGGTCTCGTTTCTGAGCGGGATGCCGATGGCAACATCACCAAGCATGTTGTCCTGACGGACATTCTCGGAGCGGAAGATCACTTCGGTGATATGGACTTCAAGATCGCCGGCACAAAAGACGGCATCACCGGATTCCAACTTGACCTAAAGATTCAGGGCCTGCCCTTCGACATCACCCTCGAAGCAATCAAGCAGAATGCCATCGCCCGTATGAAGATTCTCGCCATCATGGGTGAGCACCTTCCGGAAAGCCGTTCGGATCTCCGTGAGCATGCCCCGCGCATTCACACAATCCAGATCGACCCCGAGAAGATCGGCGCCCTCATCGGCCCGGGTGGTAAGAACATCCGTCGCATCACTGAAGTCTCCGGCGCACAAATCGATATCGACGAAGACAACAGCGGTCGCGTTCTCATCTTCTCGACCGATAAAGAAGCAATGGATCGCGCGATCCAGGAAGTCGAGCTCTGCACTGCTGAAATAGTCGTGGGTAAGACCTACCGTGGCATCGTTCGTGGGATCAAGGACTTCGGCGCATTTGTCGAGTGTCTGCCGGGCAAGGAAGGCCTCGTCCACATCTCTGAACTAGCCGACTTCCGGGTGAACAAGACCGAAGACATCTGCAAGCTGGGAGATGAAATGGTGGTCAAATGTGTCGGCATGGAGAAGGGCAAGGTTCGCCTCTCCCGCAAGGCAGCCCTGGAAGACGCCAAGGATGCTGCTGAGGACGCTGAGGAAACTGAGACAGCCGCTGAAGACAGCGAATAAGCTCCAATCCGCTTCAATATTTAACCAACGGCCACTCAAATCGAGTGGCCGTTTTTTTGGCTTTTTTCAAAATTACCACCAAAACAAGGCACATACCTAAATGCTCAAATCAGAGAAATTAAATGTTTTGACCCATAAATAATTAGCTGATATGGCTCATTCAGTATAAAAATCAACATACATGCATGTAGTATCGTGAATGGAAAAGACTAGTCTAGTGAACGTAATTCTGGATGCAATCACTACCCGGGGGGAATTGTTTTCCGGCTTCACATTAGGAGCAATTTTCGTGTATTTTATTACCCGCGGAGTGGCCAAAGAACGCTTGCATACAATTCGCTGTCTACAGGAACGAGAAAAACACTTGGACAAACAAAACCGGCAGAAAGATGAACGCATCGACAGGCTGCACGACCAAATGCCCCTAACGCCGAATACAACCCCGAATACCAAAGAGAAGAATGATGACTGAAATGATTACATTGATAATGCTGGCTCTGCTGGCATCCCCTTGGCTCATCCAATATTGGTGTGCCAGGCGCAAGCACATGATACTGGAGCAAGAGTGCCGGATGTCTGAGGCGATGGCGGAGATGGAAGAACTCATGCTGGAAGCGGAAGTAAAGAAGGGGGATCTCTTTCACGACGACGTGTACCGGATCATGCGTGCCATACAGAGTCGTCGCAGATACGGCATTGGGCTCAAGAAGCTGTCAGTTGAAGAAGCCCGCAAATCCCGCAGGAACGCGCAACGCTTGAAGTCGGAACTTGCGGGGAGCAAGCGTTTGCTCTCCGTTTCATCAAAGTTTCTTTCTGGATATATTCACGCAGCACGGATCAGCTGCCCGGTTCGATTCTATCTGGCTTTTGGCTACATCCTAATTCTGAACGGTCTACTGCAAGTTTTTTTAGCGGCTCTTCGACACATCGATCAGGCGAAAGAGGATTTCCATACGTTGAAGCAGGATGCTAAGTTCCAGCTTTTGGCAGAATCAAGATCCACTCAGTGCAGCTAGCTGATTAAAATACAGTTGAGAGCCCCATCGCCTGTTCGCAGAACTCCTGCATGTCCGCCAACAGCGGAGCCTCCAGGATTTCCGGCCCCTCGGGGAAGGCAAACTCGTAGCGCCGGCAATGCAATGCCTGCCGAGCCAGCGGCAACATCGTCTCATGACGGGGCGTCCATCCGCTCTCGACAAATTCCAGATAGAGCATCTCGTCCGGCCCGTACAGTTTGTCACCCGTAACAGGATAGCCCATCCACTGCGCATGCACCCGTATCTGATGCTTTCGACCGGTCTCCGGTTCGACTTTGACCAGCGTCCGGCCTCCTCCACTGGCCAGCGGAGAAAACGCCGTCTCTGCCGCCTGACCGCCACCATGCTCCATAACCCGATTCTTTACATGCACAATACTTTGACGGTTTCGTCCAATGGGTTGATCCACTCGAATGGCTTCGGAGAGATCCCCTTCAAGAATCGCCAAATATTGCTTCCGCACCTTTCGCTCCTGGATCGCCATCTGATACTTGCGGGCGACTGCCGGGCGCTTGGCAAAAACCACCAATCCACTGGTCTCCCGATCCAAGCGGGCAACTAAATGCAGTTTGTCGGCACCGGTATAGATCCGCACCGCTCCGACTAGACTGGAAAGCGGCCCGTTTTTCGAAGGATGACAGACCAACCAACCCGGCTTATTGATCACCAGCAGTTCCTCGTCATCGCGTACAATCCACTGCGGCAGCTCGTCCAAATCGACGAGTGGCGCATCCGCTCCGATTCCTTCGTTCATTTACGGTATTGCTCCAATCGAAGTCGTGCCAGGGCAGCCCCCGCCACGCGGGTTACCACCACCTTTGGAAAGAAACTGCTGAAAGCAGCGATCAGGCGATTCTTCCAACCGGTCACCACCAGCCTGCGTCCTTTGGCTAACGCCTCCAGCGTCTGCTCGGCAACTGCCTCGGCACGCATATCCAGCCAGCGATTCAAGCCGCCCTCCAAGGGAGGACGATCAAAACCGGCTGCCCGAAAGAAATTCGAACGCGTGGGTCCGGGGCAGACCGCCAGTGCCTGCACACCGGTTCCCTGCAGGTCCTCCGATAATGCCAGCGACCAGTGCAGAACAAATGCCTTTGTCGCCCCGTAGGTGCTCATCCCCGGGGTCGGCTGAAACGCCGCCGTCGAAGCGATGTTCACGACTGCTCCGCCCCGCTCCTTCAACTGGGGCAACAAGCGCAGAGTCAAATCAACCAGCGCCCGCATATTCAAATCTAGCATGCCCATTTGTTTACCCGCATCGAGTGTGTCAATTGGGCCGTAGTCGCCAAATCCACTATTGTTAATCAATACAAGTTTTCCCGCCGGAGCCTCCGACAAAAATTGCTGTAAACCATCGGCTGCTTCCGCTAATTCAGCCGAATCGCGCAAGTCCACCGGAAAGTGGTGGAGATTTGGCTCTGTAAAAAAGTCCGGTTTTGAGCGAGAAAGGTTGCAAACCGCCACCGCCTCTTTTACATTTGTGATTGCTTTGATGAGAGCACTGCCAATTCCCGATGATCCGCCCGTAATAATGATTACGGACACTCGATCAAAATATTCTGATGGGATTGGCATTTTTTGTGCACGACCAGCTCAAAGTAACGGCGCTATTCGGGCCGTTCATACCTGAACCAAATAACCAAAGGAACAACACATGAAGCAACACGATGTCATCATCTCCGGTTTGAACATGGATCTGACCGACGCAATCAAAAACATAGTGCAGGCCAAGGTAGAAAAACTCTATGAACACCAGGAGAACATCGTCCGAATGCGAGTTGAACTAGAATACGATAGTCACAACAAATCACACCAAAAGGAATTCATTGCCAAAGGGCATCTTGAAGTCCGGGGAAATGATCATATCTGCAGCGCTGCTACTGAAGACCTCTACAAGTCGATCGACCAAATGGTACAAAAGCTCGACCGTATGTTGCGGCGCCGCTCCCGCCTCCAGCGTGTAAAACGCAAGGACACCCATACTGTGGAGATTCCTGCAATCATTCCTAAAACGGTTTAACACGGTAATGTAGCCCCTTTTCATCCAATAAGCGGCCCGGCACTGATCGACAGCGCCGGGCTTGCTTTTTCCAAACGGCATCCCTTTACTTCAACTATGTCAGCTACTGTTTATCACATCCTTCACATCGTCGGTATTCTTCTTGTCTTTATGGGCTACGGGGCACTCATCGCCCGCGCCCTGAGCGGTAGTGATCACGCTGGCGTAAAAAAGCTCGGCTCCATCACCAGCGGCATTGGCCTGCTCCTCCTCTTTATTGCCGGATGCGCCCTCATCAGTAAGATGGACTATAGCTTCGCCAGCGGATGGATCATCGCAAAGCTCATCATCTGGATCGCTCTGGGCGGGCTCATCGCCCTGATCAACCGCAAGCCGCAACTCGCCGGCAAGCTCTGGTGGATCCTCGCCGCGCTCGGAGCATTGGCCGTCTATCTGGTTTACGTCCGTCCTTTCTAAGCCACTTTATAAAAGAAAGTTTTTTAAACTTCTGCTTGCTCCTAAGACGGAAATTCACTTCTCTGAGCGGCTTTTCCAAATGCACCTGTAGCTCAATTGGATAGAGCGCCTGACTACGAATCAGGAGGTTCGGGGTTCAAGTCCCTGCAGGTGTGCCACATCATTTTAGCCCTTTCTTCGGAAGGGCTTTTTTTTCGCCCGACTCTTTGGAAATGGGCAAGCCTGTAAGATGGTCAGCCTGCTCAGGGCACTTTACCCTGGATGAGCGGCACTTTTAATTCGGCTTCCAGTTCCCGGATGCGCTCGAGTACGATCGGTTTCTGGGCATACGGATTATCATCGGGCAAGTCGCGATAGAGCTCTTTCAGGAAGGCATACGCTTTGGCCGGTTGCTTGGTACGACGAAGGAGCTCGGCGTAGATGCGAGCCGCATAGAAAGGTGCCCCCGGGAGCCGGGACGCTTTGAGAAACCACGGAGCGGCGTCTTCCGGTGAATCGAGGCGGTTCAAGTATATTTGCCCGATCTCTAGGGGAATTTTGGGGTTATTCGGCTGATAGTGTTCCGCTTGCTCAAGCAGATCAAAAGCCAACTGCGCCTGCTCGGCATCAATAGCATCCCAGCGGGATGTTGGCACAGCTTCGTAACCACCCTCCTCGCGGATTCGCCAGTTCGGCATATCATAGGCCAAAATACGTGCAGAATGAATCCAGAAAAACTCGGGTCTGGGGTCGAGCGTGGTCACCATATGCATCAGCGCTGCCACTTTTGCGGTGTCGCGCTGTTCCCAATGTGTGTTCAGACGTAACCACAGAAAATCCGCTATAATGGTGCGGAATCCACCGAGAACACCGAGGACAACTCCCTGTCCGAGCGAGGCCTCCACTCCCTCGATTTGCATGGCGGCTTCACCCGAACGAACAGTCTGCCAGGCGGGGGTTTCCAGAGGCGCTAGCAGCCAACCTGCGAGAAAAAGTACCGCAGCACTGAAGAAGTGAATGAAGAAACCACGCATGACAGAATATCCGCAAATACTGCCTAAAATTGCCGGCGCCGAAAATGGAGAAGGGCCAGAGCGAGAAAAAGAACCATGTAGATAACACCGTATGCAGTGATCCGCAAAACTACCTCAATCGGCAGGCCGTCATTGGCTAACAAAACCATCCGCTCGCCCACGTTGAAGAGTTGAAAATTGGGGAAGACCCAGGCGATGAGAGTCAGCAGCCAGCGAGAGAGTCCCTCGGCGGTTGCGGTGTAGGCATCACGGGCAATATACTGAAGCTGACAGACCAACAGGACAAAGAAGGCCACAACAATGGTGTAGAGGTTTGTATTGGAAAAACTGGCAATAAAAAGCGTGATCGAAGAAACGACGCCAAATTTCACCCACTGGAGAAAACCGTAGAGGAAAATATCACTATAGCGCACCAAAGCCCTCACGCCCACCTCAGAGACTGAGAGACGCCCAAGCAAGTCACTTTCCCGCCACCAGAGTATACCTGCCAGAATAAAACAGATGACGAAGACGAAGACGAGGACAACCAGTTGCCCACCCAGCCATTTGCCGACAAGAAACTCAATCCGGTGGAGCGGTTTGGCTAACAAAGTTTGTACAGTGCGGTTCTCCAGCTCGTTAAAAAATAACTGGGCGGTCATAAATACGGACAATACCGCGCCGAAGACAAAGAGAGCCCCGAACCCAAAATCCGCAATAAATTTTAGCTCTCCGGCACCGAAATCAAACTGCTGGAAAAAACGGGCCGAAGCAACCAGCGCAATCGCGAGCAAAAGCAATGCATTAAAGAACTTTTGCCGCACGGCCTCGAGAAAGGTGTTGGCAGCAATGGCCGCTGTGCGCTCCCAAATCATGTCTGACTGCCTTCTTTTTCAGCAGGTGCCTGAACCGCCTCCATAAAGATCGACTCCAGGCTGCGCTTTGAACCACTGGTTTCACGGCAATGACCACCATGCTCGTGCACTACTGCCTGCAATGCCTGCCGGCCGGATGGTTTGAGCCCTTCCACGACAATTTCTTCAACCGTTTCATCCAACAACAAGCTGTCTACATTGCCCTCAATCACCTTACGGCCCTTATGCAAAATAACGACCCGGTCACACAGGCTTTCTAGCTGAGTCAGCAGGTGCGAAGAGACCAACACCGTTTTGCCCTGCTCTTTTAATTCTAAAATAATTTCTCCGATAGCAGCCGCTCCGAGAGGATCGACTCCGGCAGTCGGCTCATCCAAAACAATAAATTTGGGGTCATGGACTAATGCCTGTGCCAATCCTATGCGCTGTAGCATCCCCTTCGAATACGTTCCGACCCGGCGATCAGCTGCATCAGCTATACCCACACGGTCAAGAACCTCTTCGATTGCGCGCTTCCGGGCAGCTCCACGCATGCCGCAAATAGTCGCGTAAAAGGCCACCAGTTCACGACCGGTCAAGTAACGATAGAAATAAGGTGCCTCCGGAAGATACCCGACCTCTAGACGAGCAGATGCCGACTGGCTGGATTTACCCAAAATACGACATTCTCCCTGCGAAGCTGAGAGCAAACCGAGCAATATCTTTATCGTGGTGCTCTTGCCCGAACCATTTGGTCCAAGAAGACCAAAAATCTCATTTTCCCCAACCGTAAGATCCAGACCATCCACTGCGCGCAATTTACGACCGCGTAGACCAACAGAAAAATCTTTGGTCAAATTATTAATTTCTAGAGCTGCCGGCTTCATTTTTAAAACCCATCTATATAACAAAGTACATCTCTCTGTGAACCAAAAATCAGCCTAGCAGGAACGATCTTTCTAGTAGAAACACTACGGCTGGGGCTCCATCAGGTAAGAATAGAAAAGCCCTGACAACTGCGCGCCCCATTGCCTGTTTTTACTTCAACATCGCGTATATAGTCTTCCATTTCTTCGGCCAGCGTGTCGTAGAATGCGCGTATTTCCGCCTCTTCCCCTTCAGCCCGTAGGTAGACCCGTCCGTCCGCCAGGTTTTGCACCGTGCCCGATACCTCAAACCCTTTTGCGGTCGAGGCGGACTGATAACGGAAACCCACCCCCTGCACATGTCCGGTAAACCAGCAATCCAAGTAAAAAACGGTGTCAGTCATCTGCAAAATATTTGATTTGGATCAATAATCAGCAAGCTTCAATCGCTGTTTTTCAAGGACTTGCACAAGCAAAAGAAAGAAAATAACCGATGCCAACAAAAGAGGGTTGATTTCTCATCCGAATCAACTGATAAAAACAATCGCTGAGGGCTATCGAACCATTCCCATGAGCGATCCAAATTACGAACATTTTGAAGGAGGCGGTTGGGACGACCAATCAAGAGAGCCCGTCTGGGGTGAGCACCAGTGGCGGAACTACCTAAAAAGTTCGGATCGTGATTCGGCTAAGTTTTTATCGATCTACAACAGCCTGAAACATAAGCCCAACCACTTGGATGAAGTCGCATCTTTGATGGGGTGGGATGCACAAGACCTCTCCATGACCGATGAATTCAGTGCGATTGAGGTCGATGTAGAACCGTCGAATCAAGCCAATGATCTGGAAAGTGCTCCGTACACTCTGCACAAGCACCCGGTTTACGTCGTTACCCGCTCTCTTTATCGCTATCTCCACCAGAGCTGGGAGCATTTCATGACCCACAGCGAAAGCACCGTGCCTCCTCTCTTGTGCTGGCGCTATGCGAACAGCCTTCATCAAGCAGAGATGAATGTACTTCTTTCCATTCAGTCTCTGGATTTAGGGGATTACGGGCTCGCTATCTGCCATCTGAAAAACAGCCTGACCTCACTGAACTTTACGCTTACCCTGCTCGATCAACTCTCCCACAACAACCAGCAATTTCTGCATGCCTTCCAAGAGGAAATTCGAATTCGTTTGTTCGACCTGCGCGAATTATGGTTACGCGTCATGCAGGATTGCCGGATCGAAGCACAGCGTAAACCAAACAGCGAAGACGAGCAGGACTGATTGCATCAGCCGAACTTGTTCATTTGCAGACCTGTTTGCCGGTTTAGATTGGCGTTAATTATGCATTGTTTATTTTCAATTATCCAGCGCTGCAAATCTGTTAAAAGAACCGTAGTTTCCCTGCTGCTTGCCCTCACTGGTTTCCTCCTGCCGGCACATGCAGCGCTTCAATCCGGCCCCATGCTGAGCCATGTTGATATGCGCGAGGCGATCATCTGGTTGCAGGCAGACAGACCTTCCACCCTCGCCATTCGTTATAACGAAACTGGCACAGAAAAGAAATTCCTGAGCGAGGGAGTCCAGGTTTCCCATGAACATGCGTTCACAGCCACAATACGTCTAGACAGAGTCGAGCCAGGTCGGTCGTACAATTATGAGATCTTACAGGACGGAGCGCCTATCGACTCTGGTTACAAATTAAAGACCCCGGATAACTATTACTTTCGAGCGCCTCCACCGGACTTTAGCTTTGCCGTCGGTGGCGCACATTATGTCACGGAAGAAGGATTTGAACCACCCTATCAGATACTCGGTGGCGGATATAATATCTTCGAAGTTATACGAAATGCATCCCCTGAATTTATGCTCTGGGCGGGAAATACAGCCCACATACGGAGGAGTGATTTCACTAGCCGAAGCGGCATCTTCAAGCGATTCAGTCATGCCAGAAATATTCCGGAACTGAAGCAACTCCTCTCCGACATACCCCACTACGCGGTATGGAGCAAAGCGGATTACGGATTTCATAATGATGGGAAATACAGCAGTTATCGGAGAGATGTTGAAACCGCCTTCAAGGCCTTTTGGCCAAGACCGGTTACGG
This sequence comes from Opitutia bacterium UBA7374, assembly GCA_002469895.1. Lineage (GTDB taxonomy): Bacteria > Verrucomicrobiota > Verrucomicrobiia > Opitutales > Coraliomargaritaceae > UBA7374. Next base: position 16,358 of record DKOA01000074.1, read on the forward strand.
TTCCAACATTAGAGGGTATTGCTAGCCGCTTTCGCTATGCCGATGTCGATTTCTTCTTGCTCGATGTGCGCAGCTACCGGGATGAATTACCGAATACGCGAAAATTACCAGAGGTTTTAGGTAAAGCACAAATTGAATGGCTGCGCCAAGAACTGATACGCAGTGATGCGACCTTTAAGATAATTCTCTCTGGCTCGCCGGTTTTAAATCCTGCCAACAGCCCGGAAAACCTGAGCCATGCAGACTCTGAACACAACGCGCTCCTCGAGGCACTGCGCCGAGAACGTATCTCGGGACTTTTCTTCATAAGCGGAGGTAAGTACTCCGGTGAGCTCACAAAACTTGTGCATGCCAGTAACTACAACCTCTATGACATTACGGTCGGGCCGCTCACAGCTAATCCCAATACCAACCATAATGAGCTCAATTACTTCCGTGTACCAAGCACCAGCACTGCTGAACGTCAGTTCGCACTTTTCCAAGTGAGCGGTACGGAAGAGAATCGGCAATTAAAGATACAAACCATTAATATACTGGGCGATGTACTTTGGAGCCGCACCATACGAGCCGCAGAATTGCAACTGGCTGAGAGCTTATCCAAATAGGCAAGTCAACGTCCCGGACGAGTCACGAGTCGACCGAAATCTGAAATGAGTATCGGTCGGGATCATCACCGAGGATCAGTTCGTTATCACCTGGCTTCAATGGAGCGGTGAAACTACCGGCTGACTTCCCGAGCTGCTTTCCGTTTACCCATGTTCCCAAGGAACTGAAACGATCCCGAACAATCAATTGATTACCGCGTTTTTCTATGGAGCAGTGACCTCTGGACAATTTATGCGGCTTTGGATCATTAATATAGAAGTCGTTTTCGACGAGAATCTTACTTTTTGAAGTACGCCCAATGTAATAGGGGAACTTGTTGATCCGCACATTCACGCACTCTTTAGCCCCCGGGAGTGGTCGAAGCGTCTTTAAAGATATACACCCAAGTTCAAATCTCCTCTCTTTCGCCTGCGAAGCCACTTGGGGCAGAGAGTCTCCAGCCGGGATGAAGGACATTTCAACTCCGGGAAAGTGCGTATCATCCTTCGATGGATTCGTACCGGGCACCGTCGACTCCCTTAAGAGGCCATATATTAACCGCATCCGTTCAAAAAGATTGGGCAAATAAGCCGCACGTTTCTCGGCATCATCAATGACCTCTAACTCAAAGCTCTCCAGATCATACACTTCAACGACAACTTCGGATTGCGCTCGCACTGTAGCCATTCTCGGGGCTTCAAGGATCAGACCCATTTCACCAAAGAAATCTCCCGCGGCATGTTCACCCACCACACGCTCCCCTTCCGGTGTATTGCTGATGATTTCAACAATACCACTCTTTATGTAAAAAGCAGAATCGGAAAGATCTCCTTCCGTCGTAATGATTGCACCTTTGGAATAGTTTTTCGTATGCATAATTCAGGGGTATTTGAATGAACAAATGACCTAAGATTGAGCCCTTCAATGCTAAAGGGATGTGCTTACGGAAGAAAGTTAACTTTCCTTAGTTCAGCGCTAGTTGTTATCCACGTAGCGCTGGATTCCCAGAACGGTCCAGTCTTCTTTGTTCCCGCCAATCAGTGTCGTCACGCTTTCTCCGTTTCTTTTTCCAATCAGCTGCTTGGCCAAAGGTGTCTTGTAGGAAAGTACGTCATTGTCGGGATCACTATCCCAAGCCCCCAAAATTGAGTAGCTACGCGTCTTACCGGTAGACCCTTCCTTCAGTTTAACAACGGATCCGATACCTATATTATCCTTAGTAGCCTCACTGAAATCTGTGACGCGGGCACGAGACAAATCCACTTCCAGTTCATTCTTACGGGCGAGCAAGATATCTTGATCCTGACGAGCCATCTTGTATTCCGAATTTTCCTTCAAGTCACCATGTTCACGGGCAGTGGCGATGGCTTCTTTATTTTCAGGAATCTTATTGGCAATCAGATCTTCGTATTCTGACTTAGCCGCATCAAAACTGACTTTAGACACGATCAACCCTTGCTCTTCCGGAGCTTCCGCAGAATCGCCTGAGATCAGGGATTGTACCGTCGGGAATTTCTTAATGAAGCGCGCAATAAGAGATTTCTTTGTCAGATCTTCAAAGCCTTGATTGAGCAGGAGAGTCTGCGCGAGATCATGAGCGGTCTCGACATTGGCATCCGCCAATAAATCAGGGATCAGCTCATCGTCATCCGATAGCACATCTGCCAGAGGGATTCGACGCGCACTGGCATTTTGGAGTGCTTCGTAATCAATCGCATAGAACATCGCCGACAATAGACGTGGTGATACCAGAGGATCTATAATGGGGGAAAACTTCTTCGAGTTACGGTTCTTTACGACCCATTGAAGGAGTGGACCCTTGATTGTTTGATCATTCAACCAGCGATTTAAACAATGCCCGATCCGATCCTGCAGATCATGCTCGAGCATGAAATTGATACACTCGCTGGTAAACTTGCCGCTGGAATTACGTAAAAGATCTTCCAGCATACCCGACCACTTCTCCGGATAAGTCCGACGAATCAAGTCTACATAGCGCTTGTAGTACTGAGGAGGCAGTTCCGATGCTAATTCAGAGTAATCAATTGTACTACCCAGAATGGAAGCCGAGGAAGGCTCTAAGGTCTCAACATCTTCGTGCAAATCACGCGCCAGATTATTCCGTACCCACACACCATGCAAACGATCCGCCTGACTCAGCGATTTTGCGTTGGCAATCGCATCGGTCAATTCATTGAGGATTTCGGGCAATTCTTCACGAATAACAGAAATATTTTCTGACAAGGCATAGAGTTTCTCACCGAGCAGGATTTTTTCCTTGGAATTTTTCGTCGCGTGAAACTGCTCAAGGATTTCCTCTTCCGGCTTGATCGGCTCATCCCGCAGGACATAGGGATCCGTCTTTTTTAGAGGTGCACCGACTCTGGGATCCTTCACCAATAGCTTCTTTGTCGCAGTCCACCACTTCTTGTATTTCACCGGTCCAATCAAACGGGCGAGCAAACGCTCGATCTCGGATGCCATCATCTCGTGATTTTCATCATTCGCTAAAATATCACAAATTAAGTCAACCGGTTGTTTCTTGATGCACTCCTGGATGACCTCTGGCTCAGTTCGCGAGCGTACCAAAACATCCTCCGCATTTAAGATCTCCAACTTATCCACGCAAAATGCCGCGGCCATCGCATGCCCGGTCTTACCTTCCTCGAAATCAATGATCAGCTTAGTCGCTGTTTCGTCGTAGTCCACGATCTTGCCAAATCCCCAGCTGCGGTGCAGGCAGTAATTGCCTGGAGCCATGGATTCTAGCTTAGCACGGTGGGCAGCCAGCTTTGGTGTCTGTTCAATGAGCGCTTCAATGGCCTCTTTGTTCATAATAGGTTGCGGTATCTCTTTAGTTACGTAAACGATTCAACATGCAGACTTCCCATTCAGATGAGAAGCATTAACTTCAGCAAGTTAAAATCCAGCCTTACCGGTTGGAATGCGGCGGCCTATCTTCTAACAGAATACCTGAGAAGTCCACAAAAGGCCGACGGATTGCTCGATGCCCTCCCCTTCCCGGATGGTTCTTCTGCCAGGGCACAAGCACAGTCCCTCTTCCTTGGGGCTATCCGGCAGGGGCACCGCACCCGAAGTACGCTGCACAATTTCCTTAAAAAAACACCTCGCCCAGAGGTGCAGGCAATCTTCCTGATCGCCGGTCATGAGCTCTTTAACAGTCCTCCGGAAAAAAAGCCCAAGATCGTTCATCACGCAGTCGAGCGGGCCAAAGAATCTCTCAGCAAACCGGAGGCAAACCTAATCAATGCAGTCTTACGTAAGCTTCCAGAGGCATTTGAATCGATCGATCAAGAAAACCTCGCGCAATATTACAGCCATCCCAACTGGCTGGTCAAACAATGGACCGACCAGTTTGGACGTAAGGACACGGAAGCACTCCTACGCTGGAACCAGGAGATACCGCCGATCCATGTAAAAATACCCTCGGCAAATATCCCGGACGAACTAATCCCAACCAAATGGCAGGGCTTCTACAAGTTGCCCACCGGAAAAATCCCGCAATCAGTGCACGCCCTACTGCAGTCGGGCCAAGCTTATATCAAAGACCCATCCACCCGTATCGCCCCCCAACTGTTAGCAGTCAAGCCCGGTGATACCGTTCTCGACCTCTGTGCTGCCCCCGGCGGCAAAGCTTTTGAGATGGCACAGGCCATGCAAGGATGTGGCCAAATCACTGCTGTTGATTTACCAAGCTCGAGAATGGATCGACTGCAGGCAAACCTGTCCCACCTAGCGTCCAACACACTGACAACAAAAATTATACAATCGGATGTACTCACGCTTGACCGCGAACTTCTGCCCGACCTCTTTGATGCGGTAATGTTAGATACGCCCTGCTCAAATACAGGTGTGATTCAACGCCGCACCGATGTAAAATGGAGACTCACTAGAGATGACATTAGCCACTGCACGCACTTACAATCACAGCTTCTTCACAGTGCCGCTCGCTTCGTCAAAAAAGGGGGTCGACTTGTCTACAGCACCTGTAGCATTGAACAGGTAGAAAACAAAAATATCATTGAACACTTCCTCGACTCCCGGTCCGGAGAAGCATTTTCCCTCGAAAAGAGCGTGCAAAGCTACCCTTGGGATTCCGGGCATGATGGTGCCGGTGCCACTCTCCTCGTTCGAAATACGGACTGATCTGCAAACTCAATCGAACAGCCAACCAGCTAATCGAGACTCTAACTGAAAGGGACCGGTCGTCATTGCATTTTCCGGAATGGATACCGGCAACCGCCCTTCACTAATAAAATCAGACATCGGCAAGCCCCCATCGATGGCTGCCTTTTGCGGTAATGCGGCGGATGAGAGATGAGTGTGCACTTCCCAAACAGCGAAATCTTCATCCCAAACGAATTGTGTCAATCGGGTACGCACTTCCACTTGCTCCAAATTAGCCGTGGGTGGCGCTAAATCCGGAGAAAGTCCGAATAAGCGAAGGCGACCTGCCAAGCTGGAATTTTTACTCGCAACATCTTTGCCGGACTTTCTCGATAGATAGTTTGCATAGGGCTTATAGGGCTTTAATGAAGTAACAGCCCAACTCTTTATCACCGGACGATCGGACGAATCAGACGAATCAGACGTCTCCAATATCTCCAGTGCCAATGGCCCGACATTATTGGCTTCCTGAATAGCCGGAGCCAAAAGAACCGCCCCCAGAATAAAACTAGCGACCATTCCAACAGCGACCTGCCAGCGACGCAGAGGCAAGTGTGTACGAGCTTCATTTTCCGCGACTTCTTTATGCAATGCCATGCGCATAGCATGATGCAACTGGCAAGCAGATTGGAATTCGCGAAGACGTACCGCGTCAGTGGCAATCACCTGACGAAGCCGATTGATCGAAGCCGTATCAATCTCTTTGTCCAAATAAAGATCGATCAACTCTTTGAATTCACGGTCATTCATGAAAAGTCATCGCCCATCAACTCTCGTAGGCTTTCTCGTGCGCGTGCGATCCGGCTTTTCACCGTACCCACACTGATTTCCAATTGCTGAGCAATTTCTTCATAAGATAAATTATGCACATTCCTCAATAAAAGAACTTCCCGATGCTTCTCACCGAGACCAGACATACACTCGGTGACCCGATCAATAAATTCCTGCGTGACCGCTGCCTCCGATGGAGTCTCACCACTCGAAGGCATGACATTCTCTAAAGTCAGCTCCCCGTCTTCAGTCAGCGGCTGGTCCAGAGAGATCGACTGATCCCGCTTGCGTCGAAACCAGTACCAATACCGGTTATGCGCCAGATTGGTCGCTATTTGGTAAAGCCAAGTGGAAAATGAAGCCTCCCCACGGAAATTCTCCAATCCGCGGTGTGCACGGATAAAAGCATCTTGCGTCACTTCCTCCGCATCCTGCTTATTTTTCAACAAATGATTTACCCGGGCGTATATACGATCCCAGTAACGCTCGACCATATCATTATAGGCGGCGTGCTCTCCATTCTTAATCCTTTCGATCAATAATGCGTCGTGCTTGGCAGCTTCTGTATTCGTCATCTTAGCAATCTATGGGTTGAGGTGTTGGGTATTAAGTACTATAGAACTTAGAGCAGTTCCCATTGAATCCGTTCAATTCCTTTCTGAAATATAGGCGGGTCTTGACAAATTCCTCTTTACTTCATTGTTATCGGCTCCTGCTGGAGCGGGTCGTTAGCTCAATTGGTAGAGCAGGAGACTTTTAATCTCTTGGTTCGGGGTTCGAGTCCCCGACGGCCTACCAGCAAAACTAATCTAACTAATACAGTAGAGAAGTAGGCTCTTTTTGCAATTAAAAAAGGTATATTACCTATTTTTTACATGTAAACCATCCGCGCGCACTGATCGCAATAGCTGGGCTCCCCTCCAACAGTGGCCATATGGGACACTTCATTGGATACCCGCAAGTGGCAACCGGAGCATTTTTGAGATTTAATAGCCACCAGATAAGGTGGTTTTTTTACCAATTTAGCGACTCGATCGTATTGCTCCAAATACTCTGGGCCCGCTCGATCCCTGGCATCCGATAAATCGCTCTGCGCGGTACCGGAGGAATCCTTCAGCAATTGCTCTTTATCTGCGAGCAACCCAATCAGTTTTTCCTGCTCACGGATACGAGCTTCAATCAGTTGCTTTTGCTCTTCAAAGGCTTCCTTCGCCGAATCGATGGTGAACATAAGCTCAATTTCCTTCTCCTCCAGATCTGAAATAGACGACTCCGCTAGCTCAATTTGCGCAGTCAGGGCCCGGTACTCTTCGTTCTTTTTCACCTCCAACTGCTGATTGCGAAAGCGTTGAATCTCTGTCTCCAGAGAGGTCACCTGACTATCCATTTCACTGCGCTGTACCTCAAGAGCAGCGACAGACTGTCGAGCCTGCTCAATCGCCAACTGCTCGGCAGCAATCTTGGCACGATAGGCATCCAGCTCTTTCGGCAAGCGGGATAAATCCTGCTCGATCTTTTGGAGCTTCATGTCACATATCTGTACTTGAAGGAGCTTTTCGATTTGCGGGTCAGACATCGTAGCTTGTATCACAGACAGTCAAACCCACAGATCAACTTAAAAGCGACATGAACGAGACTTCTTTACAAGATCGAATAGATGATGCCACTTTTGACTTTAGCATAGGAGACGGCCCCGGCGCTTTATCCAAGCTGGAGGCAATCACTACAGAAAATCCTCAATCCAGTAACGCCTGGCTGGCTTTTGGTGAGGTGCTCTTTGGTGAAGGGCAGTCGAGAGCAGCCCTTGTAGCCTTAGAGAAGGCACATGCACTCTCACCGGACGATGTCCACATCAACACCAGTCTCTCCCGTATTTGGATTGGTCTAGGCGATAAGGAGAAGGCAGAACACTTTGGAGCTCAGGCGAGAATGCTCGGCTGGAAAGAAACCCTGAAAAATCCACCTGAAACCGATGTCCACTAGTGGCATTGACAGCTCTGGATGCCATCCGATACAAATCTCATCCTATGGACGAAGAATCCACCTACACACTCGAATTTGAAAAACCACTGCGAGAGCTCCAAAAGCAATTGGACACACTCCAGTCCGTTTCCAAGGTTTCCGATGTCGACTCGGCAAAAGAGATCCAAGCAATTGAAGAAAAGATTCAAGCAAAGAAAGTAGAGATCTATTCAAAACTCACCCCTTGGCAACGGGTCCAGCTTTCCCGCCATCCCAAACGCCCTTATTCGCTCGATTACTTCGAGCGTATCTTTTCCGATTTTAACGAACTACATGGTGACCGGCGCTACAAGGATGATGCGGCCATAGTGGGTGGTCCGGCCTTTCTTGATGAGGCTCCGGTCATGGTGATCGGCCAACAAAAGGGGCGAAACACCAAAGACAACCTAAAGCGCAATTTTGGATGCCCCCATCCAGAGGGCTACCGTAAAGCCATGCGCCTGATGGAAATGGCCGAACGCTTCAACCTGCCCATCGTCACACTGATCGACACACCGGGCGCTTATCCCGGAATCGGTGCAGAAGAACGTCATGTAGCCGAAGCAATCGCTGTTAATATCCGGGATATGAGTACCCTGAGTGTGCCCATCATCAGCATTATTATTGGCGAGGGCGGATCCGGCGGTGCCCTCGGCATGGCAGTTGCCGACGAAGTAATGATTTTAGAAAACGGCTACTATTCGGTTATTTCACCGGAAGGCTGTGCTGCCATCCTCTGGAAAGATCGAGCAGCCGCTCCAAAAGCCGCAGATGCCCTACGCTTTAGCCCCGCCGACCTAATTGGATTCGGAGTCGTCGATCAGATCATCGAAGAACCGGTCGGAGGCGCCCATCGAAATTACGATCAGGCCGCAAAAAATATGAAATCCTCGATCAAGGATGCGCTGAAAAGATTGAATAAAAAGAGTCAGAAAAAACTGCTCGATGATCGTTATGCTCGTTTCCGCAAGCTCGGTGTCTTCGAAGATCAAGCGGCCGTCTCATAGAGAGCTTTTCGCCATCCCTTACCAAGATAAAGAGAGCCCGTCATAGGCCAGTCGAATCGTATCAGGCAGCCCTTCCTCAGTCACCCCATGATCCACCATGTAGGTCATGTGGATTAAGTAGGACTGCGGCGCATTCATTTCTTCAGCAGTTTGGCAGGCTTCTTGTAGGGACATATGCGAGGGGTGTGGCTCTGGTCGCAAGCCGTCCAAGACAACCACATCGGCACCCATTGCCAATGCCCGCGCCTGCGTGCCCACTTCTTTACAATCAGTAAAATAAGCCAGCTTCTTCCCTGTCTCTGCCTCCGTAAAGACCAGACCGAGCACCTTAATCGATCCATGAGGTAAGTATACGCTCTCCACCCGACCTCCCGGTAATTCCAGCGATGCCGGCATTTTCTCCAATTGAAATGCAGGATAACCCTTAGCCGCCGGACGCTCTGAAATCGCGTACGGATAAATCTCCCGGACTCGCTGCAGGCCGCTCTCGCTGCTGTAAACCGGCAGTGCTGCGCCCCCGCGCAGATCACAGAAACGCCGTAAATCATCCATCCCTAGAATATGATCAGCATGTGGGTGCGTTAAAATAAATGTATCCACCGCCTCAATATGGTTGGCAATACATTGCATGCGAAATTCCGGTGCAGCATCCACTTGTATATGGTGCCCGCCCATCTCCAGATGAATCGATGTGCGAGTACGCCAATTTCTTGGATCTTCTAAGTTACACCCGCCCTCTGGCTGTGCAATCATAGGCACACCTTGGGATGTGCCCGTACCTAAAAAAATTAATTTCATCTGCGCCCAAGCTGATCGACTTCCTGAGACTGGCAACCGCTGATTAACTTTGTCGCTAAATTCTTTCCATAAGTATAAAAAACAACTTTCTCTATTCCTGCACGCTTGCTCTACCGCT
>DKOA01000074.1:26200-31139 GCA_002469895.1 Opitutia bacterium UBA7374
TCCGATTTAGAAAAATCAATCAATTGGTACAGCCAAACCTGCGGCTTCGAAGTGCTGCGCAGGACAGATAAGTCGCCCTCGGGTAATCAGCTCGCTCACATGCAGATACCTGGCTCGACTCACAAACTGGAACTCACCCACTCTGCAGAATATGAGGTCAAGGTTCCTGAAGATCTAGTACACACCTGTATCCGAGTAGAGGACATCGTCGAATATTGTGAATTGCTTGAAGGGCTGGACTTAACGATTGACCTTTGGCCCGCCGATTGGCGCGAGAAATTTGCCGAAGGCAAAAAGATGGCCTTTATTACGGATCCCGACGGATACGAAGTCGAAATCCTGGAGCAGAGCTAGCTGCGGGTAGACGATGACGACCGCGCGTCACCGCCGCCTAGTTTAAATCGCCAATAGTAGGCCGCCGCCATGGCGAGCACCGCGCAGACAAAGGCGATCGGCAACCACTGTAATGAATCCACAAAAACCGAGGTTTCCAGGCCTCTATCCGAGGCAATGATCGACTCTGCCGGCATGCCCTCGCGAATACCGGCCACCAGACCGGAATAAAGAAGCGAAGCGGCCCCATAGGATAAGTTAATCGAAAGCCCCTTAAAACTAAGAATCGTTGCCCGCTGATCGGAATCGGCCGCCTCATTGAGATAACGACTGGCAAAATAATTCAGAAAGTACATGCCGGCAAACAAGCAAACCCCAGGCAGAATCCCCCAAAATGGAATGACCTGACTTAAACCAATAAGCCCGACCAGGACTAAGCCACAAAGAAAGGCAAAATTCCAAACCGGCTTGTAATGGTCCGACATACGACGAGCCAGGGGCGGAACCGCCAGACCGAGCAAAGCCATTCCCGACCCGACCAGACCAAAACTCGCCACCGGAAGATTGATGGTCTCCCAATATCCGCTGGCTAAGGTTAAAAATAAGCGGATCGGGCTATCCAGAACAACTGCAGCTAAAAGAACACCCAAGGGTAGAGGCGTTATCCAAATCCACCGCCCGGCACGCAAAGTACGCTGCCAACTTTCCGCTATTGTCGCCGATAAGCTTGATACCGTTGTGGGATTTGGATCCCGCATCCGGAGAGACATCGCCAAAACCACTAAAGAGGATAGAAACGTCAGCAGAATAGGCAGTTTTACAACATCCGCCTGCTCCACGTAAAAGCCTGCTCCCAAGACATCGAGAAACTTGTTTACCCACACCGGATCATAAACCGCTGCACCGACCATCATGGAGAAGAAAAATGCAATCGAGGTATCACGTTGTACCCGTTCCAGAACACGTCCCCATTGGTCTTCTTTACCCGCAGCCTTAAGCGAGTCGTAAGCCAGCGCTTCATCTGCCCCGCTGGCCGCTGCTTCAGCAAAGCCACTTACCACACGGTTGATCAGGAAAAGGATGAAGAGCCAACTCCCCCCGCCAATGGGAGCCATCAATAGAACGCCCATCTCGACGGCCATGCAAAGACCGGTTGCGATAAGCAGATTACGTCGCCCAATGGTATCAGCCAAAGCACCCGACGGCACTTCGCATAAGACAATTGTGGCCGCCCAAACCGCATTTAATATCCCGAACTGCTCCAGTGAGAGCCCGTAATCAAGAAATAACAAAGCAAAGACCGGATAGTAGAACCGCGCGGAAAAAAACATCCGGAAATAGGTAAATGCCTGCACATTGCGTTTCGCAGAGCCTTCCAAGTTCATCACATTCTTCACTATTTTACGAAATCCACATACCGAGCCTGCAAAGTGAACGCCTCTTTTGCCCAGAGCAAGTCGCTTCGCGCAATTCATGTTTGCCATCCGACACGTATGCGCCAAATCAACTAGTGATTGAATTGAACCTATTATGTCCGACAATAAACCTGTACAAAAAGTAGCCATTCTTACTGCCGGTGGGCTGGCGCCCTGTCTTTCCTCTTCCATCGGAGGCTTAATCGAACGCTACACAGAGTTGTACCCGGACATCGAAATTATTTGTTATCGCGGCGGCTATAAAGGGCTCCTCCTTGGAGACTCGATTGCAGTGGATGCAAAAAAGCGGCCCGAAGCCACCATTCTTCATCAACACGGCGGCAGCCCGATTGGCAATAGCCGGGTAAAGCTGACAAATGTTGCCGACTGCTTACAGCGTGGCTTGGTTACAGACGGACAAGAGCCGCTGCAGGTAGCTGCCGAGCAACTCACCCGCGACCATGTAGATGTACTCCACACTATTGGCGGTGACGACACTAACACAACCGCGGCTGACCTAGCGGACTACCTAGCTAAAAATAACTATCCTCTGACCGTAGTCGGCCTGCCCAAAACGATCGATAATGATGTATTCCCGATCGTGCAGAGTCTCGGTGCTTGGACGGCGGCGGAAGAAGGTGCCCGTTTCTTTGAAAATGTCGTCGCCGAACATAACGCAAATCCGCGCATGCTCATCATACACGAAGTGATGGGAAGAAATTGTGGCTGGCTGACTGCAGCCACGGCCAAGGCCTACCGTGAGCGAATGGACAATCTAAACTGGGCAGAGGGCCTCGGCCTGAGCGCTGCCCGAAAAGACGTGCACGCCATCTTTATTCCTGAAATGGAAATCGACATTGCGGCAGAGGCTGCCCGACTGAAGGCCGTAATGGACACCCAGGACAATGTGAACATCTTCATCTCGGAAGGAGCCGGCGTGGAAACAATCATACGCGAAATGGAGTCTGCCGGCGAAGCAGTTCCGCGTGATGCGTTTGGTCACGTCAAACTGGATGCAGTGAATCCGGGTAAGTGGTTCGGCGAACAATTTGCAGCTATGCTGGATGCCGAGAAAGTGCTCGTACAAAAGAGCGGTTACTATGCTCGCTCAGCACCGGCCAATGCCGATGACCTGCGATTGATCAAGAGTTGTACAGATCTGGCAGTCGACTGCGCAGTCTCCAGAAACAGCGGTGTTATCGGGCACGATGAAGACCGGCGCGGCATACTCCGCGCGATCGAATTTCCCCGTATCGCGGGAGGCAAGCCCTTTGATATAAGCAGCCCGTGGTTTGCTGAGTTACTCGAATCAATTGGCCAGCCAATGGGGCAGTTGATTGCCAGTGCCGGACACTAGAGGCTACCTGAAGGAACGAACCTGTGGGACTACCAACTGTCCGTCCGAAAGGGAGTCATCGGTAGACCGTTTCGGTCATACAGATTGACCACTGGGTTATCCCCCCATCCATAGCGCACGGCCACGGGATTGGCTATTTCTGGATGAGATACCGCCACCTGGCGGGAACCGACAATCTTGGCCTGCGCCCATTTAAACTGCTTATCTTCACCCGCCAAAGCGAAGCCGCTTACTTCAGGAACGTCGAAAGCATAGAGTCCCTGTTTGCTCACATGATCAAAGGTGAGCAGGGCCACGCCATCATCCACTTCCATCGACGAAAATCGCGGACTCTCGCAGGCGACTTCGATGCCATAGATTTTATTCAAGGCGTGCCGACAGAGACGGTCCGCCACAACTTTTTTATCCCGGGGATGTATATCACGACCTTCGCCTGCGTCGATAATCACGGCTTGTCCGGTATTGGCTACCGACAGCGTCGAAGTCTGTGCATCCCGTAAGCGTGCCCATGTACTATCTTGAGGAGAGCTGGACTCATTATGAAAATCAGCCAACTGCGCCCAATAAAAAGGAAACTCCCCCTGCCCCCAGTCTTTGCGCCAGGTCTCAATAAGCAAAGGAAAGAGGTGCGCATAATCTTTCGGCCGACCCGAGTTGGTTTCACCCTGGTACCAGATCACTCCGCGGATCCCATATCCCAAGATCGGATTCAACACCCCATTATACAAATTTGCCGGGCGGTGCTGACCATAACGAGGATCGTTTGGCCAAGGCGGGCGCTCACCCTTGCGTCCCCCGTCTTGCCAAGCCTTGAAGCGCGCCTCGTTTCGAGCCTGCACCGCATCTGTATGGGCCGCTGCCTTCGCGTCACTCGCTTCCAAATAGGCATCGTAACGATCGAAACACTCGAGCACTTCGCGAGGCACCCATGCCTCTGCAGCAGATCCGCCCCAGGCATTGTTGATCAAGCCAATGGGCACACCAAGCACTTGATGGAGACGCCGACCGAAGTGATAACCCACCGCGGAAAAACCATTGATTGAAATTGGGGAGCAAACCGACCACGCAGCATTGAAATCATCCAGTGGCTCTTGTGAGCCTTTGTTTGGAATCGATACAATCCGTATGGAGGGTGCATTTGCCGAGGCCATCTCCAGATCGGCATCTTCAGAGAGATTGATCGACCACTGCATATTCGATTGCCCGGAACAAACCCAGACCTCCCCGACCATTACATCGGTCAAGCGAAGCGTATTGTTGCCCACTACTTCGAGTTCATAAGGGCCGCCAACAGGTAAAGCTTCCAAGCGTACCATCCAGCGGCCATCCACTCCCACAGTCGTTTCCTGTTTTTGTCCACCAATGCACACGGAAACCGACTCACCCGGCTCGCCCTTCCCCCAAACCGGGTTCGATTGCTCGCGTTGCAAGACCATATGATCACTGAATATCGCCGGCAATTCAACCGCTTGCAGAGACGAAGTAATAATCAAAAGAAGGGGTAGGAATCGATATTTCATATGTAAAACAGAATAATAAGAACGTACGAAAACGATGTATTCTAAGGTAAAATAAGCAAGGACTGAAAAATGCATCCCATATCCCGACTGGTTCAATAGACAGCACACTAGAAATGACCTTTTTCCGGAATAGCCACTGCTTCTACAATGAAAAAGCCACGAGAACGAAGGGCCTGATTACCAGCCAAACCATCAAAATACGGATTCCAGACGGGCAAACTATATGAATCCAGGTGCTAAAGTGTAGCGAGACTTCACATTTGACGATTGAAGCAAAAGCAGCATAAGAGATAGGCTTATCAATCTACATGATT
>DKOA01000047.1:0-21107 GCA_002469895.1 Opitutia bacterium UBA7374
TTCGGGTTGAGCTTTTGCAGGTCGTTGGGAAGGAAGAGGCCGTCTTTGCGGATGGTTTCGCCGTCGAAGCGGATCTCACCGCCACCGTATTCAGGGCGCTGGATTTGGACCATGTCCCAGTGGACTTGTGAGCGGTTGCCGTTGTCGGCTTCGTCGTAGGCTTGCCCGGGGGTGAAGTGGAAGGAACCGGCGATCTTTTCGTCGAAGAGGATATCGCGCATGGGCTCGAGGATATGGGGGTTGAAGGCGATGGCGAACTCGCCGATGTAGCGAGCGCCGGGATCAGAGTTGAGGATCTCGTTCAGTCGGGCGGTGTTGGAGCCTTCGGCATGAACGATCCGTCCTTTTTCAAAACGGAGGTGTATGCGGTCAAAGGAGGTGCCCTGGTAAACGGTGGGGGCGTTGAAGGTGATGCTGCCTTCAACGGAGTCGCGGACGGGGCAGGAGAAGACTTCGCCGTCGGGGATGTTGTGGCGACCGCCGCAGGCCACCGCGCCGATGTCTTTGATCGAGAAGCGCAGGTCGCAGTCGGGGCCAACCAGTTCGACGCGGTCGGCTTGGCGCATCCGTTTCTCCAAGGCGGTCATGCCCTCGGTCATCCGGGCATAGTCGAGGGTGCAGACGCGGAAGAAGAATTCTTCAAAGGCCTCCGTGCTCATCATCGCCTGCTGGGCCATAGATGGTGTCGGCCAGCGGAGGATGACCCATTTGGTCTTCTTTACGCGGTAGTCGAGAACCGGCTTGAGGGCACGCATGGCGCGGTTCATTCGCTCGGGGTCGACGTCGGACATTTCAAAGATGTTGTCTGAGCCGCGCACTGCAATGTAGGCGTCCATGCTCTCCATTCTGGCGAGCTCCCATTCGCACTGGGCTTCGTACTGCCCCTCGCCCAGTTGGGAGACCAGCTCACGATTGATCCGTGCATTGTTCAGGTTGACAAAGGGAATGGCGCCGCGTTCACGGGCAGCCCGCACGAGGGCGAGGGTCATGGCCTCCGGGGTATCGTAGACATCGATCAAGACACGCTCACCGGCTTGCAGATTGGTGGAAAATCCGGTCAGTCCGGCGGCGAGTTTAGCAAAGTTTGGATTCATTCCCTGTAATGCGGACTATTTTTCTGTGCAGGTCAAACTCCGGCGCGGTTCTCCGCTTGCGCCAAGTAGACATCGAAACGGTTACTCTTGCCCTCCAGTCGGAAATCCGGCGCCCGACCGCCGAGATCCGGAGCGATCCGTGGGCGCTTGACCACGACACGATCCAGAGCGACGGGCAAAGCGGCTTCGAGCAAATCTCCGGAGTCGGGATCGTCGCCGACCAACTGATGAACCAGGCGCATCTCTTTCTTGACTAGGGCGCTCTTGCTGCGGGGCGGGAACATGGGGTCGAGATACACGACGTCAGGACGCGCTTCATCCTTTAGGGAGCGCAATACCTCGACTGCATCAGCCCATTCCGGCTGCATCCGGTTGAGGATGGCATTCAGCTCGGCATCCGCTTCTCCGCGAGCTCTCTCGATCGCTGACTCGACGAGGCAAAACAATACCGGCGAACGTTCAATGAGACGGACGGCACAGCCGAGGCTGGCCAAGACAAATGCATCGGCACCGAGACCGGCTGTGGCATCGAGGACCGAGGGCTGACGGCCGCCCTTGAGACCGACGGCACGGGCAATCATCTGCCCGCGACCACCTCCTTTGTGACGGCGATAAGCGACTTCCGGCCCATAAAAATCCGCGCGTAGGCGCATCGGCTTGTCCCCGAAGAAATGAAGAGAAAGCCCATCGGCATGACAGAAAAATACTCTGCCTTCGGATTTGCCGGTCGCTTCGCAAAGAAAGGCATCGAGCGCTTTCGTTTTGGCATCGGCCAGTGCGAACGGTGCGGTCAATACTTCGCTGCCGATTCGCTCTGCCCAACGAATAGCGGCATCTGCCGAGGCGGCATCGAGAGCGAGAACTTTCGGGGGATCGGCGAGTGGCCTCATAAAAAACGCTGCCTCATCCGGAGGGGCTACCGACCGCGCCGTATTTCCGAGCCCTGGAAGCGCACCCGCACGCGATAAACACGCTTCTGGCGGTTCTTAATCTGGAAGGTCTTCGGATCAATCGACTGGGGAACATCGAGAAGATTGACATCGACAATGGCATGATAGCCGCGCTCAGAAAAGATATCGATGAGCATGACCAGGGCGTCCGGATCTTGAAAAACTGCGCTCTCCGAGTTAATCACCGCGGTGCCGGAGATAGCGTGACGAGTAATAATCGGAAGAAAGTCCCGCTGGATAAGATCGACTACTTCGCCAAAGAGCTTGGGCTGGCGGGTCTCGTAGGCATCGAGCCGGTCGACCAAATCCTGACGGGCATGTTTTGAGAGCGTGCTGGCCACGGGGATGGCGGATACCCGGTCGTAGGTCGCCTCATCCAATTCGAGCGAACCCTGATAACGCAGTTCTTCATCGATTCGATGGCGCACTTCCTCGATCGAACCATGGGCATTGATGAAGTGATAGAAGAAAATTTCGCGCAGGTCCTTGAGTGCGTCGTAGGTCTTTTGCTTAAAGGTGAGGTAACGCTTGTGGGCCGCGTCCGGGTCCAAATCCGTCGTGCGCACCTCAATGAGATCACCGACACCGGACTCGCGAACCTCCTCATTGTGTTCAATCGCCTCGCTCCCACGCTTTAACTGCCGTTTGACGCTCTCCTTCTCATCAATAAAGAGCATGACAATATGAAAATGGGGCTTCTTGAAGAACTCGCTGTAGAGCGTCTCGAGAAATTTTTGGCGTTGCTCGGTGAGCTTACTGTAGAGCAGTTTGAGACATTCCACCTGTACCTTGGTACGGGGAAATCCGTCGACCACGGCGCCGGACTGATAGACCGGATCCAACAACTTGCGGAGGATGATTTCAATCACCTCGCGGTCACCGACGAGTAGACCGGCATCAATTCTCTGACGAGCTTCCGGGCTTTGCAGGAGGGAGCTGACGACCAACGGCGGAGCCGTCAAATCGCGATACTGCATAATAAAATTGGTATTCGTCCCCTTACCGGCACCGGGCGCACCGTTAAGCCAGAAGATTTCTTTAGGGAAACGTAGATTCTCTTCACCCAAATCTTCACAAAGTCCGTTCCAGACGGAATTGAAAATAATTTGTGCATCCTTGACCTCCAGGTCTTGCACAGTCCCGGAATGGACATCCGTTTGGTCTTTGATCACTGCTTGTTTGCCCATTGTTAGATAGAGTAGAGATAATTTAAAAAACGGGTGGTGCGCCTTGGCAATTTCATTCTTCCTGAACGACGCGTATGGGCGGCCGACTGAAATGAGCGGCGTTATTGCGGGGCAGGCAGATACGACTGGCAGCTTGCTCAAAATCTTCCTCCCCGGAAAGGATCTCAATCTCCAAACGCAAAAAATAGAGAGGCACCGGGGGCTTCATGTCGTCAAAAAGTCGAACCGCATCTTTTTCTGTGGTCACGATCATCTGCAAATCTTCGAACTCCGCTGCTTTGCGGTAGATCGCCTCCATTTCGTGCCGGGTAAAGCGGTGATGATCGAGGAACCGCTTGTTATAGAGGATCCGGGCACCACGAGCATCTAGCATGTTTTCAAAACTTTCCGGAACAGCGATCCCGCTGAAAGAGACGATGTTGGCCGCCTTCAATGCATCGAGTGGCAGCCGTTCGCCGCCCCCCACGGGCTCGAGGTATTGCGGAGTATGGGCGCACTCAATGATTTCCGCATTGGTATTGTGTTCACGGATCAGCTCGGTCAGTGCCTCGTCCGGTGCTCCATCCGACTTGGTTAGAAAAATATAATCGGCCCGGGAAAGATGGTTGATTGGTTCGCGCAGAATGCCGCGTGGCAAGAGATGCTGATTCCCAAAAGGATTGGTCTTATCCACGAGCAAGAGATTCAGGCGCCCCTTCAGGGGCAAATACTGGAAGCCGTCATCGAGGATCAAAGTATCACATCCGAAACGGCGGATCGCGTAGGAACCGGCCTTGACTCGATTTTTATCACAGAGCACGGCCACCCCGGGGAGATTCGAAGCGAGCATGAAGGGTTCGTCACCCGCTATTTCCGAGTCGAGCAGGACTTTTTCGCCATCACTAACAATACGCGGCGGGTCTTCTTCTCCGTGCGTCAGTTTGCGCCAAAGTTTTTTCAGTAGCGGCTCCTGCTTACTCTTATAGCCACGACTAAGAATAGCCACCCGTCGACCCCGCTGCTGCAATGTGCGAGCAAATTTTTCCACCACCGGAGTCTTTCCGGTCCCGCCCACAGTGAGATTCCCAACGACGACGACCAGACAGCCCAGCGGTTTATTGCGCAAAATACGGTTTTCATAACAGTACAGGCGCAGGCGCACGATTCCTTGGAAAAGGAGGGATAAGCCGAGAAGAAAACGAGCCAGCGCATCGGCGGATCGTCCGTTTATACGGTCGTAAATCACGTCCACCGTAAATTGGGCAAAGTCGTTCAGCGCGGATTGTACGCGCTCACGATAATCTCTATATTTGTCTGAAAAAGTGGACACAAATGCCAAGGTGTTAATGTAACCCACAGCAGAAAGAAGATTGACGCAGGAATCAATCATCCCTTTTAAGCGAAAAAACCGGCATTACAAACTGACAGTTCAAAGAAGTCACCTGCTCCCCGTAGCCTCCCCTTCTCAAGCAGAGGCGCCAGCGCCTATTGCGTGCCATCAAACATCATGAAATATTTAATCATAGCAGAGAAACCTTCGGTCGCCACCGACCTTTCGAAAGCGTTGGCCAAGAGCCTCGGAAAATTCGAGAAAAAGGGAAAGTCCCGCGATGCCCAATATTTTGAAAACGAGCAGGCGGCGATCACTTCCGCAGTGGGCCACCTTGTCGAATTGAAGATGCCGACCGGACCGAACGGCAAAAATCTGCCCTGGAACTTCAACGTCCTTCCGGCCATCCCCCAAACATTTGAATTGCAACCCATCGAGCAGACCGCCGGGCGCCTCAAGCATGTTCTCTCACTGGCGAAAAAGAAAGAGTTTCACACCATCGTCAACGCCTGTGACGCCGGGCGGGAGGGAGAACTGATCTTTCAATATATTATGGAGATCGGGAAAGTTCATAAGCCGGTCAAGCGCCTCTGGATGCAGTCGATGACCAGCGGCTCTATTCAGGACGCCTGGGGCAGACTGCGTTCCTCCGAGGACATGGCTCATCTGGCCGATGCTGCGAAGTGCCGCTCCGAGTCGGACTGGTTGGTCGGGCTGAACTCGACCCGCGCCCTCACCTGTTTCCGTTCACGCCATGGTGGTTTTAATATTACTGCGGCGGGGCGGGTACAAACCCCAACACTGGCGATTCTGGCTCAGCGCGAACGCGAGATCAAAGCCTTCCAGCCCCGGGACTACTGGGAAGTGCATGCCGATTTTGCGGTGACACTCGGCAATTATGAAGGCCGCTGGTTCGATCCTGCATTTAAAAAGAACGAAGAGGATCCCGAAGGCCGGGCCGAGCGGATCTGGAATGAGGCCGATGCCCGGGCGATTGCTGATCGCTGCACCGGGAAGACCGGAACAATTGAGGAAGAGAAAAAACCGACGAAACAGAGCGTACCCCTGCTCTACGATCTGACCACGCTTCAACGCGAGGCCCCCTTTACGGCAAAAAACACCCTGGCGATAGCGCAGGCTCTCTATGAGCGCCACAAAATGATCACCTACCCGAGAACGGACTCCCGCTATCTCCCGGAAGACTACCTCGGAAATGTCCGCCAGACGACGCAGGATGTGGCCAATTCCAGCCATCCGGTAGCTCGCTGGGCAGCCAAGTCACTCGAAGAAAACAAAATCGGCTTCAATAAACGTATCTTTAATAACGCCAAAGTATCCGATCACTTTGCCATTATTCCGACCGGGCGTGTCGTTAAACTGAGCGATGCCGAGGCCAAGCTGTACGATATAATCGTTAAACGATTCATTGCCGTGTTTTATCCACCGGCAGAATTCGAAGTGACCAAGCGCGTCACCACGATTGATCATGGGGAATTGCAGGACCAATTCCTGACCCGCGGAAAAACTCTGGTCGTGCCTGGCTGGTTGGCCGTCTACGGACGACAGGCCGGAGTCGCCAGCGGCAAGGATGAACTCGTCGCGATCGAGCCCGGCGAACCCGCCAAAGTGGATGCAGTCACTGCTGAAGGTAAGACGACCACTCCGCCCGCCCGCTATACTGAATCGACCCTGCTCTCCGCGATGGAAGGCGCCGGCAAATTAATTGAAGATGAGGACCTCCGCGAAGCGATGGCCGAGCGCGGCTTGGGCACACCGGCCACCCGCGCCGCCACAATCGAAGGGCTGCTTCGCCAGAAGTACATTGCCCGGGATGGCCGCGATCTCAACGTTACCGGCAAAGGGCTTCGTCTGATTGATCTCTGCGAAGAAATGAAAATCGATGCCCTGACCTCGCCCTCAATGACGGGCGACTGGGAAGCTAAACTGAACAAGATGGAACAGGGATTAATCGAGCGGAACACCTTCATGAACGAGATCAACACGTTTACTGAAGAGGTAGTGGCAAAAGCACGGGCGCACCTCGATCTCGCAGTAAACCGAACATTCCCGGATCTCGAAGTCGGCTGCCCGGCCTGCAGTGCGGCCCGTCTCAAACAGACCGATGCCACCTATGAGTGCCGCGACATGGATTGCGCCTTCAAGATCTCCAAGTACATCGCCGGTCGGGAACTGGGGATGGAAGACGCCACTCAACTTCTCGAGGAAAAATCCCTTCCCGAGATGGAGGGCTTCCGCTCCCGCTTCAACAAGCCTTTCAGCGCCGGACTCAAACTGGAGCAAGCGGTGAGCAAGACGGGGAAGCCGGGCAAGTGGAAGATCGATTTCGTCTTTGATGATGCGGACAATGAGGACGTGGAACTGGGAGACGATCAGCTGCTCAAAGAGGTCACTCTGGTCAACGGGCTAGAAGCGAAACTGTACGCCACCGATAAAGCCTATCATGTGCCTGCCTTCCGGCCGAAAGAGTCCCCCGATGGGCTGCGCATTGGCAAAGCCATTCTCCAAAAAGAACTGCAGCCGACTGATATCGAAGCATTACTTACCGGAGGCAAGACGGCACAGCTCGAAGGTTTTGTCTCGAAGCGGACAAAACGTGCCTTCAAAGCCGCTCTCACCCTCGATTTTGAAACCGGCAAGATTGGTTTCGAGTTTGAGCCGAGACCGGCAAAGAAAGCGGCGAAGAAAAAAGCTCGATAGATTTCCGCATTGTGCAGTTGTCAGCGACGGACAAATGCCACATCAAGAGGAAAAGATTACAAATCGATGAAGCCTGCAACGACTCCCAGACGCCCTTTCTTTTCATCCGGTCCTTGTGCCAAGCGCCCGGGCTGGTCGCTCGACGCCCTCGACGGTGCCCTACTCGGCCGCTCTCACCGGGCGAAAAATGCCAAAGCCCGCATCCGTCAGGTGATTGATGACTCCAGAGAAATTCTCGGTCTGCCCGAGGGTTATGTCTGTGGTATCGTGCCGGCATCCGATACCGGGGCGATCGAGATGGCCATGTGGTCGCTCCTCGGCGCCCGCGGCTTAGACATTTGCGCCTGGGAATCTTTTGGCTCCGCTTGGATTACGGATGTGGTCAAACAACTGAAGCTGGAAGACGTTACCCGCCACGAGGCCGACTACGGGAAGCTCCCCGACCTCAGTGCCATCAATTTTGATAATGATGTTGTCTTCACCTACAACGGGACGACCTCCGGTGTGCGTGTGCCCAACCTCGACTGGATCCCACAAGACCATGATGGACTCGTCCTCTGCGACGCGACCTCGGCCGTCTTTGCCATGGATCTGGACTACAGCAAGCTCGATGTCATCACCTGGTCCTGGCAAAAGGTCATGGGCGGGGAAGCGGCGCACGGCATGATTGCACTGAGCCCGCGGGCGATTGAACGCCTCGAGACCTACAGCCCACCCTGGCCACTGCCGAAGATTTTCCGGATGTCCAAAGGGGGGAAACTCATCCAAGGCATTTTTGAAGGCGCCACAATCAACACGGTGTCCATGCTCTGCGTAGAGGACGCCGTAGACGGCCTGGAATGGGCCCGCTCGATCGGTGGCCTGCCTGCCCTGCTGGCTCGCTCTGAGGCCAACCTGCAGGCGGTTGCTCAGTGGGCCGAAAAAAACGACTGGATCGACTTTCTCGCGGAAGACCCGGCTACCCGCTCCTGTACTTCGATCTGCCTGAAGATTGTCGATCCCTGGTACCAGGGCCTCAGCCACGAAGAACAGGCGGCCAAAGCCAAAGAACTGGTCAAGCGACTGGAGAGCGAAAACATCGCCTACGACTTCGGCAGTTACCGCGACGCGCCTCCCGGCATTCGCATCTGGGGCGGTGCCACAGTCGATGCCGAGGATACCGCCGCACTTCTACCCTGGCTCGACTGGGCCTTCGCCCAAATCAAAGCCGAAGGGTGAATCAGGAGTGTCTGCACAGCCGGCTGCTGTCGGGCTGGGCGGCAGTCGCTTAAGCAGACTCGTTAAAGAGTTGACGATGGCTTTCCACCACTTGGGCGCAGGACATGGCTGGTGTGATGTCCAACTCCATACCGAATTGTGCTCTCCAGGGAGCAAAGTGTTTGAATATCGCATCGGCCCCATCCGCTTTACAGACGATCACGCCGGTCCCATCACCGGGCGCATGATAACGAAATTTAATTTCAAACCCGTCAAACTTGTCTTCCGGATAGCCTGCATCGGCGTACTCAACAAACTTTTGGTAGGCAGCAACTTGCTTTTCTACGCAGTGAAACTTCCATTTTACGATATAGCTTTGCATAAGAGTTAGTAATCTTTTGGTTGTATACTGGTTGGCTGGTTAACGAGATTGTATGCAGTTGAAAGAGACTCCTCTGTCAATGTGGTTTAAGCGTTAATTGCCACCGGTTTGAGTTTCCAGATCTGCTCGGCATATTCCCCGATCGTCCGGTCGCTGGAGAAGCGCCCCATGCGAGCGGTATTGAGGATAGCCATCCGAGCCCACCCACGGGAATCGCTGTAAGCGCGATCGGCCGCTTCCTGTGCGTGAATGTAATCGGCATAATCCTCCAGGCAAAGGTATGGATCGCCCCCCTCGAGCAGGCTACTGCAGAGTGGCGCAAAGGCATCGTGCTCACCCGGCGTAAAGAAGTCGGAGTGCAACCAATCGACGACGGCCTTGAGTTCCCAATTCGCGTTGTAAACATCGTAGGGCTGATAACCACGAGTACGGAGTTCTTCGACCTGTTCTACAGTTAATCCAAAGATAAAAATGTTTTCTTGACCGACTTCGTCGCGGATTTCGACATTGGCGCCGTCGAGGGTACCGATGGTCAGCGCACCGTTGAGGGCGAGCTTCATATTGCCGGTACCGGAGGCTTCTTTACCGGCGGTAGAAATCTGTTCAGAGAGATCGGCCGCAGGTATCATCTTTTCCGCCAGTGAGACACAGTAGTTCTGTGGGAAGACAATCTTTATGCGGCCACCGACTCGCGGGTCGTTATTGATCTTTTCGGCGACTTTGTTGATCGCACGAATGATGTTTTTGGCCAGCGCATATCCCGGGGCAGCCTTCGCCCCGAAAATAAAGACGCGTGGGTTCATCACATAATCGGGGTCATTGAGTATGCGGCGATAGAGCGTGAGAATGTGCAGCAGGTTTAGGTGCTGACGCTTGTATTCATGGAGGCGCTTGATCTGTACATCAAAGAGCGCATCGGGGCTAATCTCGATGCCACAATCTGCACGCACATAATCGGCAAAGGCCTGTTTGTTGGCACGTTTGATGGCCATAAATCGGTCTTGGAACTCGGCATCATCGGCGTAGTCGGCAAGTTCGGTCAGCCGGTCGAGATTCTTCGGCCAGTCGCTGCCCAACTTTTCCGTAATGAGAGCGGCTAGGCCTGGGTTACAGGCGAGCAGCCAGCGACGCGGCGTAATCCCGTTGGTCATGTTGACCAATTTATCCGGATACAATTCATGAAATGTGGAGAAGAGGTGCTTCTTCAATAAATCGGTGTGCAGCGCCGCAACACCATTGACCCGGGTGGAACCGACGACCGAGAGATAAGCCATGCGAATCATCTTGGGCTGCCCTTCCTGAATGATGGAAAGCTCGGCCTTTTTGGCATTATCACCCGGCCACTTAGCTTCCACCTCATCTTCGAGGAAGCGGTGGTTGATCTCATAAACAATTTCCAGATGCCGGGGCAGCACCTTCTCAAAAAGGGGTACGCTCCAACGTTCCAATGCTTCGGGCAGGAGGGTATGATTGGTGTAATTGCAGGCGGTGCGCGTGATTTCCCAGGCATCTGACCACTCCAGGCCGTGCTCATCGATAAGCAGGCGCATCAACTCAGGCACCGCGATCGCGGGATGCGTATCATTTAACTGAAGGGCATTAAATTCGGCAAATTCGGCCCAATCATCATGCCCGTGCAAAAAGCGGCGGATGATATCCTTGAGCGAGCAACTAACGAAGAAATATTGCTGAACGAGGCGCAGTTCTTTTCCGTTCTCGGTGTTGTCATTGGGATACAGCACCTTGGAGATGGTTTCTCCGGTCGCTTTCTCCCGGACGGCTTCTACGTAACCGCCCTCGTTAAAGATGTTGAGATCAAACTCCTGCGAGGCGCGGGCATCCCAGAGGCGGAGGAAGTTCACCGTCTCCCCGCCATAGCCAACGATACCGATATCAAAGGGTACTCCGACGACGGTCTTACAATCGACCCACACGGGATGATACTCTCCTTTGTCTCCAACTTGGTGCTCGACCCGCCCATAGAGTTGTACTTCCTGACTGAAATTGGGCCGCATGACCTCCCATGGGCAACCTTTCTCCTGCCAGACGTCGGGATGCTCAATCTGGTGACCGTCTTTAAACTCCTGCCGAAAGAGGCCAAATTCATAGTGGATTCCGTACCCCACGGCAGGCAGATCCAAAGTGGCCAGGGAATCGAGGAAGCAAGCAGCGAGTCGCCCGAGACCCCCGTTACCGAGGCCCATGTCTGCCTCCTCCGAGGTGATTTCGTCAAAGTCTTGACCAAGTTCGCCCAGCGCTTCCCGTGCAGCATCATAGAGACCGGCATTATGTAGGTTATTGATTAGCAGACGGCCCATCAAATATTCCAGGCTGAGATAATAGGCACGACGTACTTTTTTCCGGTGATGTTCTGCCTGCGTCTTCATAAACCGGTCGAGCATACGGTCGCGCACGGCATAACAGGTAGCCGTCCACCATTCATCTCGGGTGGCACTTTCCGGATGGCGCGCCAAGGTGTAGCGAAGGTGATTGAGGATGGAGGTCTTGACCGAATCGGTACTATTGCCCACCGCAAAGCGGAAAGCCTCTGTGCCCCCATGCGGTGGCATGGTGTGCACAGTCTTCGACTGAGTGGTTGCCTTGATACTTTTCTTGGCAGACTTCGCGGTCTCTTTAACAGCGGATTTGAGCCCTGTTGTAGCGGACTTCTTGGTAGCTCGTTTAGTCATAAAATAGATTAATCACATTGAAATTTGAAATAAGGGCAGACCCCGGAATCCAACAAAAGTTGCGCTTTCATGATGGCATTCTGTGAACGCTCTGCGCTTAGAATGCATCAGTATCCGCCACTTCAACACAAGGCAGCAAAGAAGCGTCTTTCATGCCATGAATGATTTTTTTATCGGCCGGGCAGAGAGTGGCGAGTATGCCGTGCAGGGATACCCGCTTTTTTTGCTCATCCAGAAAATAATACGGACACAAACGGACACGCGCTTCCATCTGGCGAATTTGACCGTTCTCCCGGTAGACCGGATGGCGGATACGCTTCGGTTTTTCATACTGCTGTAAGAGATGGAGCGAGTTTTCTGCCATGGTGACGGCCTGCCATATAGCGTCTTCCCAATCGCTGCGCGAACAGTCACTGCCCAGAGTCACACTGCGGGCACCCCAGGCGCTCTCATGGAACCCACTGATTTTTATGATCAGATTGCGCTCCTTTTTCCCGGCATCCACCAATTGCTCCCAGCGACTGATCGGCTTACCGGCGACTGACGGTCCGTCGAGCACCGCATTGGGCGGCAGTTCGACCGGATCCATGACCCAACTCGCGGGGATCACTTCCTTGAGAATACGGTACGAGTTTTTGGGGAGATTTTCTTTCCAGAAATCTTCAAGGATGCGGTGATGAAAGAGTGCCAACGCAAGCTTCTCCTCCTGAAAAGGACGCATTGGTGGCGTCAGATTGATTTGTGCCTGTTGGCGAGCCTCCAGGAGGTACTCGGCAATACTGACATTGGCCAAGTCAAAGAGCTCCCAAAAGCGATAGATGATGTCGACCTCCTGCGGGTCTCCGTCGATGCCGACACAGATGGACTCCCCTAACGGCATCACCTGATCGGGGTGAAAGACATGCACCCGGCGCCCTCTTTGGCGCAATTGTGAGGCGATCCACTCCATTTCCGGCCGGTAGGTCGCCGCTTCATCACTCACCAGGATCGCGATATAGGGAGAACTCTTTCGCGGTGCCCGCATGCAAAGAGCGGTGTAGAAGGCTTCGATCATATCCTGCTGGCCGGCCCCAATCAAAGCCTCTCCATGAACCGGAGTGTAGAGACGGTTGAGGAAAGCGGTGAGGCCGATTCCACCCGGAACGGAGTCGATCTCGGTCAGAGCAAAACCGTTCTCCGTGATCAATAGATCCGGTCGAATGACCGATGGCGAGGCTCCGCGGACAGCCTCTCCTCGGGCGTGTTGAATGAGGTGATCCGGCTTGCCGCGATCCAAATACTCAGCCACCCAGGGCGCCGTCAGCTCACGATTACGCAAGAGGTTTCGCGCCTCGGCAGAACGCAGGTAAAGTGTCTCCAGGGCGCGGTGAAAGTCGTAACAGGCCTGACCGATGGCCTCGATGTAGCGAAGTTGCGCGGCAGTCAGGGCAAACGCTTTGGGTGAAGTCAGCCAGGTCTTATTCTCAAAGAGGCTTTGCTCGGAGAACGCCTCCATGGCTTCCTCGTAAGGCAATACCGGAGAGCTATCCTTTGCTTCAGTCATCGAGCGAATTCCTTTCATCAGCGGACCTACGGGAAGTCGGCCCACCTGCCCGCAACCAAGCGTGGACAAAGAGGTCCAGTTCGCCGTCCATCACCGCCTGAACATTACCCGTTTCGGCTCCCGTGCGCAGGTCCTTGACCAGTTGATAGGGCTGAAAGACATAGGAGCGGATCTGGTTCCCCCAGGCGATCTCACCCTTCTCACCGTAAAACTTCTCCATCTCACTGCGCTTCTCGTCCTGCATTTTTTCGTAAATGCGAGACTTCAGAGTCCGCATGGCGGTCGCTTTGTTTTTGATCTGTGAGCGCTCGTTCTGGCAGGTCACGACGAGATTGGTTGGCAGGTGAGTCAGTCGCACCGCAGACTCGGTACGATTAACGTGCTGACCGCCCTTACCGCTAGCCCGGTAGACATCTGTGCGGATTTCGGCATCCGGTATATCCAAATCGATATCATCCTCAATTTCCGCGATCACATCAACGGAGGAAAAGGATGTGTGGCGCCGAGCGTTTGAGTCAAAGGGACTGATTCGAACAAGACGATGAACCCCGCGCTCCGCCTTGGCATAGCCGTAGGCATTGGGTCCCTCTATGCGAATGGTTGCGGAGGAAATGCCGGCTTCTTCACCCGGCATAATGTCCTGCACCTCCACAGCATAGCCCGACCGCTCGCCCCAGCGCGTGTACATGCGCAGGAGCATATCGCCCCAATCACAGGATTCAGTGCCGCCCGCGCCGGCGTGGATCGTCAGGAGTGCGTTGCAGCTATCGTGCGGACCGGTGAGGAAGGAGGCCAGTTCCAGAGCATCCAGCTTGGGAGCCAATTTTGCCAGTGCAGCGAGCACTTCCTTCTCCATGGAGGCCAACTCAGGGTCGTCGCCGGACTCTTCAATCAATTCAAGCATGGTCTGGAGGTCATCGACCTCGGCATTAAAAGCCTTGGCTGGATTGACCGCTGACTTCAGGCGGTTGACTTCACCGATTACTTTGCGCGCTTCTTCCTGGTCATCCCAAAAAGTGGGCTCGGCCATCCGCGTCTCCAGTTCGGCAATCTTTTCCTGCTTATTATCGCCGTCAAAGATACCTCCAGATATGCCCGGCCCGGCGGGTGATGTCGTCGATCTGGGTGCGCACTTCCGGTGTGATCAATTGCATAGGAAATCCTGTTCTAGTAAACCAATGGGTAAAAGCTTAATTTTCAGAATAGCTCGTCACTCCGTATTTGCTAAAGCAAATCGGCAGCGAGATCGGCCAGCTCGGACCGCACGCCGGTGCTGAGTTCCAGGTGGGCAGTGATTTCGGTGCCTTTTAGACGCTGCGCTGTATGAACAAGCCCATTTGAACTGGCATCGAGGAACATACTGTCGACCTGTGCGGGATCCCCCAAAAGGATCACCTTAGAGCCTTCTGCCATACGACTGACTACAGTCTTCGCCTCGTGCGGCGTGAGGTTCTGCGCTTCATCAATGATAAAGATGGTATTCGCGAGGGAGCGCCCGCGGATAAAGGTCATCGCTTCGACCTCCACCATGCCGAAATCAAAAAGAAACTGATAGGGCTTGCGCGGAGAGTTGGCCTCATCCTCGTCCTGATCGCCGGCAATCGGTTGCTTGGCGAGTTTTGCCATGGCCTTTTTGCGCTTACGATTCGAGGTGATGCGGTCAATCCGCTCCTGCTCCTTCTTCGGCTCCTCTGAGGAAGCCAGCTTGCGGTTATTGAAAAGAACTTCGAGGTTATCGTAAAAGGGCGCGATGTAAGGAGCCATCTTTTCTTCCAGAGTACCGGGAAGCGCCCCGGTATCTTTACCGATATGAACCAATGGGCGGGTAATAAAGACGCGCTCATAAAGGTTATCTTCCCCAAGAGCCTGATACAATGCCATGGCAATACTGACCAGCGTCTTACCCGTGCCCGCCTTACCGGTACAAGTGACCAGTTTAATGTCCTCGTCCAAAAGTGCGTCCATGAGCATGCGCTGCTCCTCATTGAGTGGACTGATGCGTATGCCCTTGGGGATTTTTACCCCGACACCATCGCCCACAATGAGAGCTTCGAGTTGACCATCGCCACGATACCGGGCCGGCTCCCGGAACTCACCATGGCCGACATAAATATACTCGTTGAGAAAGAGATGGCTGGTCTTTTCCGGAGCCAGATCCACGCCATGCTCTTCAAGAAATCGCTCATAGTCCGCTTCTTCCAAAAGCAAGGTCTTGCAGCCCACACTTTCGGCCGCACGCACCTTGTCGTTCATGTAGTCCTGCACCTCTTGCCCCAGGGCGATCCCCTTTAGGGCCATATTGGCGTCCTTTGTCACCAGAATCACCCGACTGTCCGCGTACTGCTCATTCAGAAATACGACCGAAGCGAGAATCCGATTATCCATCTTCTCCAGATCGCCCAGTGTGGCCTTGAGTAGTTTCATGCCCTCACTGTCTGCCGTGCCATTAACCAGATAATCGTTAATCACGACAATCAATCGGCCACCGCTCGGAAGATCGCGCCCCAGGGTAGAACTGCTTTTCCCTTTTAACTCAGCCGGCTTGGATAATGTGGCCTCATCGAACAATCGACGCAGATCACGGTGCACCTTGCGGGCGGCATAACCAAGCTCACCCGGGGCCGATTTTTTTCGGTCCAACTCTTCCAGTACTTCGACCGGAATCGCCAGTGTGTTCTCCTCAAATTTTTGGAGGCACTGCGGATCATGCAGTAGTACATTAGTATCGAGGACAAAAATCTTGTTTGCCCGGCTCTTTTTCTTGTTTTGTCTAGGCAAGGTAAAGGATGGCTGGAAACGTAAAAGTAAGGACTCGCTTGCGCTTGTCGATAAGATGAGATGCCATCTACCAACATCGCCACGGACTTGGGGCAAGCCGGAAAACCCGCCTTCATGAAAATTTAGCAATGACGACATATAAAAGTGCGCTCACAACTGCGGTTGGCTATACCTTTCACCGCGAAGAACTACTCACGCAGGCGCTGAAACACCCTAGCCTGGATATCGGGTTAATGGACAACCAACGGCTTGAATTCCTGGGTGATGCCGTACTTGGTCTCGTTGTGGCAGATGCCCTATACCAAAGCTATCCCGAGCAGGCGGAAGGCGAACTGGACCGCATGCGGGCGAATCTGGTCAGTGGAAAATCACTCGCGAAAAAAGCCGGACAGCTGGAGCTGCAAAACTATCTGGAAGTTAGCGAAGCGCAACGCAAGCACCGGCCCGAGCCGAGTCCCGGCATGCTGGAAGACGCTCTTGAAGCCCTGATTGGCGCAATTTACCTAGATGGTGGCCTCGTGCCTGCTCGCACATTCATCGAAAAAATCTTTTCCGATGAACTCGCAGAGGCAGGACAAGCGGCCTCGGAACGCTCCCCCAAAACACAATTGCAGGAATGGAGCCAGGAACATCATGCCGGTGCACGGCCGGATTATACCCTCCTCGAAACCAACGGCCCGGCCCATCAACGCAACTATACAGTCGAAGTCCGTATAGCGGATCGGTTGATTGCCAGCGGCACCGGCTCCTCAAAGAAAAATGCCGAAGTCGCGGCAGCAGCTAACGCACTGCAAACGCTCAAGACCTGATGCCTGCCTCTGGCCAAGCCAAAGACCGGCGAAAACTCATCACCGGCATTTGTTCGGAGGCAAAACCCGCCTTTTGTGCCGCCACTGCCTGCGCAGGAAAGGAGCGCATCGTAGTGGTTTTAACCCCTGAGCCGCAACAAGCCGAGCCGCTGGCCGAACAAATCCGCAGACACGCCGGGTGGCTCGATAACGAATCAGCGGCCGAGGTATTCCACTTCCCCGAGCCACCACCCCCGGACATCGATCCGGATCGGCGAACGGCCCGCAAAGGAGTTCGACTTTCCGTACTAACCGAGCTGCTCGGCAAAACAGAAACCAAGCACATCCTTGTTGCCACACCTGAAGCGCTCTTGGGTCCCTGCCCGGATCCGGATAGGTTGATCGACAAAAGCACCGAACTGCAAACCGGGCAGAATCATTCCTTTTCCGAGCTGGTATCGCTTCTCACCGGACCTTATAACTATGACGCTGAAGCCCTTTGCGAATACCCGGGCCAAATCGCCACGCGGGGTGGTCTCCTCGATATTTTCCCCTTTGGGGCGACCCACCCTTATCGAATCGATTTCTTTGGAGACGAAATCGAAAGCATTCGCGCATTTGATCCGCTGACACAGCGTACTGCAGAGGCCTGTGACTCCCTCCGTCTACCGGCAGATATAGAGGACGGGGAACTGGATGAAATCAAGCCGGGCGGGCTCCTCAAATACTTCTCTCCGGGTCAAGTACACTGGGTACTCTGCGAGCCCTCCAGACTCGTTCGGGAGCACCCACTCCGCTTTGATACATCGGGTTCTGCAAAAGGCAGCCTCCTCCCTCACTTACAAGAGAAGGCACAATCGGTGGCCCCGCCGGTTACCGGGCTCTGTCAGATCGACGAGTCACCCGGCCTCTTTGAGGGCGCCCTGCGCCTCGAAGCAGCCACCCAACCGATCATTGATTTTCAAGCGCACAGCCATGTCAGCACTGTCCTCATCGATCCCTTGCAAAAGAAGGAAGATGCGCAAATTCAGCTTCGCAAACAAATCGCCGAGTGGGCCGATTCCGAAGACCGGGATATCCTCTTTGCCATCTCTGCCGATAGCGATATCGACCGAATCCGCGCCTCCCTCCAAGAGGACAAGCAGACGGCAGCGCTTCGACCCAGCTTTCTTCAAGGCCCTATTGCTGCCGGATTTATTGCCCGAGATTGCGGGACAATAACGCCCCAATATCTGAAAACGAAGAACCGCGGCTTCGCCCTGCTGACCGCATCCGAATACCTCGGCATCCCTCCGGGCAGACGCACGTCCGGCAAACCCAAGCCACCAATCCATCGCCCCCAAGTTGATCAGTTACTCGATTTTACCGAACTGGTTGCAGGCGATGCGCTGGTCCACCTACAGCATGGCATTTGTCTTTATCGCGGCCTGACCCAGCTCAATGTGGATGGAAAAAGGACGGAAGTGATTAGCGTAGAATTTGACGGCGACGTCCTTCTCCATGTGCCGCTCCATCAATCGCATCTGCTAACACGGTATATTGGCCTGAACAAGCGGGCGCCCAAATTAAGTAAAATTGGAGGCGCTCTCTGGGAAAAGACCCGTGCTGCCGCAGAAATGGCCACGCTCGACTACGCGGCCCAACTTCTCGAAATGCAAGCTGCCCGACAAGAAGCGACCGGATGTGCCTGCCCCCCCGACCACCCTTGGCAAAAAGCGCTGGAAGAAAGCTTCCCCTACACAGAAACACCAGACCAATTACGTGCCATTGAGGCCACCAAGTCCGACATGGAAAAAGACCGTCCAATGGATCGGCTGATCTGTGGCGACGTTGGCTTCGGCAAAACCGAAGTCGCTCTACGAGCCGCGCTGAAAGCCGCCTTATCCGATCGTCAAGTTGCCGTATTGGTGCCGACTACGGTACTCTGCCAGCAGCATGCCAACACTTTTCAGCAGCGCTTCGAAGGACTGCCGATTACGATCGGCACGGTCAGTCGCTACCACTCGGCAGCGAAAAACAGGGAAACCATTGAGCACGCCGCCGAGGGGCGCATCGATATCCTCATTGGTACCCATCGTCTGCTCAGTAAAGATGTTCATTTCAAACAGCTCGGGCTAATCATCATCGACGAAGAACAACGCTTCGGAGTGAAACAAAAAGAAGCTCTCAAAAAACTACGCCAAAACTGCCATTTGCTGACCCTCAGCGCCACCCCCATCCCGCGCACTCTCCACATGGCACTCTCCGGTGCGCGCAGCATGAGCATAATTGAAACGCCACCCGTCGATCGAAAACCGATCCAAACCATTGTCCGCAGCTATGACCCCAAACTGGTCAAGAATGCTATCCAGAAAGAAGTAGAACGGGGCGGACAGGTCTTCTACCTGCACAACCAAGTCCGCACAATTGAAGCCGTCGCCACTCGCCTCCGGGAAATGCATCCCGACCTTACGATTGCCGTTGGGCACGGACAAATGCGGGAAGAAAGCCTGGAGCGTATCATGACGCAGTTCGTTGCGGGACGATTCGACGTGCTCGTTTGCACGACGATCATCGAGTCCGGCATCGATATCCCCAACTGCAACACCCTCATCATCGAAGGGGCAGACCGCTTTGGGCTCGCTCAACTTTATCAAATCCGTGGACGCGTTGGCCGCTTCAACCGCGAGGCCTACGCCTATCTCCTGCTCCACCGTCACGCCGCTCTGGTTGAACAGGCGGCCAAGCGCCTCAATGCCCTGCGCCAACACAACCAACTCGGCGCCGGTCTCCGCATCGCTATGCGTGATCTCGAACTGCGTGGTGCCGGCAACCTACTCGGTGCCCAGCAAAGCGGGCACATCGCGGGAGTCGGATTCGAACTTTATTGTCAGTTACTGAAACAAAGTGTTGCCCGCTTGAAAGACCAACCGGAAGCGGCCCATATTCGAGCTGAAATCCGGCTCGACTTTATTACCGCAGGAGAAGGCGCCCTCCCTAATAAAAAAGTACCTGAATCGGGCGAATTTACCAAATCTCACGCAGCCACGGGGAACGGGAAAGCCCAGCCCGCGATTGCCTCCATCCTCCCCGAAGATTACATCGCCGAACCCAAACTGCGCATCGATCTCTATCGTCGCCTCGCGTTTGCCCAACAGGTAAAGACTGTAGAAGCGCTGACCGAAGAACTGATCGATCGTTTCGGTCAACTGCCGATCGAAGCACAAGCCCTGGTGGCGATTACTTCCCTGCGCGTACTGGCAGAGAATCATGGCATCCGCCGCATCGAGACTCAAGGCGACCGCCTGATCTGCCAACATGCACAGCCCGGTAAAAATGGCCCCTACCTGAAATCGGGAAGCCGCTTTCCCCGCTTGACCCGAAACAAGCCCTTGGCGAAGATAAAAGAAATCGAGCAGATTCTCCGACGCATCACATCAACATGACTCAAGCCAGACGCATCGCCGCCGTTATCCTACTGGCCTTAGCTGCCTGCCTCCCATCCAGCGCGCAGAAACAAAGCCTGCTGAAATTAGGTAACGGAATTGCCGCCATCGCCGAGGGTGAAATCATCACTTTGGAAGCCGTGCGCCGGGAACTCGAGCCGATCATCCCACGGCTGCGAATCGACACCCGCAACAAGCAAGAATTCAGTCAGCGAATCGACTCAATCAGTCGAGAGATCCTGCAAAACATGATCGACCGGATTATCATTGTTAAAGCCGCGGAAGAAAAGGGCGTGCTCATTCCTGAATCCTACATCGAGCAAGAGTATGAAGACGTCCTCGAAGCCGATTTCGGGGGGGATCGCGCAAGATTTCTGAATTATCTGCGAGCCCAGGGAATGACACCACGCGAGTTTCGCGATAATATTCGCAAGCGGGTCATCGTCAATGTCATGCGCCAGCAGAACCGCAAATCCCAGTCCGAGATCAGCCCCGAGCGGATCGAAGATTTCTATGTTCGCAACAAGCTCCGCTTCTACCAGCCGGCATCCATCCACCTGCGCCAAATTATTCTTAGCCCGATAGCCGACGAAGGCATCACCCCCCTACGACAAACCGCCCGTCAAATTATTGAGGAACTCGAAGATGGGGCTGACTTTGGTGATCTCGCCCGCAAATACGGGCAAGATGATATGAGCCGTAAGGGTGGCGACTGGGGATGGCTCAAACGCGCCGATTTACGCTCCGAACTGAGCGATACCGCCTTTGCTTTATCACCCGGAGACCATAGCCAGGTGATCGAGCTCGATGAGACCATCTTTATCCTTTACTGCGAAGCACTCCGCGAGGAAACCATTCAACCGATCAGTCAGGTACGCGATGTCATCGAAGACGTCCTAGTCGGTGAAATCGCCCGCGAGACGCAGGAAAAGTGGATTGAAGACCTGCGCAACCGCGCCTACGTCCGCTACTTCTTGTAGAGCATCCCGCGCTCCGTGAATCGGAACAAAGCGAACTGTTGGCAACTTTCACTCGCTAACGCTTTC
>DKOA01000047.1:21469-21689 GCA_002469895.1 Opitutia bacterium UBA7374
CTGTTGCGTTGGGTGAGCCTCCGTCGCTCCGTGCCTCCGTGTGAGAAAAAATACGTCCTGCAGCTGCGGATCAGGAGGAGAGAGATTCACACGGAGAGACCAAGGCACGGAGCTTGGGTGCTATGATCCTCCGTGACAGATGGTTGCAAAATCTAAACTCCCGGGATCAATCGGGAACGCGAATTTTGCAGACGTCACTGCCAACTTTCACTCGCTAACG
>DKOA01000047.1:21997-38500 GCA_002469895.1 Opitutia bacterium UBA7374
CACTCGCTAACGTTTCCCTCCTCGTAGGAAATATCCGCTCCTATCCGCGTACATCTGTGGCGCTACTTATCTGAAGCTACACAGCACCTTCACCGCGTTGCTGCGCCTGATCCGCCACACTGAGCAAATAAGCCGCCGCCGTTTCCGCACGCAGAACATTCGCCCCGAGGCGCACCGGAAGAAACCCGGACTCCGAAAGCAGCTGATATTCATGCGGACTAAAATCACCCTCCGGCCCAACCGCCATCAGTACCGAACCCGCCCGATCACCCAAACAATCCGTCAGCCGCTGCGCCCCCGGCTCCAGACTCGCGACCATACGGAGAGCCTCCCCGCTGGCCGTCGGCAAGCCACCCAAATAATCCGTCAAAGACAAGGGCTCGCGTAAGTCCGGGAGAAAAGCCAGCCCACACTGCTTGCAGGATTCGATCATGATCAGACGCCACTTCTCCAGTTTCGAAACCAGACGATCCCCCTTCATCCGGACCTCACCATACTCCGTAAAAACCGGCTGAATCGCAGTCGCACCAATCTCCGTCGACATCCGTACAATCAAATCCATCGCCTTCCCCTTCGGAACCGACTGCAGCAGCACCCGCTCACCCGAGGGTCGCTGCGACTCCACCACCGATTCTACCCGCAGACGCAAAGCCCGCGCATCCACTGACTCAATTCGACAGGCGTAACGCATCCCCCGACCATCCAGCGCCTCGACCGACTCCCCCGCACGCGCCCGGAAGACACGCGCCAGATGATGACTCTCCCGGGCATCGAGAACAATCGCATCCGCCCCAACCGAGGCCTCCGGAAATAAATAGCAGCGGTACTTCGACATCGCCTCCCATATCGAAGAAGAGTTTATCACAGGTCAAGTAACCCTGTCATCGAGATGAATAATTAGAATAATTCTAATTATCGCTTGAAAGAGTCACTCTTTCTCATTTAATAAGAGGTATATAATATATGAAAGATCTCGCACACAGTTACAAAAAACGACTCGAAGAAGCCCTGACACATACCGGTCAACGGCCTACGCGTCAACGCGAGCACGTCTTTTCTGTTGTCCTGGAGAAGCGGGATCACCCGACGGCGGACGAGATTTACGCACGTGCCCGCAGCGGTATGCCGACGATCTCACTGGCTACGGTGTACAACTGCCTGGATACTCTGGTTGAGAGCGGGCTTGTGCGTCAGGTTAATTTCGACCGCGAGCCGACCCGCTTCTGCCCCAACCTGACGCAACACGCTCATTTTTACTGCAAAGAAAGCGGCGAAGTTGTCGATGTGGAGTTGCCGGATGCTTTGATCTCTCAGCTCAAAGCGGTTTTGCCCAAGGGTTTTGACACACAACACATCAATATCGCTTACCACGGCCAGTGCCCGGACTGCACAGACAGTTAGTCCAGCGTACCAAACGATACAAATTTCCTGAAAAACTGATTTAAACTACTACAATGAACCGTCTCGAAATCAAACAACTCAACGTTTCCATCAACGGACAACCGATCCTCAAGGACTTCAACCTGGAGATTCCCAAGGGTGAGGTGCACGCACTGATGGGGCCGAACGGAACCGGAAAAAGCACGCTCTCCAAAGTCATTGCGGGGCACGAAGACTACACTGTAGAGAGTGGAGAAATCCTCCTCGACGGGCAGAGTATTCTCGGGCAGGAGCCGGATGAGATTGCCCATGCGGGTGTTTTTCTGGCCTTCCAATACCCGATGGAGATACCCGGAGTGAGTATTGCCAACTTCATCCGTGCGGCTCGTGTGGCCCGTCTCCCCGAGGGCGAAGAAATCAACGCGGTGGCTTACTACAAGGAACTCTACGAAAAGATGGACGCTTTGAAGATGGATCGCTCCTTCACCAGCCGCTCGCTCAACGAAGGCTTTTCCGGTGGTGAAAAAAAGCGCTGCGAAATTCTCCAAATGGCGATGTTAGAGCCGAGTTACTGCCTGATGGATGAAACCGACTCCGGGCTGGATATCGATGCCCTTCGCATCGTGGCTGACGGGGTGAACCACATGCGCTCGGAAGACCGCGGGTTCCTGGTTATCACTCACTACCAACGTCTCCTCGATTATATCGTACCCGATGTTGTCCATGTCATGTTTGACGGGCGCATCGTCCACAGCGGATCCGCTGAGCTAGCCAAGGAGCTGGAAGCGAAGGGCTACGATTGGGTGAAGGAAACTTTCGCAACCGCCACTGCCTAAAACTTAAAACATAACGTACCATGAGCGAAACTGAATTACAGGATGCAGCACTCCAAGTCGACACGGAGAAGGGAAATTTCTCTTACCCGGAGGATTATGCCTACGATGCCGGTATCGGACTGAGTGAAGACACGATTAACTACATCTCCAAGGTAAAGGGAGAAGCGGATTGGATTAATGCTTTCCGCTTGAAGGCACTGGAGATCTTTCGCAAGAAGCCGATGCCAACGAATTGGGCAACCAAAGATTTGGAGAACATCAATTTTGATACGATTCGCTACTACCTCTCGAAGGGGCAGCAGCCATCCCGCACGTGGGAGGAAGTACCGGATGACGTGAAGGAGACTTTCGAGCGTTTGGGAATCCCCGAGCAGGAGCGTAAGTTCCTTGCCGGAGTGGAGGCTCAATTTGACTCGGAGGCGGCCTACTCCCGGATGAAAGAAGATCTGGAAAAAGAAGGTGTCATCTTTGTCGGTTCGAGCGAAGGTCTGGAAAAGTATCCGGAAATTTTCCGCCCGTACTTCGGCAAGGTAATCCCTGCATCGGACAACAAGTTTTCCGCTTTGAACAGCGCAACCTTTTCCGGCGGCAGCTTTATCTACGTGCCCAAGGGTGTAAAGCTGAAGCAACCGCTGCAGGCATATTTCCGAATCAATGCGGAGAATTTCGGACAGTTTGAACGCACCTTGATCATTGCCGACGAAGGCGCCGAGATTACCTACATGGAAGGCTGCACGGCTCCGAAGTTTGAAACCGCTACCCTGCACAGTGCAGTGGTTGAGCTGGTCGCGCTGAAGAACGCCAAGATTCAGTACATCACGGTACAGAACTGGTCGAATAACGTCTTCAACCTGGTGACCAAACGCGGCATGGCGGATGAAGGGGCCGAGGTCAAATGGATCGACTGCAACATTGGCTCCCGCCTGACGATGAAGTATCCGGGCGTAGTCCTAAAGGGCCGGGGTGCCCGAGGCGAAGTTCTCTCCATCGCTCTGGCCAACGAGGGCCAGCATCAGGATACCGGTGCGAAGATGATGCACCTGGCTGATGATACTTCGAGTAACATCATCTCCAAATCGATTTCGATCGGGCATGGTCGCTCGACCTACCGTGGGCAGGTGCACATGCCGAAGCACCTGCGCAACTGTCGCAATAATACGGAGTGTGACGCGCTGCTGATCAATACGAACAGCCGCACGGACACCTATCCTGCGATCACCACCCGTGGAGAGAACAACACAGTACAACACGAAGCCAGTGTCTCCAAAGTCAGTGCGGAACAAATCTTCTACATGATGCAGCGCGGCCTATCTGAAGGCGAAGCCATGAGCCTCGCGGTGAACGGATTCGTCAACGATCTGATGAAAGCATTCCCCATGGAGTACTCGGTGGAGTTGAAACGCTTGATCGACATGGAGATGGAAGGCTCCGTCGGATAAGTCTGTACGAGCCCGAATACGACCGACTACCAATTTCCCGATACAATG
The DNA here is from genome assembly GCA_002469895.1 of Opitutia bacterium UBA7374. GTDB lineage: Bacteria > Verrucomicrobiota > Verrucomicrobiia > Opitutales > Coraliomargaritaceae > UBA7374. The sequence goes on from DKOA01000047.1 coordinate 25,701, forward strand.
GATACTCTACTGGAAAAACCGAAAACCGCTGACCCGGCAAACGAGCCGGAATGGTTGTCACTTCGCCGGACGGAAGGCCGAAAGAATTTTGATTCGCTTCCGGAGCCGAGTCCGAAGGATGACCGCTGGCGCTTCGCTTCGACGGGCCGACTGAAAACAGACGGCTACGCCAGCGCCCCTGCACCGGCAGCAGAAGTAATCGCGCAGCTCATTGAACGCTCCAACCTTGTTGGTGATGCGGCGGGACGCCTCGTATTTGCCGATGATACGCAGGCGCAGTTTCAGGAAATCGACCCGGAACTGAGCGCACAGGGTGTGATTTACCTGCCTATTCTAGAAGCGGTTGCCCGCCACCCGGAACTGATGGAGAAATACTTCCTGCAGGAGGGCACAGAACTGGGTTCGGAAAAGTACTTTGGCCTTCACGCCAATCAGGTGCGCGCCGGTGCGGTTCTCTACATACCCAAAGGTGTCCGCGTGGAAAAACCTTTCGTCAACTATCACTGGAGCAGTTCGGCAGAGGCCGCCCTCTTCCCCCACACGCTGATCATTGCGGAAGACAATGCAGCAGGGGCACTCGTCGATTGCTACTTGTCCGAGACCGAAGAAAACCAGGCGCTGGCAGTTGGCGTCTCTAACATTCATGCAGGTTCGGGAGCCAATGTCTTCCGCAAGGTCGTACAAAACTGGAATGAGTCCTGCACTTCTTTTCAGCTCGATACAACAGTAGCGGGGAAGGACGCTCAGGTGAAGAACCTGGCCGTCAACATCGGTTCCGAACGTGCTCGATTCGAGAATCAGGTACGCATCGAAGGCCCCGGAGCCGACGTCAAAATGTACTCCCTGACGGTGGCCGAGAGGCATCAGGAATTTGATCAGCGCACCTTCCAGATTCACAACGCGGGCAATGCCGTGTCAGATCTTCTCTACAAGAATGCCCTGCTCGACCGCAGTCGTACGATCTTCTCCGGTTTGATTAAGGTAGCTGAAGGCGCCCAGCAAACCGATGCGTACCAGACCAATCGCAACCTACTGCTCGATCCCGCAGCGGAGGCCAATGCTCTGCCCGGTCTGGAAATTCTCGCCAATGACGTGAAATGCTCTCATGGGGCGACCACCGGAAATGTCGATGAAGACGCACTGTTTTATATGATGAGTCGTGGTGTACCAAGACGTGCAGCCATGCAACTGATGGTTTATGGTTTCTTTGAAGAAGTCATTGAAAAGGTCGAAAGCGAAGAACTGGCCGACCATCTGCGCACTCTGATTCACAACAAGTTCCAAGCAAAGATTTCCTGATTCCGGCCCGACTATTGACGGCGCATTTTTGAGAATTGCCAATTACAGCCCTGCCTGTAGTTTGAAAGTATGAAAAATCTCCTACAGCGTATTACCATAGATGCTGAAATATGCCATGGTAAGCCCTGTATTCGCGGACTGCGCTATCCGGTGGAAAGCATTCTTAAACTTCTTGGTTCCGGTATGAAGCCCGAACAAGTTCTCCGCGATTATGAGGATCTTGAACCCGAGGACATACAAGCCTGTCTCCAACACGCCTCAAAGCTGAGTCAGGTAAAATCCATCTCGCGGGCCGCTTGTTGAATTTTTATTCATTTTCCTCCGGCGCATCATTTTTCCGGCATACATCCCTGTAAAAAGGAAAATAAATGAAATGCCTAATAGATGCCCAGTTACCAAAAGATCTGGCTCGCTTGCTGAAATCATGGAGTATCGATGCCATACACACTTCGGTTGCCTACAGGCAACCGAACAACCGATAAAGAAATCTGTGTCCTTTCTACTCTAGAGCAGAGAATCGTCATCACGAAAGATGCTGATTTCACGCAGTCGCACCACTGAAGAAAGCATCGAAAAGTCTGCTCTATATCTCTACTGGAAATATCTCAAACGTTGCACTCACCGAACTATTCAGGAAAAACCGTGAATCTTTACTAGAAGCACTCAAAGCAAACCCTTGGATTGAATTAACGAAGGATAGAATAATCCTACACAAATAAATTGAACGGCCTCTGTTTGCCTCTACTGTAAACAAAACTTATATACATCGCATGGAAGAACAACGCACACTCACACGGGAAGTTAATGCCACACTCATTCCACAGGGAACACCGATGACCTTGTCTGAAGGTGAGACCGTGACGATCACCCATCGTCTGGGTGGCAACTTTACGGTAATGACAATGAACGGCATGTTCCGCATCGCAGGGAAGGACGCGGATGCTATCGGGGAAGAGACCGCGGCACAAAATACGCCCGCATCTGGTGGCGGGAACACAGTGACTGGCCCAGTAGAGAAAGATGCATTGTGGAATGCCCTAAAGACTGTCTTTGATCCGGAAATTCCGGTTAATATCGTCGATCTCGGTCTCGTTTATACTTTGGAAGCCTCGGAGAACGAAGCGGGTGCCAGTCAGGTACACATGGAAATGACACTCACTGCACCTGGTTGCGGTATGGGGCCGGTCATTGCTGAAGATGCAAAAACCATGCTGGAAGGTGTCCCCGGCGTAGCTGAGGCAAAAGTCGAAATTGTCTGGGAGCCTCCTTGGAGCCAAGACATGATCACCGAAGAAGGCAAAATGGTGCTCGGTTTGGTCTAATCAACTTCCTCCGGGCAGAGCCAGAAGAGGCTTATTTCTTTGACTGTATGAAGTGCGACCAGTCCTCGTCACACTCACTACCGATCAAATAACTGATAAAGGGGCGCATGCGGGGTCGTTCCGGCTTACGGATCAAGTGCATGCTGGCTTGGTGCGGCAAACGATTCGCTTTGCGGGAGTTACAGGTAATACAGGAAGTGACAATATTTTCCCACGAAGTACGGCCACCTTTGTCGCGAGGAATGACGTGATCCAAGTTCAACTCTCTTGCCTCGTATTCATTACCGCAGTACTGACAGCGATAATTATCGCGCTCAAAAAGATTTTCTCGGGTAAACTTAACTTCTTGCACCGGCAGACGGTCGTACGAACGGAGAAGGAGCACTTTGGGTACGCGAATCCGCATACGCACCGTTTGGACGTAGGCTTCCCCGTCTTCCGGCAATTCCGATTCACTGTAGGCCAGCCATTCCGCAGAGTCCATCATGAGGTAACTGGAATCCCGGGTATTAATCACTTGCGCGTGGTCTTGTAAAAGAAGACTAAAGGCACGCTGTACACCGATAATATTCACCGGCTGCCAGATACGGTTAAGAACAAGAATACGGTGCTTGTGATTAATGTTCATCTGGAATCAAAAGAAATAAAAGCCCCGAGCAATCTGTCAACCCAAGGCTGTCATTCCAAAGTAACAAATATGTCAAATAGAGCACTTACCTGACTAAAGCAGAATCAAATTGTCCGGCTCAGGAAACTGGGTGCGAAACCAGGTACGCTGTTTTTTAACCAGATGCAGGGTATTTTGAATGATCGCCGGCAGCAGTGCTTCCCGCGATATTTCTCCACGTAGAAAAGCAAGCGTCTCCGCATATCCGATGGCAGAGGCTGCCGGCGGGTTGCGCTCTATGCCTGCTTCGCGCAGCTGCTCGACTTCGGCAATAAGACCGTCTGCAATCATCATCTCCGCTCGCTGAGTGACTCGCTCACGTAGTGTCTCGACATCGCGCTCCAATAAAATCCAACGCTTGGAAAAATCCGCATAAGGCTGCGGTCTGGCGGCAAAATCTGCCTGCAACTCCGGCAAACTCTTCCCCGATGCAATACATCGCTCCAAAGCCCGCACGACGCGGCGCGGGTTTAAGCTGTCCAAGTTGCCAAAGCCCTCCGGACTACTCCGGCGCAATGCAGTCAAGAGTCCTTCCAGGCCCTCCGCATCATACAAAGCAGCCACTTGAGAACGCGCCGAATCCGGCACTTTTATGGTATCAATCACCGGCGCAAAGAAACTCTTCAGATAAAAACAACTGCCTCCCGTAACAACGACCGACTTTCCCCGTTGGTGAATAGCCTCCACGGCAATTCGCGCGGCACGATCATACGCTACGATGTCGAAGGGCTCATCCACGCCACAAATATCAATTAAATGATGGGGCACCCGGGCGCGTTCCTCCTTGCTCGGCTTTGCCGTCCCAATATCCATCCCGCGATAGACTAAAGAGGCATCACAGGAAACAATTTCAGCATTGTGACTTTCTGCATAATCGAGGGCATAGCTCGTCTTGCCGACCGCAGTCGGCCCGGAAATCAAATGTAAGATCTTTTCCACGAATTTATTTTTTTGGCATTTTGCTAATCCGGATAAGAAGAAAGCTGGAAATTCTCGAAAGAATAGCAACAAAGTACCTGTAGATGAACCTGTGCATTGTAACGGAAACCTATCCACCTGAAGTCAATGGTGTCGCCATGACCCTACACCGCATCGCCTGCAATCTCCAGACACAGGGGCACGAGGTGCATATTGTCCGGCCCAGACAATCCTCGGAAGCTCAAAATGCGACCTATGCGGAAGAGACAATTGTCCCCGGACTCCCGCTCCCCGGATATGATGGATTGCGCTTTGGGCTACCTTGTCGACGGAAACTGCGTGATCTCTGGGCCTCTCAAAAAACTGATATTATCTATGTCGCTACCGAAGGACCCCTTGGCCAGTCCGCCATCCGTGCGGCAGAAGACCTCAAGATACCGATAACCAGTGGGTTTCACACGAACTTTCATGAATACATGCGGCACTACAAAATGCCGCTACTCGCAAAGGCAGTAGAAGGCTTCCTCCGCCAAACGCATAACCGCACCCGTCGGACCTTCGCTCCCTCCCGGCACGTCATTCAACGACTGCAAGCGATCGGTATTGAAGGAACACGTTTTCTTGGCCGCGGAGTGGATACGGAACTTTTTCATCCCCAACGGCGCGATTCGGGGCTACGCCAACGCTGGGGCGTCGATCCAGATAATGGAGTTGTGGCCATTTTTGTCAGCCGACTTGCTGCCGAAAAAAATATGCCTCTTGCAGCTCTTGCTTTTGAGCAGATTCAAAAGACCTATCCCGATGTTGCCTGCGTCTTTGTTGGCGATGGCCCTGAGCGTGCCCGTCTGGAAAAAAAACACCCCGAGTTCATCTTCGCCGGCATGCAAACCGGAGAAAGTTTAGCCAGCCACTACGCATCGGCAGACATCTTTATCTTCCCCAGCATCACTGAAACCTTTGGAAACGTGGTCACTGAGGCGTTGGCTTCCGGCCTCATAGTACTGGCATATAACTACGCCGCTCCGGAAGAGTACATCCAGAACGCTGTAAACGGATTTCTCGCGCCCTACGATGATGAACCCGCCTACATGAAACAACTTGCCCAAGCGCTGGCGGCCCAACCGGATTGGCCGGCTATCCGCCAAGCGGCACGGAAGACTGCAGAATCGCTAGACTGGAGTACAGTCGTTCAAAACTTTGCCCAAGAATTACAAGAGGTACGAGAAGAGTCTCTGAATAAAGCTGCGCAATCCGATTCAGGTTCCTCTCTTCAGGCAACCAATTGATTCGTTATCTGCTCAAAGTAAAAACTTTGTCTGCGACATTAATTGCATTGAGCTACAGATTTCTTCATCCGAATCGAATAACCCATTCGACCATTCGATACCCATAGCCATGGAATTATCCTGAAGATTCTAACGGTGACTACTCCGTTATTTCACAAGTGCTGGTTTTTCTATCGCTCTCCCGGGGCAAGCCCTCCAATCAGTCTGGATAAAGTAATACAGGCATCCATATCACCCCTAGTCGTGATGGTATTTGGACCCACTATTGATGGCTGCCGCCCGGTAGAGTTGCTCCATCAATAGAAGACGGGCAAATTCATGGGTTAGCGTCATCGAGCTAAGCGACAGTAAGCCGTCTGCCCGGGCTTTGACCTCTGAACTGAGCCCGAAGGCACCCCCAATAATAAAGCACATAGGCTTGCCCTGCTCTGCGAGGAGTACTTCAGCAAACTTCCGAGAAGTCTGGAGTCTTCCTTCTTCGGCCAAAGCCAGGGTGTAAACTGACGGACGCTTTTCAAGGACTTCTAAAATCCGGCGGCCTTCGCTATCCACATCACCATCGCGCAACTCGACGCAGTCGATACGGGCATGGCGCTGGAGGCGCTTCAAGTAGTCCTCACACAGAGCCGTAATTGAACGATTCTTCAACTTGCCAACAACGATGAGGGAAAGACGGTACATGGATACGGTATTCTTTAGAAGATAGATGGCGGCGATTCAAGACAGGGACAGGTATTTTCTGAGGTCCTCTGTTTCACTTGATAAAAAATTGTTCTGCTCAATCACAGATTTCCAGATCAACCAGAACAGGCCTGTGATCGCTGACATAACTCTTGAGTACCGTGCATTGATGAACCCGGTAACTCGGCGGGACAAAGATAAAGTCGAGCCCATGGGTGGGCAAAATGGAGGGGAACGTACGTCCGCCATTGGGTAGAAGTTTGTAAGCGCAGTGCCCCTTTAAATAATTGACTAGGTGGCGAACCGCGTCTCGTTGAACAGTGGAACGACTATTAAAATCCCCGCAGATAAGTGGAGAAAAGTAGGTCTCAGCACCTTTCTCGCTATGGCGTTCTTCCAAATAGTGGATCAGTCGTTCGACCTGCTCAATGCGCCGCTTACGTGAACGAAAGTCGAGGTGCAGATTGACCACCGGCAAGTGACCACCGGGAAGCGCAATCTCACAGTAAAGGAAGCCCTTTTCCCCAATCGGTGCCTGACCAAAGGCGTGCGTGTCCGGATTTTCTATGGGGAATTGGGCAAGGAAGCCGTTTCCGTAGGCAAGCGGCAGGCGGCCCTCACGCCGGTTATGAATACCCAGATGGCTATGCACATAGGCGGCTTCTCGAGCCAGATAATCGAGCAAGTGTATACGACGGTTCCAATGAGAGTCGGCGTCCACTTCTTGAAGCGCTACTATATCGGGCTGTTCCTTCAGTAAGAGGCGGACGATACGCTGCAGATTACGCTCGATGGTATTACTGGAATGCCAACCCTGATAAGGCGATAGACCACGTCCATGAGCGATGTTTAGAGTGAGGACGCGCAGTCGACTGGCAGACATAAGATCGGCGCCCCACTAACTACCGTCCCTGTTCGTCCGGGCATACTGAACCACAGATTTGAAAAGAGCGTCGGCAAACGCCGCAATCATGACGAAGACCAGCTGTAGTTCAGCACTGGAAAGATGAATATACTCGCCTTCGCGGAAGACCTTTTGGATGTCGGCCAGGCGACCCTTGGGTGGCTGGTCTCCCTTTTCTCGATGGCTGATTTTCAGAGCCTTTAGTTCAAGGACAAGTTCGCCAGAATCATTCGCATGAACAGCCTGCACCTGACCTTTGTGCTGCAGCAGTGCTTGCAGCATGAATCCCAGAGAGGTCACGCTGTCCTCCAGTTCGCAGATAATTCCGAATTTCTTTTCCAGAACGTTAAACTTCTTATCCAGCTGGAATGGCACAAAGTCTTTCTGGGCATTCTGGGCCAACTTCTGCTGTTCCGCAGTGGGATGACGCCCCGCCCCGCTGGACTGTATGAGGGCGAGAAAAAAGTGAGCATGATTCATTGCGGTGACTGCAAGATTGAGAGAATCCCCAACCACTTGACGGACGAGAAGGTCCCTCGCGTACGCCTGCATCTGTTCAAAATTCTGATGAGCTGGAGCAACTGGCATAATGCGAGGCAGCGCACACTGCTGGTCATAGGCTGTTTCCGTCACAGCATCACCCGATGCGATATTGAAAGCCAGCATATCGAAATGGCGCTGTAAACCTGCCATAAATTGACCAGCTACCTGCTGAAGGTTGATTTGCTTCGATTCGGGTTGGCTTGGATCAGGACTGGAGTCTGCGGACATGATGACTTTTATCTGGATCCTAAATAAAGCAAATACGCGGCGTCGGCACAACCTCGTATTATTCTAATTACTTCGAATGTGAGGATACACTAGTGCTTACCCAAAACTACGTGCTGCACGTCAATTAGACCCGCGTCAAAACCGGCCTCGCAATAAGCCAGGTAGTAATTCCACTTCCGGCAAAAGCTATCGTCGAACCCGAGTTCTTCAACACGCTCTCGACTTGTATTGAAGGTGCGTCGCCAACGCTGAAGCGTCTCCGCATAATCCTTGCCGAATCCTTCCATCGATTCGATCACCATGTCACCCGCTTGGCTGACACAATTACGGATGGCCCCGGGAGACGGTAGATGTCCACCCGGGAAAATGTGTTTCTGGATCCAGTCGCAACTTCGGCAATATGCAGCATAGCGCTGATCGGAGATTGTGATCGCTTGGATGACCGCCCGCGCACCGGGTTTTAAAGAGTCGCTGATCGTTTTAAAATAACTGGGCAGGAAAGACTGGCCCACTGCTTCGATCATCTCACAAGAAAGAACCGCATCATACTGTCCCTTGAGATCACGGTAATCTTGCAGAACGATTTCGACTTGCCCGGCATACCCGGCTTCTGTGATTCGTTCCTGCGCTAGAACGTACTGTTCATCAGAAAGTGTAATTGTCTTCACCTTGGCTCCCTTACTCGCAGCACGTATGGCTAAAGCCCCCCAACCGGAACCAATCTCCAGGATATGATCACCTGAGCCTACGCCGGCCAAATCGAGCATACGGTCGATCTTTGCCAGTTGAGCATTTTCCAACGTTTCATAATAATCACAAAACAGAGCGCTGGAATAGGTCATTGTCGGATCAAGAAAACATTGGTAAAAATCATTACTCAGATCGTAGTGCTGCTGGATGTTACGTCGGCTGTTCTTCAAGGTGTTGCGGCGACCCAGATGTAAAAGACGATTGATGGCACGACCTGCCAAGGAAAAGCCACGGGGAACGCGACCGAGATGCTCTTGATTCAGTCCCAGTGTGCGTAATACCGCAGGTAGATCCGGCGCATCCCAAAGACCCTCTACATACGCCTCACCGAGCCCCACGCTACCACCTGCCAGTACACGATTAAAAAAAGCATTATGACGAATGAATATACGATCCGGCACCGCTTGCTCCTGACCGACGACCACACTCGAACCGTTGGGAAAAGTAATGTGCAAGCTGCCCACTTGCATCCTGCGCAATACGCGGGTAAAAAGGTGAGCAGAAATGGGCAGAGAACTACCCGGGGGAGTGGAGAGTGAATGTTTCAGGATGGTAGCTGTCGAGGAATCCATGGAAAGAAAGGGCTGGTCGTCTGTTGGTAGCGGCGGTAGGCCTCGCCGCGGTGCTGCAACGAAGAACGTTCAGCGTGAGGGATACCCGTAACATACCGAAGGAAGATATACATCAGGAGTGGGCCGATCAGGCAGATCCATGCATCCGGACCGGTCATGGCAAAGGCCGCATACGCCCACCAATGTAACCACTCAAAGAAATAATTCGGGTGGCGACTGTAACGCCAGAGACCGGAAACACAGACCTTGCCTTGATTGGTTGGCTTTGCGCGGAAATCTGCTAATTGCTTGTCCGCGATGGTCTCACCAAGTAGGGCAAGCAGTGCAATGCCTACGGCAAGCACATCACTACCTCCAAGTGGGGCCGGATTATTCGCGGCATGAACAACGGGGACTAAAAATACTGTGGCAAGGAATACTTGTGCGAGGAAGAGAAAATAGAAATTACGATTTGCTTGAGAGCCCCAATGCTTCGCCAGGTTTGCATAGCGCGGATCTTCCTTGTTTCCCCGGACGCGATCACGCAGTAGATACCCGCTCAATCGGAAGGACCATGCGAACAAGACAGAGAATACTATCCAGGACCGTAGTGAGGCTTCACCTGTTATTTGCAAAATCAGGACATAAGTAAACCCTCCTAATCCGAGAAGTAGGGTCCAGACCAAATCGACGATAGCCATCGAGCCCGCACGTAAAGCGAGCCCGTAAGCGCAAGTGGCAAATAGCACGCCGAAGGCAAGCAACGCCAAATAAAAATCGATCATACCTGATTCCCTAGAGGCTGACTCGCCGCTTCGTCATAAATCGATTTTGGGAAGACCTTCAAATCCCAGACCAGTCCCATGCGCTCGAGTAAGCGCAAGAGAGAATAGGTAATATCAAGCTCCCACCAATACATTCCCTGACGGGCCGAGAGAGGATAGCGATGGTGATTATTGTGCCAACCTTCTCCAAAGGTAAGCAAGGCCACCCAAAAATTGTTTCGGCTCTCGTCCTCAGTGGCGAAGCGCTTTGTTCCGACAATGTGGGTCACCGAGTTAACACAAAAAGTAACGTGATACACCAGAACAGTGCTTAGAAAGAAGCCCCACATAAGAAGTTGTATCCCGCTAGTACCCAAACCAGGAAAGAAGAAATTAAGCGTGGCCCCAGTAATATAGAGTGCACACATCAGGGAAAGTACCGGCAAAACATGAAACCGGTCAATGAAGTGCAATTCCGGAAACTTGCACAGGTCACGAATACGCTCGTATTTTATGGAGCGATGCGCACGACAGAGCACCCATCCGATATGCGACCAAAAAGCCGACTGAGCGACCGGCGAGTGCACATCCTCGTCTTGATCGGAATACTGGTGGTGATGGCGATGATTGGCAGCCCACCACATTGGTCCTAGCTGCGCGGATGAAGTGCCGACCCAAGCAAGCACAAACTGAAAAGCACGACTAGTCTTGAACGAACGATGAGAAAAATAGCGGTGGAAGCCAGCGGTCAGGGCAAAGACGCGGAAGGAAAAGGTCAGTAACAATGTGACGACTGCGACCCAGCTGAATCCGGTAAAGAAGAGCCCGATACAAGCAATATGTAAAAATATGACCGGCGAGGAGGCCATAAGTAGACGGTTGTCCTCATCATTGAGGGCGTGGCGAAAGATTTTTAGCAATGCGTTCATTTGCAGTAATGGAACGTTGAAAGGAAAACAAACTTAGCAAAGCAACCAACTTTCCTTAGCTCCAGAAAGAAATGCGCTGATTATGGAAGATTCACGCTAGGCCAGTCAGTAAGGAAACCCGGAGGCATACGATTATCATAAAATGCCTAAAATCCACACATTGCTACGCGAACAACGGGTTCCTACAGACTTGGATACCGCATGGGACTTTATCCGACGCCCGGAAAACTTAAATAAAATCACCCCGGAGGACATGCATTTTGAAATTGTCTCCGAAGTGCCGGATCTCATGCGTAATGGCCTGATTATCGAGTACCGGATCGGCATTCCTCTACTGGGTAAACAGGTCTGGCTAAGCGAGTTAAAACATGTTCGTGAGCGGCACTCTTTTGTCGATGAGCAACGCATCGGGCCCTACCTCCTTTGGTACCACTACCATGAAATAACGGAATGCTCTGAAGGCGTCTGTTTTATCGACCGCGTGCATTACAGCCTACCTTTTGGTCCGATCGGCGATATTGCGCACCTATTGTACGTTAAGGGGCAGCTAAAACATATCTTTGACTACCGTAAAATTGCCATGGAACGCGAGTTTGCCGTAGAAAAGAGCTCAGATAAGGCATTGACAGGATCCGGCGTGTTGGCATGAGTTATGTGAAAGTGATTCGGGAGGTTTTTTTTCCCGGAAGATAGGTGCGAAATCTGCACACCCATCCGCGCTTTTCCCTAACTACTCTGGTACTAATAACCAGACCCTCCATTGCGGTGATTGCAGTATGCATAAACCGCTACAAATGAAACAACGTTAGCATGCGTGCTAGCGCTTGCCTATGAGCGAAGAAGTTGAAACGCAAAAGACGACAGAGATAGAAGTCACTGGTATTCTGGAACTGCTCCAGAACAAGACCGGGCAATTGATTGACCCTACCCGCAATGGTAAAACCAAGCCGAGCGATCCATTTGTTCCGCGTGAATTGATCAAGCGCTTCAAGCTCAAACAAGGAAACCGGGTACTCGCCAAGGCACAGCACAATCCCCGTCATCCCAACCCAAAAGTACATTTTATTGATGAAGTGGACGGTCTGAAAATCGATCAGCGCAAGGGCCGCTATAGCTTCCAACAACTCACTTCGATACCACCGGAAGAGCAGATTATTCTAGAAGCGGATGATGGTCGCCTGACCACTCGTGTGATTGATCTCTTTTGCCCGATTGGCAAGGGTACTCGTGGATTGATCGTTGCCCCTCCCCGTACGGGCAAAACCACGCTCCTCCACGATATCGCTCATGGAGTTGTCGAAAACCATCCCGAATGCCACTTGATCGTGCTTCTTGTTGATGAACGGCCTGAAGAAGTCACTGATTTTAAACGAAGCGTTGAGGCAGAGATATATGCCTCCTCCAACGACGAAGACATCCCCAGCCACATTCGAGTGGCCGAACTCGCTATCGAAAGAGCCAAGCGCATGGTAGAGTCTGGAAAAGATGTTGTCCTTCTCCTTGACTCTATCACACGACTTTCCCGCGCTTATAATTCCGCCAGCGGAAAAGGTGGACGTACCATGACCGGGGGTCTCGACATCCGCGCATTGGAAAAGCCCAGGCAGCTTTTTTCGGCAGCCCGCAACTGTGAAGAAGGCGGAAGCCTGACAATTATTGCGACCGCATTGATTGAGACCGGCAGCAAGATGGACGAACTAATTTTCCAGGAGTTCAAAGGTACCGGTAACATGGAAATGGTACTGGACCGCAAAGCCGCTGAATTGCGCCTCTGGCCGGCGGTCAATCTCAACGCCTCCGGCACGCGCCGCGAAGAGCTACTCCTCTCCGGTCAGCGACTGGAGGCTGCACAGTTCCTCCGGCGTGCCCTTGCCGGTCAAAAGATTGAAGATGCTGCTGAAACAATGATTGACCGTATCGGACAAACCAAGACCAACGAAGACTTCCTAAAGCTTCTC
>DKOA01000054.1:0-8747 GCA_002469895.1 Opitutia bacterium UBA7374
AAAGGCAGGAAGTTCCAGCCCCCTAGGAAGAGAACAACAAAGAGGGCTGAGCCCATAATAATATGTGCATACTCCGCGACAAAGAAGAGGCCGAATTTGAAAGCACCATACTCTGTATGAAAACCACCAACCAAATCTGTCTCCGATTCCGCCATATCAAAGGGCAAACGATTTGTCTCGGCAAAGAGTGCTACGAGAAAGATCAAGGCGGAGATAGGCTGCCAAATACCGAGCCACAGTCCCTGCTGCGCCTGCACCACTCCGAAAAGGCTCATGCCATAGTCCGAACCGGGCGCGGCTGACCAGATAAATACTGGTAGCAAAGACAGCCCCATGGCCAGTTCGTAAGAAATCATTTGGGCGGAGGCCCGGATCGCCCCAAGAAAGGGGTATTTACTGTTAGAGGCCCAACCGGCCAAAACAATGCCATAGACCCCGAGCGAAGAGATCGCCAAAATGAACAACATGCCGAGGTCCACGTTAGCCAGCACCAAAGGTTGCAGGATGCCGTCTGCATCGTAGTAACGGCCAAAAGGCAGTACCACCATGGTTGTTAGTGCCGGTGCCAAAGCCACTATCGGCGCCAGATTGTAAAAGCCCACCTTAACATGCCCGGGAATCACTTCCTCTTTGAAGAGGAATTTTAAGCCATCGGCGGGAAGCTGAAAGAGGCCCAACCGGGTAATCACATCACCCAGCACGGGGATATCCCCAATGATCGGAACTCGTGTGCGATTGGGCCCAACCCGACCCTGAATCCATCCGGAGACCTTGCGTTCGGCCAAGACACAAAGCCCGCAGAGCGACATGAAGACGGAGATCATCCCCAGAGAGAGCGCCACAGGTAGCACCAGTGGCATCACATCGGTAAACAGTTCCATCAGTTTCAATTCCTAAATGACCCCGGCAGGCGCCACTTGCGCTTGACCAAATGTTGCCGGATCATACTTCAAATTTTTTGTTTCAATAAAATTCAGTTCGCTCAAGGACTCTGCATCCAGAGCCACTCCCTGACTGCCGATGCCCCGCCAGGTGATACCGGCAAATGCTTTCACCTCGGTACTGATTTGCACCCATAGCGCATCCATCAACGGTGCCTGTGCTTTTTCTTCGGCCAGCGCTGATGCGATACGATCGAGTATCGCAACATCTGTCAGAATGCCCCGTGGCCCCGGCACTGCCGCGGCAAACTTTTGCAGGCGGAAGGTAAGATTGACGAAGCTGCCTTCTTTTTCAAAGACAGAAAGTGATGGGCAGACGACTTGTGCAACTTGGCTGACTGCATTGGCCTGCATCCCGAAGTACACGATCTCCACCTTTTTCAACAGATCAGAGGCGACGCCGAGTTGAGTAAGATCCTCACCTGCCACAAGCAGACGTTTGACCGCTCCAGACTCAATTGCTGCCGCTAGTGAGTTCAATTCCTGCCCGGGAATTTCATCCGTCAAACCGTTTAACAAAGCACCCCGCAAATTTGGGCTGCGGTCTTCCGAGAGCAGGATACCGTCTCCCTCACCGACACGGCTGACCATATATACCTGGGCTCCGGTCTGCGCGGCGATCCGGCGATGGTAAAACTGCTCCTCCACAGAGCTATCCGGCGAGGTAACCAGCGCAACCGCCTCCCCTTGAAGCAAAGCAGCGGCAGCTGCTGCCGCTTCGTCCGGAGTCTTCTGTACGCCATCGACGGTGTAGTGCGTCAAACGGTCATCACCCTCGATCGATTTGAAAAGACTGCGGCCAGAATCCGTCATCCAAGTATCGTTGACCGCATCATTACGACGCGGCGTGACTCGGTAAATTTTGCCTTCACGACTCCAGACGGTGGTGTTTGCCCCCACGCTACTCTCCGTACAAATGCTGTTCGTGCGCTTGAGGAACCAGACGCGCATTTTGAAACGGAAATCCGTACTCGTCAGTGCGCCCACCGGGCAGATGTCCACCGTGTTGAGCGAGTAGTTGTGCGAAAGATCCTTCCCCGGATAGCAAGTCAGTGTTGAGTAAGTACCGCGATCGACAAAGCCCAATACATCCTCCCCGGCGACTTCATTTGAGAACCGCACGCAACGGGAACAGAGAATACAGCGCTCGTCATCCAGAGTCACTCGTGGTCCCAGCACAGTACGCTTCGGCTTAACGTTCTTTTCCTCGATAAACCGGCTGTAGCCGCGGCCGTGCTCGGCAGAGAACTCCTGTAGGCGACACTCCCCGGCCTGATCACAAATCGGGCAATCCAGCGGGTGGTTGATCAACAAAAATTCAGTCACCCCATTGCGCGCCTCTACGACCATGGGAGAAGCCGTCTTAATGTGCATACCGGGAGACGCATTTGTGGCGCAGCCAATCGTCGGCTTCGGCATCCAGCCAATCTTCTGCTGGCCGCTTTCATCCAGCACCGGATCTCCCGTAGCGCGATCGCGCATTGGCATGCCCATCTCTACCAGGCACATCCGGCAGTTACCCGCAACCGAAAGTTTCGGATGGTAGCAATAGTGCGGCACTTCCTTGCCCTTGCCGGCCAGCTTCACCGCCTCGATGACGTTTATACCCTTGGGTACTTCCACGTCACGGCCGTCAATATTGATGGTGATTGGATCAGGTGTAGCGTTTTCGCTCATAGCTTAAATTAAAACCGTTTCCTTAGCAGCATCCTTGCCTTCTTTACGGCGAGCCGCTTGTTCACGCGCCTTTTCCACAAATTCGTCCTTGAATTTAGCGATGAAACTTTGCACCGGCCAAGAGGCGGCTTCACCGAAAGCACAAATCGTGCGCCCGGCAATCTGGTCAGCGATTGAATTGAGCAGGTCAGCATCTTCCTCGCGGGCTTCTCCCGCCACCATCCGAGCGGTGATCTTGCGCATCCAAGGGACTCCTTCGCGGCAAGGCGTACACTGACCACAGCTTTCGTGCGCATAGAAATAATTAATATTTGCTAGGGCCTCCACGATATCAGTCGAATCGTCCATCACGATGACACCCCCAGATCCGGACATCGAACCACAGGCCATCAAACTATCGAAATCCATCGGAATATCTCCGATGCCCCAGTCAAATGCAGTCCCGTTTTTCAGCTTACCGGTAAACCGTTCATCGGCCCGTAGCACCTTTGCCGAAGAGCCGCCCGGAATGACCGCCTTGAGGCTGCGTCCCGGTCGAAGACCGCCGCAGACATCATAAATCAATTCGCCGAGCGTAAGATCGGCGCAGGCAAACTCGTAAAAGCCCGGCTTCATGACATGACCGGAAACACACCAGGTGCGGGTCCCCGTGTTGCCGGGTGTCCCGATTTTAGCAAACTCTGCGCCCCCCATGGAGACAACGTGCTTCACATCGCAGAGTGTCTCCACGTTGTTCACAATTGTCGGGCACTGGTACAGACCTAAAGCCGCGGGGAAATAAGGTGGTTTGATACGCGGATTCGCTCGGTTGCCCTCGAGCGATTCGATCAGCCCGGTCTCTTCACCACAAATGTAAGCACCGGCACCGCGGTGCACAATGATGTCACAAGAATAATCACTGCCCAAAATATTGTCCCCGAGGAAATTCTTCGCCCGAGCTTCCTCGATCGCCCGCTCCAGTATGCGGTACCCCTCGAAAAACTCACCCCGAATGTAGATAAAGGCCAGCTTGGCACCCACCGCGTAGGCCGAGCAAATCATGCCCTCAATTAACTGATGAGGATCCTGATGGATGATTTGACGATCCTTGAAAGTACCCGGCTCCGATTCATCTGCATTGCAGACCAGGTAAATGGGCTTCCCCGATTTACGGTCGAGAAACTTCCACTTCATACCAGCCGGAAAGCCAGCACCGCCACGTCCCCGGACTCCGGACTCCATGACCTCTGCACAAATGTCTTCCGGCTTCATGGCAAAGGCCTTTTTCAGGTCTTCGTAACCGCCGTTGCGGATATAGCAATCGATGTCGTTCGAGTAACCAGGCTCGTCGACATGCTTCATTATTAGGCGTTTTTGCTCTGATTTCATCTCTATAAAAATTCTTTGGTTCAGGCTTCCGTATGCACTTCCAGGCCGGTGGGCAGCGTGCCCGACTTCATCTTTTCTGCCATCTCCAGTGCTTTTTCCACATCGATTCCCGTATATTCGTCTTCCCCCACCATGACCACAGGCGCCTTGCCGCAATCCGCGTGGCATTCAACAAATTCCAGGGTCGCCAAGCCATCTTCACTGGTATGACCGACGGCCACATCCAAAGCCTCCTCCAGCTTACGGCAAGTCTGATAGGCACCCGCCAGTGCGCAGGGCAAAGTCCGGCAAACCCGCACATGATACTTGCCCGTCGGTTCGGTCCGTAGCATCGGGTAAAAAGTCACCAGTTCCTGAATATTGATCGGTTCTAGTTCGAGACGCTCCGCAATCCACTCGACCGCTTCATTCGAAAGATAGCCTTGATCTTCCTGCACCAAATGGCAGAGCGGGAGCGCTGCGCTGCGCTTTACCGGGTAGCGTGGAACGAGTTTATCAATCTTCTCGGTAGTCTCGGGCTTCAGTTTCATTGTCGATAAAAAGTTCGGTATGCTAGCGGTCGCACTCCCCCATAACAAAGTCGAGAGATCCAAGGATACAGGTAATATCTGTCATATGATGCCCCGGCACAAGTTCTTCCAGCAAACTGAGCGAGCAAAAAGACGGTCCACGAATCTTCAGGCGGTAGGGCACGCCGCCCCCCTTCGAAACGAGAAAGAAACCAAGTGCTCCCTTGGGGTTTTCCGCCTCAAAGTAAACCTCTCCTGCAGGGATGCGCGGCCCTTCTGTGGTGATCATGAAATTCTGAATGAGCTCCTCCATGCTGGAGAGAACCTTGCTCTTCTGTGGAGCCACGATCTGCTTTGCCTCTTCCGCGCAAACCGGGCCATCCGGAAATGTTTCAATGATCTGCCGGACAATACGAACGGACTGGCGAATCTCCTCACCCCGCACCAAATAGCGGTCGTAACAATCACCCGTAGTACCAACCGGCACATCAAAATCATAGCGGTCGTAGCCTAGATACGGCCTGTCCTTACGCAGGTCAAAGTCGACACCACTGGCACGCAAGTTCGGGCCGGTTAAACCGTAGGCCAAAGCAGTCTCGCGTGAAATAACACCAATGCCCTCTGTGCGATCAAGGAAGATACGGTTGCGCGTGAGTAACTTCTCCACCTGATCGAGCACCGGCAGCACCCCATTACAGAAATCATTCACCCGGCCGAGCCATCCCTCCGGAATATCCCGGGCCACCCCTCCGATCCGTGTATAACTGGTCGTAAAACGGGCGCCTGTGAGCTCCTCAAAGAGCGTGTAGAGCTTTTCGCGCTCGGTAAAAGTATACATGAACACCGTCCAAGCACCTGCATCCATACCATAGACGCCGACCCCCAACAGGTGCGAAGAGATCCGCGCCAGTTCACAGCAGAGCACGCGGATAGCCTCACAGCGCTCCGGCACTTGTAGTCCCGCCACTTTTTCGACGGTCATGGCGTAGGCGACATTGTTAGCCAATGGAGCCAGATAATCCAGTCGGTCAGTGTACGGAACAAACTGGTTATAAGTCATGTTCTCCGCGATCTTCTCATCGCCCCGATGTAAATACCCGATTACCGGTCGGCACTTTGTTATCGTGTCACCATCCAATTCCATGAGCAGACGCAATACCCCGTGTGTCGTTGGATGCGAAGGACCCACGTTAATGGCCATGTTATCGCCCTTGAGTTCACCCTCCGAAGAAGCTGCGGCCGCGCGGGCTGGCAGGTCACCGATGGAGATTTCTTGTGTTGTCGTGGCCATAGTCAATACCTACCGGCTTATTGGTTTTCCTCCTTCTCCGTCCAGCTTTCATCTTTAGCCAGCGGTTCCGCCTGGCTCATCGGCCCTTCCGTCGGTGCCACAAATGGGCCACCCATCATAGGAGCCGGAAGCACTTTGGCATTTGTTTGAGCAGCTACATCGTCGGCCGGTAGCGGAGTTTCAATGCCCGCTAGCGGGAACTCTTTGCGCAGTGGATGGTATGGATAGTCGTCCCACATAAGGATGCGGCTAAGATCCGGATGACCCTCATAGCGAATCCCCATCAAATCATAAGTTTCCCGCTCATGCCAGTTGGCCGCGGGATAAAGCGTACTTAAGCTCGGTAGCGTCGGTTCGATATCGTCCGTGCAATTCGCCGCGATTCGCAAATACTCATGTCGCTCGGTGGTATATAAATGATATACTCCGGTAAAACGTGGATGCTCGGCATCCCAGTCTACTGCCGTAACATCGAGTAAAAGATCATAAGCCAGTTCATCCCGCAGAGCCGTGGCCAGTTCCAATAAACGGTCTGCCGGGCAGTTTACCGCCAGATGATCTGCCGATTCACGCTCCGTGAGAAAGTCGAAGCGTTGCACCAAATCCGTAAAATCCGTTGCCTTCATTTGTCTAGGCTCCTACTCTTGCACCCGGCGTAGCCGCCAGTACCTCGTTTGTTGCCTTCAAGTCTTTGACCGCGTTTTCACGACCAATCTTGTCTTGCAGCTTCATCATCGCATCCAATAAGGCTTCGGGGCGCGGCGGACAGCCACTGACATAGACATCAACCGGTACCACGCGATCCACTCCCTGCAGCGTCGCATAAGAGCGATACATCCCGCCTGTACTGGCACAGGCACCCATCGCGACGACCCATTTTGGCTCCGCCATTTGTTCATAAATCCGGCGGATCACTTCAGCCATTTTGTAGGTCACTGTACCCGCGACAATCATGCAGTCGGCCTGACGTGGAGAGAAGCGCATCACCTCCATACCGAAGCGGGAGATGTCAAAGCGCGAACCGCCGGCGGCCATCAGTTCAATCGCACAACAGGCAAGACCCATCGGCATCGGCCATACGGAGTGCTTACGAATCCAGTTGATTACCGAATCCGCGCGTGTGACGATCACCTCGCCCTCCACCTTGCTGTCGTATCCTACGCTAGTGTTTTGTTGAATCATCGTTAGTATGTACTGCCTGAGCGGGTTAAGCCGAAACTTAGGAGCCAATGCCCGCCTTGCAAGCTGCAATTTGGATTTGTCCATTCGGAAAAAACCTGACTATAAAAAGGAATAACCATTGTTCGACGTTTGTACTTAACAATAGATCCGATTTCCGTCCAAAAACATACGATTTATGCCAACTTATCTTTATCAGGAAATTCTCCCCGACGGTTCTCCCGGTGAGTCCTTTGAAATCCACCAGGGAATGTCCGATCCACCGCTGAAAAAACATCCGGTCGACGGGCGGCCGATCGAGAAAATCTTTGCCCGGCCCAACCTCACCACCCAGTACACTGAATCCTCAAATAAGAAGCTACTGAACGACAAAAATGTGACTGAAAAAGGATTCACCCGCTACGAAAAAGACAAATTAACCGGAAAATATCACAAAACCGCAGGCAGCGACAAGAACGCGCCTGACTTTTTTAATGCTCCGCGTGCAGAGGATTGAAAGAACAATTTACGCCCCCTTTGCACCTCGAAATAAATGAACCCATGCAACAAAAATTCGTATATTTGCAAGTGACGCAAATTCCGATAAAAGCTTTAAAATAATTAAACTTAATCCGCAGCAATCTGCAGTCTGTAAAACGCGACATCACTCGAGCTCGTGAAGGGTAGTTCAATCTCTGCATTTGTATTCACTGTCGGCGTTAACCCTATCAAATCTTTATTGGTAAAGTCTTCTAAGTCGGATGATTCTAAAACTGCGAAAACTAATTGGTAAGAACCTTCACTTCCCTTACTTAATACTGGGTTGCCTCCTGCTAGAGTGATCATATCTGAAGCAGTGAATAGAGAATAATCATTCGGATTATCAAGCACGTCAGTTCTCCCTGCTAGCACACCTAGGTCATAGCTATTTGTATACTCAGAATCTGTGTAAATTCTCTTAATTTCAGATGGAGATCCAACGCTAGCTACTTCATTCGATCCAAAAATACTCAAACTCTCTATCTGCGCCTGCTTACCCGCATCCAAACTTGCATAAGAAACTTCAACTCCGTTACCAGTCAGTTTATAGGATCCGTTATCGTTGGCTGTTCCTATCGAAAAGTTAATGGAGTCATTACTCACTGTCAGGATTACTTGAGTGCCATTTAAATCCTCCGGATATCCATCTAATCCCGCGCTAATATCTAGGACTGTGCCACCAGAAGAGTCTGTCCCACTTTCAAGAGAATATATTGATGATACACCATTATCTGAGCTTGGGACTATGACTGCAGATCCTGTAAAGCTTATCGTCTTGGCATCCGTGTCTACTAAAAATGTAACTTCCGAAGCCCCTACCAATGTACCCGCTTCATAACCTGAAGAATAATTGGAGTCAAATTCAGAAGAAGTGTACAAATCATATGAGCCCGGAGAAGAAGTCACATCACTTTGGCCTTCTGAATATCCAAGAGTATTTCCTTGGCTATAGTTAGCATCGTATTGCTCCTGTGTGTATCTAGCATCGTACTCCTCTTGAGTATATTTTAGCTTTATCTCATCCAAAACGGCATCGTAGGCCTCTTGAGATTGGATGTTAGTCCATACTACTCCAGAGAGATCAACACCAGAGAGATCAACACCAGAAAGATCGGCTCCTGAAAGATCGGCTCCTGAAAGTTGAGTAGCGCTTGATATAAAAGCATCCGTCAAATTCGCTAATGCGAGATTCGCCGACCGTAAATCTGCGCCGGTAAGATCGGCTCCAGTGAGATTGGTTCCAGCAAGATCGGATGACCGTAG
>DKOA01000054.1:9053-10652 GCA_002469895.1 Opitutia bacterium UBA7374
AAGATCGGATGACCGTAGATCAACACCTGGACCTATAGAGTAGCCATTTACAGTGCCAGTGCCTGTAGTAGGATCAATAGTAGCAAACAGGAAGTTATTAAGCATACTAACAACTAAAAGAAAAGATAATGGATACTTCATATTTGTCCTCATTTAATTTTCTGTGAAAACCGTTTTATTCATCATTCGTACCGAATTGTAATTTATAGAAAGGTGAGCCGTCTGAACTAGTGAAAGGTAGCTCTATTTTTCCGTCAGTGTTGATAGTTGGCGATAGCCCAATTAAATCTTCTGTTGTAAAAGATAAGATATCTGCCACTTGTGATATGTTAAAACTTAGTTTGAAGGAGCCATCGCTTTGCCTGCTCAGAGCTGGGTTGCCTATGGTCAGTTCCACCATATCAGAAGCAGTGTATAAACTATTGCTGCTTGGGTTTCCAGTAATTTGAGTTCTTCCAAGTACTACCCCTGTGTCGTATTGTGTGGTGTAGTCTGAACTAGTATACAACCGCCTCATTTGGGAGGGAGATCCTACGCTAGAAATTTCGTTCGTTCCCAATGTAACCAAACTCTCTATTTGAGCCTGTTTTACTGTGTCAAGGCCAGCATAAGAGATTTCGGTGCCATTACCAATTAGAGTGTAAGTACCACTTGAGGTAGCTCCGCTGTCGGTAGTATCACCATAAGGATCGCTATAGAGATCGGCATAAGGATCGCTATAGAGATCTGCATAAGGATCGCTGACAGTAGAACCGCCGGAAAGATAATCATCATAAAGATCGCTAGTATCCGTTCCACTATCGTCTCCAGTATCATCGCTCAAAGTACTTATAAAAAAGCTGACCGAATTATCACGAACCATGAGGCTTACTTGAGAATCATATGCATCGGTTAGATCATCTGGATAGCCGTCTAAGCCCGAGCTGATATCGATAACCGTCGGAGCGGAAATATCAGTACCGTTAACAAGAGTATACAAGTCCATTCCAGCATTGTCAGAACTTGGAGTTATTACTGCTGATCCCGTAAAACTTATCGTTTTAGCGTCTGTATCTAGTAGGAATGTAACTTCAGACGCTCCTACAGACATTGCAGTCTCATAGCCTAATGAGTAATTTTCAGAATATTCTTCGGCAGAGTAAAAACCATATGTGTTTGGAGATGTAGTTACCGAATTTACACCAGAATAATAACCTGAATCATATCCAACATTGTATCCAGTATCGTATTGGTCCTGTGAATACCTAGCATCGTACTGCTCTTGGGTGTACATAGAATCTCTAACTGCTACAATAGCATCGTAAGCTGCTTGTGATTGGATATTGGTCCATAAAGCGCCGGTGAGATCAGTTCCGGTGAGATCAACTCCAGCGAGATTTGCCCCAGAGAGATCGGATGAACTTAGATCTGCTCCCGAAAGATCTGCTCCGGTCAAATCAGCTCCTTTGAGATCGAGCCCAGAAAGATTTGCTCCAGTGAGATCGACACCCGGACCTATGAGATAGCCATCTATAATTTGGTAGCCGCTCGGCAGTGTGGGCTCTCCCACAATCAAGCCACTTGCAACTCCTGTTAGAGTCGCACCTGTAAGGTCTGCGC
>DKOA01000016.1:0-16293 GCA_002469895.1 Opitutia bacterium UBA7374
ATGTTACCATCCACATACTTGCCGGCGCGGGGCCCAAGTATGATGACACAAGCGAGTGCTGCGAATCCGCCGAAAGCGTGAACAACTGCAGAACCGGCAAAATCCTTGAAGCCAGCGCCGTCATTCAGGCCGCCGAGCCAACCACCTCCCCAGTGCCATGAACCGACAACCGGGTAAGCAATCGCAACCAAAAGGGTTGAGAAAATCATAAAGCTGGAAAGCTTTACACGTTCGGCAACCGCACCCGAAACGATGGTCGCTGCTGTCGCGGCAAACATCGCTTGGAAGATAAAGTCACCATAGCCTGTCATGGCCAAGCCTACGCCACCGTAACCGAAAGTATCACCGCCATCTGCGTTGAGGTCACCGATCATGCTTCCAAAACTGATCCACCCATTAAAGTCACCCGGATAGTGTGTATTAAATCCGATCACGGCGTAGGAAATAACGCCGATTGAGATAATGAACACGTTCTTGAACATAATGTTCACTGTGTTCTTGGATTGAGTCAGACCCGCTTCTAGTGTAGCGAAGCCGAGGTGCATGATAAAGACAAGTGCGGCTGCTATTACCGTCCACAACATGGAGGTGGTAAAGAAGTCGAATGCATATGCGTACTCACCTTGTGCTTCCAGTAGTGCGAGGTAATCCTCCGCTTGATCGTTACCAGCCGCAACTGCAGCTGCAGCAGGAGCCATTGCCAAATCAGCGGCCGCGTCGGCTGCCTGTGTGGTTAATGGTCCGAAGAGCGCCGTTAGACCCAGCAAGAGGGCGAAAACAGATTTTTTGATCTTCATGATGATAGTTTTCTCAGTTGATTGTATGTTAGAATTTTCAGCCGTCTGATGTAATACCAGCGACAGAATTCGTAAAAACGAACAATTCATAAGAGCAACCTACATGCCAGTTTTCTAAACCCGCAGGAAAGACGACAAAAAAGAGCCTGTATATTAAAAATTTAATCTGTTAATCATTACTAGACAACAACTTATACATCAATTAACCCATTTTTTTAATCTTGGCAGAATCCAGCAATTAGGCTACTTACCCGATAAAATAAGTAAGTGGTAGAGTGTAATTGAATAGCCACTATAGGCGATTTTGAAAAAGGCTTACGGCCCATAAAACGCACCCATAGAGGCAATAACAGAGCCCCCGGATTTATTCCATTTCCCAAACAAAACGCCACGGCATAGCGGACCACTCGGGGCCCGCGTAGTTGACCCCGATTCGAGGTGTTGCCCGCACCATGGCCGCCTCCGGCCGATATCCATCGTCCTCGACCCATAATCCGTTGGCGCGGCACAAGAGCCGATCATTATCGGAGCCATTTAAATGAAAGTGTCGGGTCAACCGCCCTGGCCCGTTCACCGGCTCCACACTACGTATTAAGATCGCTGCCGGATAGCCTTTCTCGCGGGTAACAATATTGAGTAACCAGTGTACCCCATAACAAAGATAAATATAACTATGCCCGGCTGAGCCAAACATAACCACATTTCGGGGAGTAGGCCCGCGGTGGGCATGTGAAGCACGATCCTCAAATCCGTCATATGCTTCCGTCTCGGTAATTCGGGAACGAAGGATCTTACCGGATGGTAAACGACGACATAACGATGTACCGAGCAAATCACGGGCTAATGAAGACGTGTCTCCGCTGAAATAACTACGATTCAAAACTTTCGCCATGACTCATTCAGATTAGAAATCTCTTTGCGCAGAATCCAGAATCAGGGTGACCGGACCCTCATTGACCAAATCCACCTCCATATGCTGGCCAAAGCAACCGGTCGGCACCTCTTTTTGCAGATGTTCGGAAAGTTGCCGGACAAAGCCCTCGTAAAGGGTCTTTGCTCTGTCCGGAACGGCTGCGCGGTTGTAAGAGGGGCGACTTCCCTTTTTCAAGTTCCCCCAAAGTGTAAATTGACTGACCACTAGCACGGATCCGTTTACTGCCTCCAGAGAACGGTTCATTCGGCCATCTGCATCTTCCCATAGGCGTACCCGGCTAACCTTGCCTGCCAGCCAATCAATATCCGCAGCATTGTCACTGCCACCGATGCCCAACAAAACCAATAATCCCTTTCCAATAGAGCCAACCTCCTGGTCTTCCACTCGTACGGAGGCCCGACTGACACGCTGTATAACTGCCCGCATTTGTTCTTCTATCGAAGTCATCCGGAGCCACTTGGCCAGAGCAAATAGAGACTCGATTTATTCTTAAGCGAAAGATTGCCATGCCTTGGCTATTTTGCTGTACTAAGCTCCCATGTTGGAAGACCAGCAAGCTACACAGAAAGAAGATGCGAAGTTGCTCAAGGCGTCGACGGAGCGACTTTTCGATGTCCTCATGGAGCAATCGGCTGATCGGATTTATATCAAAGACCGCCAAAGCCGATTTGTTACGGTCAGTCAGACACTCGCAGAAATGCACGGCTTTGAAGAAAGAGGCGAGTTGGAAGGTAAATCAGACTTTGACCTCTTCTCCAAAGAACACGCTCAACAGGCCTATGAAGACGAGCAGGAGATCCTCCGTACTGGCCTACCGATGATCAATAAGATCGAAAAAGAAACCTGGCCAGATGGTTCCATCAGTTGGGTCACTTCCTCAAAAGTTCCGCTCCACCTAGACTCCAATGAATCCATCGGTATTGTCGGCATATCGCGTGATGTAACCTCCGAATTTATCGCACAGGAGCAACTGGCCAAGAGCGAACAACAACTGCGCGAGCAAAATATTAATATGCGGGCCGATTATGAAAGTGCTCGAAAAGTGCAGAGCGTCATCATACCGGGACGGATTCCGGAGAACGCCAACCTGTCAATTGGTCATCTATGGAAACCGATGTCCTCAGTCGGGGGAGACATCATCAGCTTCCCGCGCAACCCCAAAAAACTGACACTTTTTTATTTAGGTGATGTCTGTGGTCATGGTTTTACTGCCGCTTTCTACACTGTACTTTTAAAATACCTCAGCTCCCATGAGGCAGAAGTCTATGACGGACACCCGGATCGCTTCCTCAATGCGATTAATCGGGAACTGGGGGGTCAAATGTCCGAGGGTTTTGTTACCGGCATCGCTGGACACTTCAGCCGACGCCGCCCAGACGGCGGACGCACTCTACACCTCTCCCACTCTGGCCACCCGCTAACCTTGGTCTATCGCGCAGCAGAAAATACACTGGAGCCGATAGACCTGCCCCCCGGTATGGTTATGGGCCTTCCCGGCGGTACTGCATCGAACACGGTGGAAATAGAAATGCAGCGCTACGATCGGTTTTATACCTATACCGATGGCATTCTCGAAGCGGCAAACTCTGGAGATGAAGAATTCGGCAGTGAGCGCCTGATCGACTGTTTGCGGCAGCACTCCCACCGACCGCTACAAGAAGGCATCGACGCTGTTTACGCCGCTGCTTCGATGCACACGAACAAGGGGATTCAACAGGATGACATCACTCTGCTTGGGTTTGAACTACTCTAGCCGCAGACACGACTAGGCGCGCAATCGCCCCTCAGCAAGTTCGGCTAAGAAGGACGCATAGGTCAGCGCCAAGCCGGATTCGATAGTCAGAGAAGGAGACCATCCTGTAGATTGCAGGAGCGATGTATCCGTCAACTTACGAGGCGTACCATCGGGCTTGCTCGGATCTAAAGAGATCTCTCCCCGGTAACCGACGACCTGCTTGATCAAGCCGGCCAAATCTCCGATAGAAATCTCCTGACCACTGCCCAGATTCACCCAGTCCGGTGGATTTTCCAGCCGCAAAAGATGAAGGATGCCGGCAGCCGCGTCATCAGCGTGGAGAAATTCACGCAGTGGCTTTCCCGTACCCCAGATAACCACCTCAGGAGCGCCGCTTTGACGAGCCTCATGAAAGCGTCGAATCAAAGCAGGCAGGACATGCGAGTTTTCCGGGTGATAATTATCGCCCGGACCGTACAGGTTAGTCGGCATAGCAGAATGGAAAGAGACACCATATTGCTGACGGTAGAATTGGCATAGTTTTAACCCGGCAATCTTGGCAATGGCATATGCCTCGTTCGTCGGCTCCAGAGAAGCCGTTAATAAAGAGGACTCCTTTATCGGCTGTTCGGCAAACTTCGGGTAGATACAGGTGCTCCCCAAAAACAGGAGACGACCCACCTTTGAGCGGTAGGCCTGATGGATCGTGTTTTGTGCAATCGCTAGATTCTCATAGAGGAACTCTGCCGGATAGGTATGATTCGCATGAATGCCGCCCACTCGCGCAGCAGCGATAATTGCTACATCCGGTTTCTCTGATTCATAAAAAGCACGCACATCCGCCTGACTGGTTAAATCCAACTCAGCACGAGTCCGCGTCACAATGTTTGCGTAACCAGCGGATTTCAGTGCACGAATAATCGCCGATCCGACCATCCCCTGATGACCGGCAACATAGATTTTTGATTGGGTATTCATGGGATTGGATTTCTACGCTCCATCGTGTCGCCTAAGCCTGAATCGCCTGTTTGTAAGCCAACTCTTGCTTCGCCAATACAAGGTCTGCATCGACCATAATTTTCACCAATTCCTTGAAACACACTTTTGGCTCCCAGTTTAATTGCGTTTTGGCTTTGGATGAATCGCCAATCAATAAATCAACCTCTGTCGGTCGCTCATAGCGTTTGTCATAGTCCACGTATTTTTCCCAATCCAAATCGAGTAAGCTAAAACTCTCCATAACAAACTCCTTTACCGAATGCGTCTCATTCGTCGCCATGACATAATCATCGCCAACATCCTGCTGCAACATCAACCACATCGCTTCAACATACTCCTTTGCATAGCCCCAGTCTCGCTGTGCATCCAGATTCCCCAAATAAAGCTTATCCTGCAGACCCATCTTAATACGAGTCGCTGCACGAGTGATTTTGCGCGTGACAAAGGTCTCCCCGCGACGTGGCGACTCATGGTTAAAGAGTATACCATTGGTCGCGTGCATATTGTACGATTCACGGTAGTTCACCGTCAGCCAATAGGCGTAGACCTTGGCACACCCATAGGGCGAGCGTGGATAAAAGGGCGTTTTTTCCGTTTGGGGCACTTCCTGTACCATCCCAAACATTTCCGATGAGGAAGCCTGGTAAAAACGGCATTTTCCTTCTAAACCAACTTCGCGTATGGCCTCAAGCAAGCGTACCGTACCCAGACCGGTCACATCTCCCGTGTACTCCGGCACATCAAAGGAGACACGCACATGGCTCTGTGCACCCAGATGGTAAATTTCATCGGGTTGCAATTGATAGAGCAACTTCATCAACATCACTCCGTCTGCCAGATCACCGTAATGGAGAAAGAGCTTTGTCCCGTTTACATGCGGATCATTGTACAGATGATCGATCCGGCTGGTATTAAAAGTCGAACTGCGACGGATAATTCCATGCACCTCGTAACCCTTTTCGAGAAGGAGTTCGGCTAGATAGGATCCGTCCTGCCCGGTTATTCCGGTTATCAATGCTTTTTTCATAGGGAGGAACTTATCATAAAAATTCGCATTTGTATTTTCGTATTTCCGTATTTTTAATTGTATATTTACGAATGAAACAACAGAAAACCATTGCAGTGGCCTATGACCTCAACTTTCGCCAAGCGGGTGAAATTTTACGTGGAGTCTCCGAACATATGCAAAAAGAGGCCCTCAACTGGCGACTCGTGCCCCTCCAATATGGATTTGAGACCACCCTAATGCAATTGGCTCAATCCGGCCAGCTCTCTGGGGCCATTGGTTCCTTTATCAGTGACCAATGGATCCAAGGTCTCTTGGAATGTGATGTCCTAGCCATTAACCTCTTTCGCGTATCCGATATAAAAAGTATTCCAAGTGTCTGCTTAAACGATACCGCAATCGCCCGGAAGGCCGCTGAACATCTGGTTGTCCAAGGCGCCACTCAGTTTATCTACTTTGCCAATGGCAACACACATGCTGATACATTCTATGAGCAAGGATTCAATAAAGCCCTGAAAGCGGACCCTTGTATCTCCCTCAAGCCGGGCCCTCTTCTAGGAGAATCCATATCCGCCGTACTCCAGAATGGCCATACGGTCGGTGTCTTTTGCACGAGTGATCGGCTGGCACGAGAGTTCATCACAGAAGCCAATCGGCAAAGCCTCAGCTGTGGGCGAGATTATCGACTGGTCTCTATCGGCAACGACCCCACCGAATCCGTCTTTGCCGGCACCGGCATTACCAGCTTTAACCCACCCATGTACACTTGTGGTGTCCGTGCAGCTAAACTCCTCGAAGAATCACTCAGTGGGCACATGCCCGCCCCGAGGGTCTACACGATCAGCCAGACCGAACTTCTCGTCCGCGAATCCTCACTCGCCTCACGTTCAGCGCGCATCGCACAAGCCGCAGCCAACTATATTAACGAGCACTTTTTCGACCCCACTCTGGATGCAGGTAAGCTGGCCCGAGCCATTGGTGTCTCCCGTCGCGTACTCGAACTCTCCCTTCAGGATACCGAACTCCCCAGCCCCTACCAACTCATTTCCCAAGCCCGTTTACAAGAGGCCAGCGATCTACTCAGCCAGACCGATCTGCCTGTCAGCGAAATCGGACGTCGTAGCGGCTATCCCGAACCGCATCATTTTTCTGCCTGGTTTAAAGCACGTACCGAACAATGCCCACGTAACTACAGACGATACAGAAAGCCCGCTTCTGTTTGACAACTTCCTTGCTCCGCTACCTTCTCACACCATGTCCAAACAGGGTGTCATTCTTCTTAACCTCGGATCACCGGACTCCACGGAAGTCGTTGATGTTCGTAACTACCTTCGGGAATTTCTCATGGATGAGCGCGTGCTCGATGCACCCGCACCGATTCGCTGGCTCATCGTCAACTGCTTCGTTCTACCCAAGCGCCCACGAGAATCGGCCGAGGCCTACGCCAGCATCTGGGAAGAAGACGGTTCACCCTTGATCCTAACCTCACGACTTCAGCAAAAAGCCCTCGCTGAAGCCACCGGCCTACCCATTGAATTGGGCATGCGCTATGGGAATCCCTCGACCGAAAGCGCTCTGCTCTCACTACTCGAACAAGGCGTTGATGACCTCTTCATCATACCGATGTATCCGCACTACGCCATGTCCAGTTACGAAACCGCAGTCGTGCAACTGATGAACTGCGTGCGCACCCACGCACCCACGCTAAAGACAACACTGCTGCCCCCCTTCTATAATGATCCCGGCTATATTGAGGCCCTGCTCGAATCTGCCCGCCCAGCCATTGAAAAGGGCGATTTTGACAAGCTCATCTTCTCCTTTCACGGCATCCCACAACGACATCTGATTAAAGGCGACCCCTCCCACCAGCACTGCCTAACCACCCCAGACTGCTGCAACACCTGCCACCCCGCACACGGCACCTGTTATCGACACCAGTGCGCCATGACCGTCGAAAAATTTGTTCAGGCCGCCGGTCTGCCCAAAGAGAAATATCGCCTCACCTTCCAATCCCGTTTGGGCCGGGATCCCTGGCTTCAACCGTACACTGACCAAACACTTGAATCGCTGCCCGAAGAAGGCGCAAAAAATGTTAAAGTTATCTGCCCTGCCTTCACTGCAGACTGTCTGGAGACCCTCGAGGAAATTGCCGGTGAAGGCAAAGAACTCTTCCTTGCTGCCGGCGGTGAACAATTTGAACAAATCCCCTGCCTTAATGACCACCCGCAATTTATCCGTTATCTAGCGGATACAATTCAATCCTGGCAAAACGGCGGCTACCAGACCGGTCGCGCCACCGAGCCGGCCTACGTCGCGCCGATGAAGCGTTAGTCCGCCTCGCTTATTCCAGCGAGCAACAGGCTTGGCAACGCGCCCCCATCCTACCAGTCTAACCGGACGATATGCCAGACGCACTCGACAACCCGGACCGACTCTTCCTCATCATCGGTGCCCTCCTCTATGGCGCCGCCTTTATTGCCGGGCTCCTACCCCTGCTCCTGCGCCGCAAATATCCACCTGCCCTCGTCTCCACCCTCACCGCTATGGGCTTTGCCCTGCAAACAATCGGACTCAATCTTCGCGGTCTGGAGGTCAAAGGCTGCCCCCTCGGCAACTCTTTTGAAATCGCACAATTCATCGGTTGGTCTCTCGTGCTCCTCTACTTTATCATCGGCCCAGTCTTTCGCATTCGCCTGCTCGGTTTCTTTGTCGCCGCGTTGGCCGCACTCGGCGGAGTCACTTGCCTAATCCCCGGGCTCGATCGCCCCTATCCACACAGCCTCTCCAGCGGCAACCCCTGGATTGAACTACACGCTACCCTCGCCCTCTTCAGTTACGGCCTCTTCGCACTCGTTGCCCTTGTCGCACTAATGTTTCTTATCCAGCGGCACGGCCTCAAAGAAAAGAAATACCAGGGCATCTACCCATACCTTCCCTCCGTCGAAAAACTCGACACCATGGGACGTCGCCTCCTTCTCGCCGGACTTCTCGGCCTCACGGCCGCACTCCTCTTTGGAGCCATCTTCTATCTCCGCAACAGTCACCTTGTACCCGTCTTTAAACTCACCGTTACTTGCCTCGTCTGGGCCGGCTACCTCGGTGTCGCCATCCTCCAATTACAAGGTCGCCTCGTCACCCGCCGTCACGCCATCGCCTCCATCCTCCTCTTCCTTCTCGCACTCCTTGCCCTTTGGCCCGTCCAGAACGCACGCAGTCTCCCCGAAACAGGCGCGCCGTCTTCCGCCGCTGAAGACTCCGCTAACCACTGAGACCCGCTCCATTGGACACGACACCTATGAGCGCAGACCCGCTGCAGTCCCTCTTTGTCTTTGGTTGCTCTCACCATGACACCCCCCTTGAAGTACGCGAACGCTTCACCCTCTCACCGGACCAGGCCGGCGCCCTTGGGCAAAACCTCCACCAACTCCCCGGGCTAAAGGAATGCCTCGTCCTCGGCACCTGTAACCGCACAGAAATCTACGGGCTCGCCCAGTCCCGTGATCACCTGCCCGCCCTCGAACAACACTTCTGCAGCCAGCGCGAAATCCAAACAAGCGACTTCCAAAAATACGCCTACCGCCACCACAACCTCGATACCCTTCAACACCTCTGCGAAGTCTCTGCCGGACTCGACTCACAGATGGTTGGTGAACCCGAGATCCTCGGTCAGGTCAAAGACGCTTACGCCCGCGCTAAAACCGCCCAGTCTGTCGGCCCCGTCCTCAGCCGTCTCTTTGAAAAAAGCTTTCAAGCCGCCAAAGCCGCACGCACCCAGACCGGAATCAACCGCGGACACGTCGGCATCGGCAACATTACCGCCGACCTCTCCAACCGCATCTTCGGACGCCTCGACCAGAGCCGCGTACTCCTCCTCGGCTCCGGAGAAGTCGGTGCCGCCACCGCACAGGCCCTCGCCGGCCGTGGTGTAGCCGATATCTCCGTAAGCAGCCGTACCCTCGAAAACGCACAAAAACTTGCCCGCCAACTTGGTGGTGCTGCCATCGACTTCGCAGACTTCCCCGCCCAACTCCACCGCTTCGATATTGTCGTCAGTTCCACTGCCGCAGCGGGTCAAGTCCTCTCCTTGGAAACCGTTCAAGAAGCCCTCCGCAAACGCGCCGGCAAAGCCCTCTTCCTTCTCGATCTCGCTATGCCCCGCGATATTGACCCAGCGGTACACCCACTCGATAGCCTCTACCTCTACAACCTTGACGACCTCTCCGCCATCGCTAACGAAAACCTCGCCCAGCGAAAAGCTGAAATCGAAAAGGCCCGCCGCATCTTAAAGAACCAGGCATGGACTCTCTGGCTCCAACTTCGCCGCCGCACTCGCCTGACTACCGCATAAGTGTACAGCAGCCTGAGGATCGATAGAGATCGATGCTTCCGCTAGGACTCATACTCGATCAATGCACAGGCCTTGAGCGCACCACAATTGACTATCGCACTTGCCCAAGAAAGCCCAACTCCGAAACCGGAGAGTAAGAGGCGCTTTTCCCGGCTGCCTAATTTCCCGTCCAATTCATCGCAAATGGCTACAGGAATGGAAGCAGAGCTCTGGTTGCCAAAGCGCTCCACCGAGCGCATCGGAACGCAGTCCGGATCCAACTTAAGACGCTTGGCGATATTGGATAAAATATAACGGTTTGCTTGGTGAAAGACAAAGTAATCAATCTCTCCCAGAGCGAGCCCCGCATATTCTGCCACCTCACGCACAGATGCCGGCTCCACCCGGATCGAAAAATTAAAAACTTCAGCTCCATCCATGCTCAGATTCTCTGCCGATCGGACATTACCCTCTGCATCGGTTCGCTCCACTCTAGTCTCCTCGCTTGAGGGACAACGAAAAGCACCCGCTGGAACAATCAAATTTTCATAGCCACTGCCGTCCGTATGCAGGCTAAACCAGGCCGGTGAGGGCTCCGTGAAGTGTTCAATCAGCGTGGCGCTCCCGCCATCGCCAAAAAGGGGTGCGACAGCACGATCCCGGGGATTTGTAATTCGGCTAATCGTATCGCCCGCTAAAAGCAACACCCGCTGACAACCCCCCGAATTGACCATCATATGCGCAAGCCAGAGTCCATAGACATAACCGGAACAACCGAGGTTAACGTCAAGGGCAGCACAATCCGACCCCAGTCCGAGGCGACCATGCAGAACTGCCGCATTGCAGGGTTGCCCATAATCCGGCGTCTGCGTAACACAAATCAGGGCGTCTACAGCCTGCGGAGCCAGTTTAGCCCGTTCCATCAAATCCCGCGCAGCCGAATAGCACAAGTCGGCTGCCGTCGTTGTGCCCTCGACAACACGACGCTTATCCAAGCCGATTGTCTTTTTTATACGCTCGATCTGCTGAACGTTGCCCCCGAAGAGTTCAACCGCATCATCAATCGATTTTTCTCCGCGGGGCACGCAGGAAACGACCCCGGAAATCCGGGCATTTTCAAAGGAACTCTTGGCCATATCTGCAAAAATGCCTTCTGCGCCGAGAAATGAAAGCCTATTTAACCCCGCGTTTACGACATTGACGCAGGCATCCACCATGCTCTTATTTCTTGTCTTACGATTCAACGAATGAATTATGTGCTCTGTTGGCAGCCATCAAATGGCTTTCGACATAGCTAACCAGCTAGTAACAACAACGTCTCTGAAAGGAACCGAACTTGGACTTAAAACTGATCAAACAGGTCGTCGAACTAATGGAACGTTCGGAAATTGCCGAATTAGAATTTGAAGAGGAGGGCCTCAAGCTCCGCCTTAGTCGCCAAAGCAAAGATGCTCCGGCGCAAATTATCCAAACAGCACCCATACCTGCCGCTCCGGTAGCCACTGCCGCTGAGACTCCGCCAGCCGCTGCCCCGACAGCACCCGTAGAAGAAGCTGGTATTTCTGTCATTAAATCACCGATGGTCGGCACCTTTTACAGTTCACCGTCCCCCGATAGCCCCTCTTTTGTCGATGTTGGTGGCAAAGTGAAGGCAGACAGTATTGTCTGCATCATTGAAGCGATGAAGGTAATGAATGAGATTCAAGCCGAAATCGCCGGTACCATTACCGAAGTACTTGTTGAAAACGGTGACGCCATCGAGTACGGCCAGCCTCTCTATAAGGTGAAAACCGCCTAGACCGAGCGAATGATCAAAAAGCTCCTCATCGCCAACCGCGGCGAAATCGCCCTGCGTATTGTACGTGCCTGCAACGAACTCGGCATTAAGACTTTGGCCGTCTACTCCGAGGCCGATGAGCAGTCCCTGCATGTACAGCTAGCAGATGAAGCCATCTGTATTGGCCCCGCAGCCAGCCAGTTCAGCTATCTCAAGGCCGATCGTATTATCGCTGCCGCTGAGATTGCAGATGTCGATGCCATTCATCCGGGGTATGGATTTCTCGCGGAAAACGCTGACTTTGCCGAACAGTGTGAGACCTGTAACATCAAGTTTGTCGGTCCCAGTTCGGATGCCATCCTGAACTTTGGTGACAAATCCCGAGCTCGTGAAATGGCGGTCAAAGCAAAAGTCCCTGTCATCCCCGGCAGTGAGGGCACAGTCGACAACGAAAAAGACGCCCTCACCGTAGCCAAAAAGATCGGCTTTCCGGTCATCGTTAAAGCTGTTGCCGGTGGTGGCGGAAAAGGCATGCGCACTGCACACAATGCAGTAGCCTTTAAAAAAGAATATAACAGCGCCCGGAGCGAAGCAGAAAAAGCCTTTGGTAATGGGTCCGTCTATATTGAGAAATTCCTCGAAGGGCCTAGGCATATCGAAATTCAAGTATTGGGTGACAGTAAAGGCAATGTCATCCACTTGGGTGAGCGGGATTGCTCGGTACAACGTCGCCACCAAAAACTAATCGAAGAGGCACCCTCTCCTTTTATTACCGACGAGACCCGCAAAAAAATGGGCCGCGATGCCGTAAAACTGGCTAAATCTGTCAAATACGAAGGTGCCGGCACTGTTGAGTTCCTCACCGATAGCGACGGCAACTACTACTTTATCGAGATGAACACTCGCATCCAAGTAGAACACGGTGTGACTGAAGAAGTTACCGGTATCGATCTGGTCAAAGAGCAACTTCTCATCGCCAGTGGCAGAAAACTCAGCTACGAGCAAAAAGATGTGAAAATCCTGCGTCACGCCATCGAGTGCCGCGTCAATGCCGAAGACCCCGGGCGCAACTTTGCCCCCTGCCCGGGAGGCATTGATCTCTATTACTCACCCGGAGGCCATGGTGTTCGTATCGATTCACATGTCTACAGTGGTTACTCGATCCCCCCGCACTACGATAGCATGATCGCCAAAGTCATTACTTTTGGGCGCACCCGCGAGCTCGCTCTTGACCGAATGGACCGCGCCCTCGGGGAATATTTGATCCGGGGCATCAAAACCAATATACCCTTTTCCCGGGCGATTATTCGCGACCCAATCTTCCGAGACGGCAAAGCCACCACCAAATTTGTCGAGGAATTCGTCAAGCGCGTGCCCAAGGATCTTTACACCTAGCATAATCTCCTCTATGTAGTACGATTATTATGAGTAAAATTCCCGAAGAAAGTCAGGAGACCACTATACCCACTGTCTCGGAAGGGTCCAACACACTGGGTGATATCAGCATTAACAACAGCGTTGTTGCCAGCATTGTGCGACTTGCCAGTCTAGAGGTTACCGGGGTGGCTTCTGTCGGCACAGGATTTCGCGGGGTGGATGGGATCGCCGAGATTTTCACCAAAAAAGGCGATGAACGCGGCGTGCGAGTCGAAGTCGATGAAGTCGGCGACTACCGCATTGAAGTGCGCGTCATCCTGCGATTCGGTTGCCAGCTCGCTACCGTGGCCAGCCAAATCCAACAACGCGTCGTCGAACAGGTGGAAAATATGACCAGTAAAAATGTGGCTCGTGTCAATGTCATCATTGACGGGGTCCGCACTTCCGAAGAGAGCACCACGGAGGAAGACTGGGAAGAACAATCCCACACCGACTAAATCTTTATCACCGCGCCCACTAAAACTGCGGTACAGCAATGAAATGGTGCCTTCTAGACGACTGCTCTGAGAGCGTACAATCGATGCTCTCATCGATCGAATCGGATATCCTCTATGGCGGCGTTGCCATTGTCCTCATTCTTGCCCTGCTGATTCTTCTGCGCAGGCGCCAACCGGCTAAAATTCTCGCTTACCACTCGGAGAACGGCCGTGTCATGGTCAGCCGTTCCGCCATTCTCGAGCTGATACAATCGGCTTGCGCGCAAATAGAGCAGGTCCACCGCCCAACTGTACGCATACGTACGAAACGAGGTATCTGCCACCTCAGAGTTGGCATCAAATTGCAGAGCAGCGGCAGACTGCGCGACCTCGAAAACGTTCTTCAGCAACACCTTCGACAGGCCCTGACCGAAACCCTCGGTATTGAAAAATTAGGCACTATCGACATCACCGCGACCGGCTTTAAAGACAAAAAAGGCTCGAAACCGGTTGACTTGAACGACAACGAAGACGATCTAAGCGATTTTCGCTAACCGAACTAAACAGTTGAAACGATGCGCTCGGTGCTCCCTGTAAAGGGCAGGTGAACCTTGCGCGCGTGCATCTGTCTATACATACCGTGATCGCTCTACTGAAGAAAGTTCTCATCTCTTGCCTCCTCGTTCAGGTATCACTTGTTTTACTTGCTTGTGATCGCTCCGAAGTAGCCCGATATAAGGGCACGAAAGCCCTGGCAGAAGAATTCCGCATAGCCAGTCAGGCCGAAACAGTCGAGCCCATGCTCGCACTCTATGCACTCGAAGGCACCGAAAAGCAGACCATCCGCATGCTTAAAGAAGCCATCGAGTACGAACTCAATCTGCCGATAGCCAGCATTCAATTTGAGCCCCTGACCGGTGCACCCGAAGAACGCATCGATTACGTCCATGACGGGGTAGCCTACGGACCCAGTCTGGAACCCCGTCTGCGGATGCGCGTACTCTACGCTCTGGAAGACCAATTCACCAGCCTCTACACTGTGGGGCAACTTCCGGACGGCACTTGGCGCATTGTCTGCGCTAGGCCGATCGTAAAATCCGATTTTAGCGCTGCCATTGCTCCTCGCTAAGCGTTGGCGGCAAGTCGCTCATCCGGAGGAAAGAGAGCCTTTCGCCGTGTTGACATCCGTTAAAATGTAAACCACTTAACAGTTATGAAGATAATTGCATATTTAAAACCCACTTGTGGCTGGAGCATGGGCGTTCGCGCCATCATGAAAAAATACGACTTGGAGTATGAGGATCGGGATATTATTAACGATGCCGCCGAGTATGCCGAAATGGTAGAAAAATCCGGTCAACCGCTCTCTCCCTGTGTCGAAATTGATGGGCATATGCTAGCCGATGTAAGCGGCGAAGAAGTGGAAAACTGGATGCTCAGCAACGATTTGATCGCGGCCAACAACAACACTGCGGACGTCCCTACTAATGCACCTTGCAGCGATGAAGAGCACGAAGCCATGCGCTCCAAAACGGTACGCTTCTTCTAAGCTTCGGGCAGCCAACACGATTGGCACAACAAATGCCTGCTCAGACGAAGAAACACTCTCGGATCGGCAGGCTACACAAACTGATTAAGAACAATGCTTAGAGATGGATTTTTCCTAGACAGACAGGACTGCTCCAATAACTTGCTCTTTCTTTTGACTTTTTACTGAGGACACTAAGCTAACTACAAACACGAGGCCTTCAAACGTCCATTTCCAAGAACCTATTTGAAATGAAAACATCGCCAAAAGCACAAGGTCTTTATGACCCAAGCAACGAACACGAAAATTGCGGTATCGGTCTGATCGTAGACATGAAGGGCCGCAAGTCCCACAGCATTGTGCAGGGGGCGCTTGAAATCTGTGTCAACCTCGACCATCGGGGCGGTTGCGGATGCGATCCCATCACGGGCGATGGTGCGGGTATCTTCATCCAATTGCCGCACAAGTTCTTTTCTACTGTCTGTGCAGATGAGTGCGGATTCGAATTACCCGAAGAAGGTGATTACGGCGTCGGATTTGTTTTTCTCTCACAGAACGAAGAAGATCGGCTGAAAGAAGAGCAGATTATCACCGAAATCATTCTCGAAGAAGGCTTTCCACTGCTCGGTTGGCGGGATGTGCCGGTAAATAGTCATATTTTAGGCAAAGCATCCGCAGCCTGTGAGCCAGTCATGCGCCAGTTTTTCATCGACCGTGGCGAAGTCTGCCAGCGCGGTCTCGAGTTTGAGCGCAAGCTTTATGTCATTCGTCGCCTCGCCGCTCACCGTATTCGCTACAGCGGTGCTGACGAAGATGAACTCTTTTACATTGGTTCCCTCTCCAGCCGTACCATGACCTACAAGGGCATGCTCACCACCGGTCAACTGGGCGACTACTTCCCAGATTTGGCCAGCGAGAACATGGAGTCGGCACTCGCCCTGACCCACTCTCGTTTCTCCACCAATACCTTTCCCAGCTGGCCACGCGCTCAACCGTTTCGCTATCTCTGCCACAACGGTGAAATCAACACGGTTCGGGGCAATGAGAACTGGCTCCACGCCCGCCAAATGCAACTCGCCAGCGATGTTTTCGGTGATGATTTAAAGAAGCTGCTTCCCATCATTCGCGAAGACGGATCCGACTCGCAGAAATTCGATAATTGCCTCGAGTTCCTCGTCCTTTCCGGCCGCAGCTTGGCACATGCCATGATGATGATGATTCCCGAACCCTGGGAGCGCCACAAGTCCATGCCCCAGCACAAACGCGACTTCTATGAGTTTCATGCATGCATGATGGAGCCTTGGGATGGCCCCGCATCAATGGCTATGTCCGATGGA
>DKOA01000016.1:16702-54904 GCA_002469895.1 Opitutia bacterium UBA7374
GCTTCTGAAGTCGGTGTTCTTGAAGGCATCGAGCCCGCCAGCGTAGTCAAAAAAGGCCGTCTCGAGCCCGGTCGTATGTTTCTCATCGACATGGAAGAAGGCCGCATCCTGGACGATGCGGAATTAAAAGAGCAGATTGCATCCGAGCACCCTTACGGCCAGTGGCTCAAGGAAAACCTGCTTCCAGCAACCGAGCTCCCTGATCCACCAGCAGAGAAAGCCGTCGCTGACGATTTTGATACAATTGAAACCCGTCAGAAAGTCTTTGGCTATACCTACGAGGACATGCGCTTCCTTCTCGGTCCGAGTGCCCAAGCCGGCAAACAACCGCTTGGCTCGATGGGCAACGATGCGCCTCTGGCCGTGCTCTCCGACCAACCGCAACTGCTGTATAATTATTTTAAGCAACTTTTCGCGCAGGTAACAAATCCTCCGATCGACCCAATCCGGGAAGAACTGGTCACCGCCAGTATTACGTTTATCGGGTCCGAAGGTGACCTCACGCGGCCCGGCCCGGACAGTTGCCGGATGATCAAATACGAGAGCCCACTTTTGGACAACCGCCAGCTCGATCAATTGCATCACATTGACCGCGCCGGATTTAAGTCGGCTAAGCTGCCAATGACTTTTGAAGCGGCCCACGGAGGTCTCTCCGAAGGCCATAACAACATCTCTGAGCCCGCCATCACGGACAAGGGGCTGGAAGCCGCACTCGAAACACTTTTCGAAAACGCCGATACAGCTATTAACGATGGCGTGAACATCCTTATCCTTTCCGATCGTAAGATTGGTCAGAAGAAGGCGCCCATACCGGCATTACTGGCAGTCGCTGGTCTTCACCATCACCTCGTTCGCCAAGGTACTCGTACCCGTGTATCCATTGTTCTCGAGTCGGCAGAGCCCCGCGAGGTTATGCACTATGCCCTCCTTCTTGGTTATGGAGTCAATGCGATAAACCCCTATCTTGCCCTCGAATCCGTGCGTCACCTCGTTCACCGCGGAGATATCGACTTGGACCCGGAGATAGCCTGTTACAACTTCCTCAAAGCCAATCTCAACGGCGTCATTAAGACCATGTCCAAAATGGGCATTTCTACGGTCGCTTCCTACCGCGGCGCGCAAATATTTGAAGCGATCGGCCTGAACCAATCGGTAGTCGATAAATACTTTACCAAAACAGCCTCCCGCGTCGAAGGTGTAGGCCTCGATGCGATCGCTGGAGAAGCCATGACCCGCCACGCTAAGGCTTTTGCTCCCAGAGAGGATGAGCGCGATGCTGCCCTCGATCCCGGAGGTATTTATCAATGGCGGTCCGGCGGTGAGCGTCACCTCTTTAATCCAGTGACCATTCACAAGCTGCAAAAAGCAACGCGTCTGGGTGAATATGCGGTCTTTAAGGAATACTCCGAGGCG
Organism: Opitutia bacterium UBA7374; assembly: GCA_002469895.1. Taxonomy (GTDB): domain Bacteria; phylum Verrucomicrobiota; class Verrucomicrobiia; order Opitutales; family Coraliomargaritaceae; genus UBA7374. The sequence continues at coordinate 18,116 of DKOA01000016.1, forward strand.
ATCAACGATCAGTCCCGCGAAATGTTTACCCTCCGGGGATTGATGGACTTCAAGTTGGATACCGCTAAATCGATACCTATTGAAGAAGTCGAATCCGCTACGGAAATCGTCAAACGCTTCAAGACAGGGGCCATGTCTTATGGCTCCATTTCGAAGGAAGCTCATGAAGCCCTGGCCATTGCCATGAACCGCCTCGGCGGGAAATCCAATACCGGGGAAGGTGGCGAAGATCCAGACCGTTTCACTCCCGATGAAAACGGTGATTCCCGCCGCTCGGCGATCAAGCAGGTAGCATCCGGCCGCTTTGGTGTGACCAGTAACTATCTGGTCAACTCTGACGAAATCCAGATCAAGATCGTACAAGGAGCCAAGCCCGGAGAAGGTGGTGAACTGCCCGGCCACAAAGTACTTCCAAAGATTGCCAAGACCCGTGGCACCACTCCCGGAGTCGGATTGATTTCGCCTCCTCCCCACCACGACATTTACTCGATTGAGGATCTGGCTGAACTAATCCACGACCTGAAAAACTCGAACCGCCATGCCCGGATCAATGTCAAGCTCGTCTCCGAAGTCGGTGTCGGCACGATTGCTGCGGGTGTAGCCAAGGCCAAAGCCGATGTCATCCTCGTCTCTGGATATGACGGTGGAACCGGCGCATCGCCTCGTTCCTCTATTCAGCATGCCGGTGCACCGTGGGAACTCGGCCTCGCCGAAACCAACCAAACGCTCCTTCTCAACGATTTGCGCTCCCGTGTCGTAGTCGAAACTGATGGTCAGCTGAAGACCGGTCGCGATGTTGCCATCGCCTGCCTGTTAGGGGCTGAAGAATACGGCTTCGCAACCGCTCCACTAGTCACTCTGGGCTGTCTCATGATGCGCGTATGCCACAAGAACACCTGCCCGGTCGGTGTCGCTACGCAAAACCCGGAACTTCGCAAGAAATTCCACGGAGGCCCCGAAGCTGTCGTCCACTTCATGAACTATGTAGCCGAAGAAATGCGCGAAATCATGGCGCAACTCGGCTATCGCACAGTCAACGAAATGGTCGGCCAAGTAGACCGTCTGGAAATGCGTCACGCCATCGAGCACTGGAAAGCGCGCGGACTGGATTACAGCAAGATCCTCTACAAGCCGGATGTAGGTCCGGATGTGGGTAGCTTCTGCCAGATGAAACAGGACCACCTGCTGGAAAACTCGCTCGATGAACGGGAGATACTGAAGCAGGCTAAACCGGCTATCGATAACGGTACACCGGTTGAGATTCGACTACCCATCGTCAATACTGACCGCGTAGTCGGCACACTTACAGGAGCTGAAATCTCGCGTAATCATGGAGCCGAAGGCTTGCCCGAAGACACGGTTCAAATTCATTTGACCGGTTCGGCCGGCCAATCCCTCGGAGCCTTTTGCCCCAAGGGTATGACCTTCAACGTCGAAGGCGACACCAACGACTATCTTGGCAAAGGTCTCTCCGGTGGTAAAATCATCGTCCGCCCACACGCGGATTCACCTTTTGTCGCTCACGATAACATTATTACCGGAAACGTCTGCTTCTACGGTGCTACGGGGGGAGAAGCCTATGTAGCCGGTATGGCCGGCGAACGCTTCTGTGTCCGTAATTCCGGTGTCGAAGCCGTCATTGAAGGCCTCGGCGACCATGCTCTCGAGTATATGACCGGAGGCATGGTGATCAATCTTGGCAGCACCGGGCGTAACCTCGGTGCGGGCATGTCCGGTGGAGTCGCTTACATCTACGATGAAGCCGGTGACTTTATTCAAAATCGTCTAAACCCGGACATGGTGAATGTATACCAACTGATCGAGTGCGGCGACGAAGAACTCGAACTGGTACGCGCCAAGATAGAAAAGCATGTTCTGTTAACCGGCTCTGCCCGAGGACGTGCCATTCTCGATGATTGGCCGGCCACCGCAGGAAATTTCCTCAAGATTATGCCACAGGACTATGAACGGGTTTTGAAAGCGCAAACCCGTGCCATAGAGCGCGGACTCGAGGGCGAAGCCGCTATCCTTGCCGCATTTGAAGAAAACGTCAAAGCCGGGCACTAATTCTACTCTATCTCATTTATAACCACACACCCTTTAGCATCATGGGCAAACCAACAGGATTCATCGAGTTCGAGCGCAAGACCATTCCCAACCGCGAGCCACTAGCTCGCCTCAAGGACTGGGATGAAATTCACGAGCCTTACAACGAAAAATCTCTGCGTACACAGGCATCCCGCTGTATGGACTGTGGCACCCCTTACTGCCACACCGGCATGACCCTCTCCAATATGGCCAGCGGTTGTCCGATCAATAACCTGATCCCGGAATTCAACGACCTGGTTTACCAAAATAAATGGGCCGATGCTTACAACCGTCTGGCAAAGACGAATAATTTCCCTGAATTCACCGGTCGCGTCTGTCCTGCTCCATGTGAGGGCTCTTGCGTGCTCGGCGTCATTGAGCCACCGGTCGCCATCAAAAACATCGAGTGCTCCATTATCGACAAAGCCTGGGAAGAAGGTTGGGTCACTCCCCAACCGCCGACAGAACGAACCGGAAAGCGCGTCGCCGTCGTTGGTTCCGGCCCTGCCGGACTGGCCGCTGCCGACCAACTGAACAAAGCCGGACACCTCGTGACTGTATTTGAACGGGCCGATCGCCCCGGCGGACTGCTCATGTATGGCATCCCCAACATGAAGCTGGAAAAGGATGTCGTCACACGGCGTACCGGACTAATGGAAGAGGAAGGTGTTGCCTTCAAATGCGGCGTTGAAATCGGTACAGATATCTCCCCCAAAGAGCTTCTCGACGACTTTGACTCCGTCGTTTTGGCCTGCGGTGCGACCAAGCCACGCGACTTGCCAATCGAGGGTCGCGAACTGGAAAACGTGCACTTCGCGATGGATTTTCTCGGACCCAATACAAAGGAACTCTGGGATCTCAAAGAAGGCAAAGCCGAGCAATTTACTGAACTGGCGAAAGATAAGAACGTCGTCATCATCGGCGGTGGGGATACTGGTACTGACTGCGTCGGCACTTCCCTGCGTCATGGTTGCAAGAGCGTGGCCCAACTGGAGATCATGCCCAAGCCGCCACTAGAGCGCGCAGCCAATAACCCTTGGCCGGAATGGCCCAAGACCTACAAGGTCGACTACGGGCAGGAAGAAGCCGCCGCCGTACAAGGTGGGGATCCCCGTGAATATCTCGTCAGCGCCAGCAAGTTTGAAGGCGACGCCGACGGTAAGCTCAAAGCCGTACACGTACACAACATCGAATGGGTCAATCAGGATGGCCGCTTCATGCCGAAGAAAGTCGAAGGCAGCGAGCGCGTCCTTGAAGCCGATCTTGTTCTCCTTGCCATGGGCTTCCTCGGCCCGGAAGCCGACATTGTTGAACAACTCGGGCTCGAACAAGATGCCCGCTCCAATATCAAGGCAGAGTACGGACGCTTTAAGACCAATATCGACAAGGTCTTTGCTGCCGGCGATGTCCGTCGAGGACAATCACTTGTTGTTTGGGCAATCAACGAAGGGCGAGCCGTTGCCCGGGAGTGCGATCGCTTCCTCATGGGCACAACCAAGCTCCCCTAGTCCACGCCATTAGGTATCATAGTACCACCGGCCAGCTGATCTTGAGCATAGCTCATTGCCTCTGCCTATCATATACCGATTTGCTAGAGGTATTACCTGATTGATCTTGGCAGGGACACTGCCCCCGCCCGTGCGGGAAACTTGCACGATTCTATTTCTCATACGGAGACACGGAGATTCATCAGGCTTTTCTGCGAGAGTGGGCGTCGAGTCACGAAAACCGATCAACGGCTAAAAATATGCTTAAACCGAGCGATTACTTAGCCGATTTTGCCGAAGAGCACGGATGCGTTGTGCCCGCCAAATCCGGAATTATTGCAGAGTGCCGTACTAATATCCGCCTCACGCATGGTATTGGGCACATAGTCCAGATCACAATCCGGATCCGGGTCTTCATAATTAATCGTTGGGGGTACCTTGCCCTCTTTCAGGGCCATTGCACAGACCGCTGACTCAATACCACCGGCCGCGCCAAGTAAGTGGCCGGTCATGGACTTGGTCGAGCTAATCAAAGTCTTGCTCGCGTGTTCGCCCAGCGCCTTCTTGATTGCCAGTGTCTCAAACTTATCGTTATACGGTGTGGAAGTACCGTGAGCATTAATATAGTCGATGTCAGAAGGCTCTAGACCCGCATCGACAATCGTCTTTCCAATCGCCTTGGAAAGTGCCTTACCCTCCGGGTCCGGCGAAGTGATGTGGTAGGCGTCACAGGTAGCCGCGTAGCTCTTTACTTCACAGTAAATATCTGCTCCCCGAGCCTCTGCGTGCTCTAAAGTCTCAAGAACAAGGACGCCCGCGCCCTCCCCCATAACAAATCCATCACGACCCTGGTCAAAGGGACGGCTCGCCCGGGAAGGGTCGTCATTATAGCTCGTACTCATCGCCTTCATCGAGCAAAAGCCGGCATAACCGAGCTCGGTGATCGCGGCTTCACTGCCGCCGGCAACCATGACATCAGCATCTCCATCGCGAAGAATACGAAAGCTTTCGCCAATCGCATGCGTCGCTGTTGAGCAGGCGCTGACCAAACCGTAATTCGGACCCCGGGCACCGATCTCAATGGCAATGACCCCACTCGCTATATTTGCGATGAGGGAAGGTATCATAAAAGGCGAGACCTTGCGGGGACCCATTTCATAAAGCCTCCGGCTTTGCGTCTGGATTGTCAGCATGCCCCCGATACCGGAGCCGACAAGGACACCGATGCGATCGGAGTCGAGCTTTGTCGTGTCCATCGAAGCATCACTCAGAGCAAGACGAGTCGCGGCTACAGAGAAGTGTGTGTAGCGGTCGTTGCGGCGGGCTTCCTTCGGATCCATGTAGTCGCCCGCATTAAAATCACGTACTTCGGAGCCAACCTTTGATGGATAATCCGTAACATCAAATGAAGTGACCGAGTCGATGCCGCTCTTACCCGCAAGGATATTTCCCCAAAACGGCTCGATGCCGATCCCCAGTGAGGTGATGGTACCGATCCCGGTAACGACTACACGCTTTCTTGCTACTCCCTCTTCCATGACTCAGTCGTAAAAACAAAGCCGCGAAAACGCGGCTTTAGTGAATAAAAATAATCAGATCCGGACTTAGCCGGCCTTTTCCGTGATGTATTTGACGACATCGCCCACAGTCTGCAGCTTTTCTGCTTCAGCTTCAGGGATCTCTCCGTCGATTTCCTCTTTGAATTCCTCCTCGAAGGCCATGATCAGTTCGACAGTGTCGAGTGAGTCGGCTCCCAGATCGTCAAGAAACGATGCGGCGGGGACGACTTGCTCAGCATTTACGTTAAGCTGGTCGACAATGATTGCGGTAACACGTTGTTCAATAGTTTGATCGGACATAATGTAGTATCAGTATTTAAGCTCTATAAAGCAGCATCACATGACCATACCACCGTCAACCGTAAAAACCTGACCGGTGATGTAAGATGCGTCGTCGGATGCAAGAAAATCTGTCATGGCCGCAATATCTTCCGAGCGGCCCATGCGTTTTAAGGGGATCATGCCAACAATAGCCGTCTGTTGCTGTTCGTTCAGTTCGGCGGTCATATCTGTCTCAATGAAACCGGGTGCAACTGCGTTTACCGTCACGTTACGGGCAGCAAACTCCTTCGCCAGACTCTTCGTCAATCCATGAATACCCGCCTTGGCAGCAGCATAATTCGCTTGTCCCGCATTACCCATCAGCCCAATGACCGAGGATATATTGATGATACGGCCCTTGCGCTTGCGCGTCATCGGGCGCCCCAAATGCTTCGACCAAGCGAAACAGCTCCCCAAATTGGTTGAAAGAACCGCATCCCAATCAGCATCATCCATCCGAAAGAGCAGTCCATCACGGGTGATACCGGCACAATTCACGAGTACATCAACTGTGCCGTGCGCTTCTAAAAATTTTTCGGAGGCCGCCTCGACGGCCGCTTTGTCAGCCACATCCACAGCCAGCGATTCTGCAGAACCGCCGGAGGCGTTGATGGCGTCCGCCACAGGACCACAGGAACCTGCCGAACGGCTCACACAGATGACATGATGACCGCTGGCGGCCAGGCGCTCGGCGATGGCCTTCCCGATTCCGCGACCGGCTCCAGTCACGAGGGCTACTTTTTTTTCCTCTGTATCGCTCATTATTACGCGCTTCGGCTATTCAAAATATATAAAAATTAGAGTGCGTCAGATAATACTGGCGGGGCAAGCATGAATGTTACTTTCAAGCAACATTGACAGCCCCCCATCGACTCGACTCAAGTGCATACATGGAAAAACCGGAACCACAGCGCATCCAAAAGCTTATCGCTCAGGCAGGACTCTGCTCGCGCCGTGAAGCGGAACGATTCATCGAGAACGGAGAGGTTCGGGTAAACGGGAAAACCGTATCCCTCGGTGACCGCGCCTTGGCAAGCGATCCCATCTTTGTTAAAAACAAGCGCTTGCACATTCCAGAGGCGCATGCGGTCACCGTAGCGATGAATAAACCGAAGGGCTTTCTCTGTACCAATTCGGATCCCTATGCGGAACGCACGGTCTTTGAGCTGCTCCCGCCCGATCTACAACGGCAACGAATGTTCTGTGCCGGGCGTCTCGACAAAGACAGTGAAGGACTCCTCATCTTAACCAATGACGGCGATCTCGCTCACCGCTTAACCCACCCGGCCAAACGTATCGTTAAACGCTACCGCGTACTCCTGCACCGCGACTTTAATAAGGCCGATATTCCTGTGCTGCTCAACGGAATCGAGGACGAGGGCGAACTCCTCAAAGCTGAAAAAGTCATTCCTGCACCGGCCGTGGGAGATGACCACCTGCGCCGTATGGAAGTACACCTGCACCATGGCAAGAAACGTGAAGTGCGCCGCCTCTTCGAAGCCAAGCGCTACTATGTTAAGAAACTGGTGCGCATCCAGATCGGCGGAATCACCCTAAAGGGCATCGCCAAGGGCGGCATCAAGCCACTCGGAAAAAAAGACATTGAACGACTGCTCCGCTAACTAACCGGCAGCCTGCAGGATCCTCTAGGATGAGCCACCCCGCTTCATCCATCCCAATTGCACCGTGGATGCTTTTCGCTTCTTTGTTTTAGCCGGTAACATCCCCCCAATGAAAGCAAGGAGCTCCGCTCGTCCGAGCCCCGCCTTGGCGGAACAAACAAAACGCGACACCGGTTCGATGCCCAGTTCGGCTAGCTCTCTCATAAAAAGCGCTGCATTTCCTTCCAGACGGCTGCCTGATAACTTGTCCGACTTGGTCAATACAATGGAAAACGGAAGATCACACTGATCTAACCAATGGGCAAAGCCAAGGTCTCCTTCCTGTGGTGGAAGCTGCGAGTCGACCAACAAAAAGATCTGCTTCAGCCCAACCCGGCTCTGCAGATAGGCGCTGACGTACTCATTAAAGCGCATTTTCTCGGATTTCGAAACCCGCGCATATCCATACCCGGGAAGATCCACCAAGTCCCAGATCTCATTGATCCGGTAGAAATGCATACGGCGTGTTTTCCCGGGCTTACTGGATATGTGTGCCATCCCCGAGCGACCGGTCAGGAGGTTGATCAAAGAAGATTTGCCCACGTTCGAACGCCCGACAAAGGCAAACTCCGGACGTTCACCCGCTGGACACTCGTCCAACGATGTCGCACTACCGATCGGGCGTACCGTCTCTATTTTCATTCAGGCAAAATGAATAGAGTCGGCTCCCGATACAAGTCTCCATCAAATAAACTCAGGAAGGAGTAAAATGGCAGGCTGTGTCATGACCCCCATTTTATATTCGACACCGTTTATTCCGCCTCGATGACCTCATGGTTGACATTGTGGCACTCCAAAAAGCGCATCCAGTCAGTGAATTCCTCCTGGCTGACCGATATATGGCCCAGTATGATGCCTTGAGCGTTCCGTACGTTGACAGAGTGCACCTGACCGGCAGGTGCAGTGATTTTAGTTATGGGTAGTTTATTCATTGTTAAAATGCTTTCTCGACTGCGCTAACCTTGTATGCAAAGCGCCTATGTTTGCCGGTGAGTTGTTTGATCACTTTAGACAAACGAGCACTTCGCTTCCAGTGCGCGTGGAATGAGTTCATAACGTCCACTATAGCTAAATAAATTGCTCTTTTTTTTTAACATATTCTTGCACATTCGTCATACTCATGTACATAAATAATCAAAATAAAAGTAGCCAGGTCAAATACTATTTCATAACCGAATGATAATGAACGAAAAAAAATCTGTAACCGTCGAAAGAACAACGATTTCTATCGATGAAAAAATTTCAAAAAAGGCTAAGGAATATGCCAAAGCGAATAATTTGAAGTTCAGTAACTATATTCAAAAGCTGATCCTGCATGACCTATCCAACGAGGCAGCCTCTGCCCCGGCGGACGCCATCGCGCCGGATATAGTCATGCGTTTGATTACCGACTTGTGCGGCAAACTGACCGCGCAAGAGTATGCCGATTTGATGATAGGTATGGATCAACCTAGAATGCTAAAGGAGACGCTCGAAAAGAAGCTAGCTGAACTAAAGCCGCTCAATGAGAGCATTAAGCATAAGCCTAAAGACAACAAGGCGGCCCAGCAGTCTGCCCCTGAGCCGCTCAGCGACATTGCCTAGCTTTTAGCTTCGCTTGAAGGTAGCAGGCGCAACCGTTTGCCTCCGTCGAATTCCTTTATCATAGCTTGTTGAGTCTTCATAGTAGACTCCATTGCCTCTGCTTCTTCACGCAAATCCTGCGCGAGTTGCTCCATTTGACGCAACATATTTTGCCAACATTCCGGAGTAGCGGCCCGTAAACGAGCCAACTCGATCAGAGCATCTAGTCTTTCTAGTGTTTCTTTCATTATTAGGGGTAATAAGGGAAAATCAAGTTTTGTAACCCAAAAAAAATACCGTCAAGAAAGTTTTGGGATTAATTAACAATTATTCAGAAAAGTAGGCTTTATAATTCCTTTTTTATTAGTTAAATATACTCATATTTATTCTGCTAAAGCTGCTCAAGCGGTAATTCGCAAACAACAATGCAAGACCGCAAAAAAGAAGACCGCAAAGAAAGTAGTGTCTAAAATAGAATCTGCTGCGCCCGAAGATGCTGTTAGAGAATCTTCAATTTTCCCGATCACTTCAACTAGTGCAACGAATCGAGCGCGTATTTCACCCAACCCGCGAGAGCAATGAACGAGGAAATAAACAGACTGATCGACCGTGCTATTCCTATAGACCAAGGACTCCTTGCGAGCTGAGTAGACTACCATAAAACGCCAGTCATGCTTGCTCAACGAGCCCTACAAATTCTCGAAGCGCTTGAAGAAAAGGCATATGACTGAAAGCTGCGCAACTCTAATGAGCCCGAATACGACTCACCAGAAGGCAACTAAGCCTTCCCCAGCCTCTGCTTCAGCACCCGCTCAATCAATGTGGAGAGCGCTTCGCCCTTCTCGGCGGCAGTCGCCGCTAGTTTCTCAACGCAAATCTCCGGTAATTCGATTTGAACTGCCTCCCTTTTCATGACCTCTAGAAATGTTAATTCTACTAGATAGACAAGAATTAAATGAATAACTTTAGCGGCAGCACGTCAAAGTAAGCCGCCACCGCCCGAAGAAACACTGGCAATGGCGCATAAAAAAGCCCCTCCTGGCGGAAGGGCTAAAAAGTGTATGGCAGGCCGATAGGGATTCGAACCCCAAATGACTGGACCAAAACCAGTAGTGTTACCATTACACCATCGGCCTACACAAGAGGATCAAGGTAGAAAACCAAAGCCAGTCGTCAAGCACAGGATAGTATCATTCTAAGAGGACTTATCCAGTTGGACAAAGCATAGATTGACGCAACCCCTGAAGCCACACTATAGAAATACTGGACGACTACCGAAACAAGACACAAGACATGGAGCAAAAGCCTAAGTACAAGCGTATCATATTAAAGCTCAGCGGAGAAGTTCTGCGTAACACGGCAGACGGCGAACCGCTGGATGCAGACATTCTTACCAATATCTGCAAAGAGGTAAAAAAAGTCTACGATATCGGTGTTGAGGTCGGTCTGGTCATCGGAGGCGGCAATATCTTTCGCGGCCTCAGCGGCGCTGAAATGCGTGGTGTTGACCGCACAACTGGGGACTACATGGGGATGTTAGCAACGGTCATTAACGGTCTCGCCTTCATGGACCGTCTGGAAAAACTCGGCGTTACAGTGCGCCTGCAAAGTGCCATCCCCATGGATAAACTGGCTGAGCCCTTCATCCTTCGCCGTGCCACCCGCCACCTCGAGCGCGGACGTGTTGTCATCTTTGCCGGTGGTACCGGCAACCCCTACTTCTCTACCGATACCTGCGCCGCATTAAGGGGTAGTGAAATCGGTGCCGACATGCTAATGAAAGCGACTAAAGTAGATGGCATCTATGACAAAGATCCGGCCAAGCACGAGGACGCCAAAAAGTATGACAAGCTCCACTTCGTCGATGCCTTGCGCGACCGATTAAACGTTATGGACTCGACTGCATTCTCTCTCTGTATGGAAAATAAAATGCCAATCCTCGTCTTTAGTATGCGCGAACCCGGCTCTATACTTCGTGCTGTTATGGGCGAGACAATCGGCACACTTGTCAATAACGATCCAACCGCCTAGTCATCACACATTATGGAAACTGCAGAAATCAAATCCTCGGTCACCGCCGATATGAAAAAAGCCGTTGAGCACACCATCGCTCAATTTGGTAGCCTCCATACCGGCAAGGCCAACCCCGGCATGCTCGACAGCGTTAAGGTGGAGGCCTACGGAGGCACTTCCTCACTCAAGGAAATCGCCGCCGTGACGACCCCGGATGCGCGCACAATCGTCGTACAACCCTGGGATAAGAGTGTGATTCGCGAGGTGGAAAAAGGCATCATCGATGCCAACCTCGGCCTAAATCCGCTGGTAGACGGCGGCATCCTTCGCGTACCCGTACCTGAATTGACCGGTGAGCGACGCACCGAACTGGCCAAACAAGCCGGCAGTATGGCCGAAGATGGGCGCGTCCGCATACGTCAAGCCCGTCGGGATGGTCTGGATCTCCTCAAGCAGGCACAAAATGACAGTCTCTCTGAAGACGATGCCAAGCGCTGCGAAAAAGAAATCCAGTCCGAACACGATGCTTTTATCGCTGAAATCAACACCCAGCTCTCGTCAAAAGAAGCCGACCTGAAAAAGGTTTAATCATCTTGGTTCCTCTCGAAAACGCCCGTCGGGTCGTCATTAAAATCGGCACCGGTGTACTCACCTCCGGAATCGGAAATCTCGACACGGATCGCATCACTGTGCTCTGTCGACAAGTGGCCGCTCTCCGCCAAAGCGGCATCGAAGTGGTTCTGGTCAGCTCCGGATCGATCGGCCTCGGCATGGGCAAGCTCGGTCTCGAAGCACGCCCCGAAGACCTTGCCCAACTGCAGGCCTGCGCGGCCGTCGGCCAAAGTATCCTGATCAACACATGGCAAGCTGGATTCGACCCACACCGCCTAACGGTTGCGCAAATACTACTGACACGTGAAGACCTGCGCTCCAAGCACCGGCATAATGCGATCTTTGAAACGGTTGAGCGCCTCCTCGCCAGCGGGGTCATCCCCATCGTCAATGAAAATGATACAGTCAGCGCTTCTGAAATAAAGTTCGGTGACAACGACACCCTCTCGGCTCTGGTTGCCAGCGTCATGTGTGCCGACTTGCTCTTCATCCTATCCAACATCCCCGGCCTGATCGATAAGCAAGGCACCGGACAAGTTATTCCCTTTGTCGAAAAAATCAGCCCCGCAATCGAGGCGATGGCAGAGGGCACCGAACAGACCACCTCGGTCGGTGGTATGATCAGCAAGCTATCCGCTGCAAAAATCGCCCAGCGCGCCGGGTGCGGTGTATTAATTGGCAGCGGCCAGGATGCCACGCTCTTCCAAAATTTACTCGCCGGTCAAGAAACCGGCACCTACTTCGCGCCCAACAGCCAACCCATTCAGGCGGACAAGCGCTGGATCGCGATTCAGGACAAAACCAGCGGCATCCTCACCGTAAATGAACATGGGAAACGAGCGATCGACCAACCCGGCAAAAATTTGCTGGCCGCTGATATTTCGTTGAGTCAAGGCGATTTCAGCGCGGGCGAGCTCGTTCACATTCGCAACGCCGATGGCCAGCTCATCGCGCAGGGCCTTTGTCAGGTAGCCGCTAGCGAATTCCCGGAAGAAGGATCAACGGTAATCATAGAAGGCGACTTCCTCGTGCGGCTCGATTAGTCCCGCTTGCGTTTCTTCCCCTTGCGCGGCAAGCCCTGAGCATTGTAAATACCTCGGCTTCGCGACTTGCGTCCCGGCTTCGCCTTTAGCGTACCGGTAGAAGTGTCCACCTTCCCGCTTTGTAAGACATCGATCTGGTCGCGCAGCATCGCCGCCTTTTCAAACTCCAGCTTGCGCGCTGCCTCCAGCATGGATTCCTCTAGCTCAGCAATGACCACGGCTACCTCTTTGTCCGACTTTTCCGAGACCGCCAAGTCCGCACTCTCTTCCTGATCATACTTCTTACCCGGCGTCTGGAGGCTCTCGTCCAGCCCACGCTGAACACTCTTTGGCACAATCCCGTGCGCCTCATTGTGCGCCATCTGCTTTTCCCTTCGGTAGCGGGTCGTCTCCAGCGTCTGGCGGATCGATTCGGTTACCCTGTCTGCGTAAAGAATGACCCGTCCTTTCTCATGACGCGCCGCCCGCCCTGCCGTCTGTATTAAACTCGTAGCGCTGCGTAGAAAGCCCTCCTTGTCCGCGTCCAGTATGCCGACCAGCGCCACTTCCGGCAGATCAAGGCCCTCACGCAGCAAATTGACCCCGACAAGGACGTCAAAATCACCCTTCCGCAAACGCCGCAAAATCTCAACCCGCTCGATCGCATCGATGTCCGAGTGCAAATACTCAACCTGCAAACCCCCTTCGCGTAAAAAGTCCGACAAATCTTCCGACATACGCTTCGTCAATGTGGTCAATAATGTACGCTCGTTTACTTCAACCGCCTTGCGCACTTCACCCATAATATCCTCCACCTGCCCACGAATCGGACGCAGCTCAATCTCCGGATCCAACAAGCCGGTCGGTCGAATCAGCTGTTCCGCCACGCTCTGCGAAGTTTCCAGTTCATAAGGTGCCGGCGTCGCCGAAACATAGACCGTTTGCCCGGTGATCGACTCAAACTCCTCAAACTTCTGCGGTCGATTATCGAGCGCCGAAGGTAAGCGAAAGCCATGTTCCACTAAGCGCTCCTTACGGGCGCGGTCTCCATTGTACATCGCCCGCACTTGGGGAAGTGTGACGTGGCTCTCATCGACAAAGAGCAGAAAATCCTCGGGGAAGAAATCGATCAGACAAAAAGGTCGATCTCCCTGTCTGCGCCCCGAAAGATAACGCGAATAATTCTCGATCCCCGTGCAAAAGCCCATCTCCTGGAGCAATTCAATGTCGTACTCGGTACGCATGCGTATGCGCTGAGCCTCCAATAACTGGTTATTGGACTGAAACCAGGCAACCCGTTCCTCTAGTTCACTCCGGATACCATGCACCGCCTGTTCGACCTTTTCCCGTGAAGTGGCATACTGCGTGGCCGGATACAAATGAAAGCCCTCCATCGGCGGACCGGTTTCACCCGTCAGTGGATCCAGCCGGCGGATTGACTCTAGCTCATCTCCCCAAAACTCGACCCGTATAGCCGTCTCCATATAGGCGGGAAATACATCAACAACATCACCACGCACCCGAAAAGTACCTCGCTTGAAATCGATATCATTGCGCTCATAGAGGATTTCCACAAGCCGTGCCAAGAATGTGTCCCGCGCGATCTCCAAACCCGGCGCCAGCGGCAACATCATCTCCTTGAAATCCTCGGGCGAACCTAAACCGTAGATACAGGAGACCGAAGCCACGACAATGACATCGCGCCGACTGATCAGCGAAGAAGCGGATGAAATCCGCAGTCGCTCGATATCGTCGTTTATCGATGAGTCCTTCTCAATATAGGTGTCGGTTTGCGGAATGTAGGCCTCCGGCTGATAATAATCGTAGTAACTGACAAAATATTCCACTGCATTGTCCGGAAAAAAAGCTTTAAACTCAGAATATAATTGGGCAGCGAGCGTCTTATTGTGTGAGATAATCAGAGCCGGACGCTGCAGTTGCCGGATGACATTGGCCATGGTAAAGGTTTTACCCGAGCCCGTTACTCCGAGAAGCGTCTGTTTCTTATGTCCGGCCTGCACCGATTTTACCAGTGACTGAATGGCCCCCGGTTGATCGCCACAGGGCGCATATTCGCTGTGCAACTTTAAATCCACGCTTGAAAGAAACCCCGAGAAGAAAAGAGCGCAAGCGCAAGTGCCTTGTCGTCTCTCCTGAGTTGACGGGCTGCACCTCCCAAGCCTTGCTATCTCTATGCAAGTAATCGACGGCAACGCTATCGCAAAATCTATCATTGAAGAGCTCACCCATGCAGTTGGCGGGCTCAGCGGCAAACCCCCTGCTGTCGCCTTTATTCGTGTGGGAGAGGATCCTGCTTCCATCTCCTACGTTCGCAAAAAACAAAAGACAGCCGAGCAGATCGGCATTCAGAGCAGCCTCCATCGACTACCCGAAGATGTCTCCAAAGAAGAGCTCTTCGAAAAAATTGATGCTCTCAATGCCGACGACGCAGTACACGGCATTCTCGTACAAGCCCCCCTGCCCGCTCATATAGACGAAACCGAAACTTTTAACCGAGTCGCCCCTGACAAGGACGTGGATGGGTTTAACACGGTCAATATCGGGCGCCTCTGCCAAGAAGACGAGCGGGGCTTTGTCGCCTGCACACCCGCGGGTATCGTCGAACTCATCCAGCGAAGCGGCATCGAAACCGAAGGGCGCCATGTTGTCATCCTCGGTCGCAGCCAGATTGTCGGCAAGCCAGCTGCTCTCCTCATGATGCGCAAAGCGGTGCCGGGGAATGCCACCGTCACCCTCTGTCACTCCAGAACCCGTGATCTTGCAGCCATCACTCGCCAAGCCGATATTCTCATTGCCGCGATCGGCCGACCGAATTTTGTCACCGCAGATATGGTTCAGGATGGGGTTGCCGTGATCGATGTCGGGATCAATCGCGTCGAAGACGCCTCTCGTCCTCGCGGGTATCGTCTCGTCGGCGATGTCGACTTTGCCGCAGTCGCCCCGAAGGCGGCACAAATCACACCTGTACCCGGCGGCGTCGGCCCGATGACCGTTGCCATGCTAATGAAGAACACCTATCAGGCCTACCGGGCCTCCCATATTTAATGACCGACCCGGAACAATCCAATAGCGGTAAGCCAAAGGTAAAAACCGGACACAAAAATGTCCTCGATTCCATCTTTCGCTCGGATGGCCCGATGCCTCCGGCAAAGCTCTACTTGCGCTTCATCGCCTTGTTCATGGATGCCGTCCTACTGCTCCTTGTTGCCAATTTTATCATCCTGAAAATCCTTTTGCCGGAGGCTCACCCAGGCGCCATCGCCGAATACACCATCTGGTTGGAAGCCTTTGCCCGGAGCCTCACCGAAAAAGAGCCACTGCCGGCGATGAACCCTTCCCTACTCGATGCCCTGAACGATGCCTACAGCGTCCAGATCATCGTCTCTTGGTTCTACTTCGCCATTGGAGAATGCTTCTTCAATGGAGCCTCCCTCGGGAAGCGCACCTTTCGTCTCCGTACCGTCGGCACAGTCACGCTTGGTCCGGCTACCTTCTTTACCGGAGTCCTCCGCGCTGGACTCAAGACATTCCTTCTATTCTACTTCTTTCCCGTCATCCTTATCCTCAACCTCATCGCTATGCGTTTCAACAAACGGGGTCAGACCGGTCACGATCTACTCAGCCGCACAGTTGTGGTCGACGAAAAGAAAATGCTGCAAAACTCACTCTAAACCCGGCATACCATCGTTTTGAGCCAACAAAAAAAGCCGCGCATCCTCGTCGTCGATGATCAGCCGATCAACGTAAAGTTGCTTCAGCGTAAGCTCGAACGGCATGACTTGGATGTACTGATTGCGACCAACGGGCTTGATTGTATCGAGAGCGTTCGTAAAAACCATCCCGACCTCATTCTTCTCGATGTTATGATGCCGGAGATGGATGGCGTGGAAACCTGCCGTCGACTGAAGGCAGACCCAGGCACCGCGACCATACCGATCCTCTTCGTCACCGCCCGTACAAGCAAAGAGAACAAGCTCGAAGGGCTACAGGCCGGGGCCGTTGATTACATTACCAAGCCGATCGACTTGGAGGAAACACTTGCCCGTATCCGTACCCACCTGCGCCTACAGGCGATGTACCGGGAAAACCTTCAACTCCAGAAAAGGCTCGGAGATGCCCGCAAAACAGCGGCCGTCGGAGCAATCACACAGGGCATCGCTCACAATCTAAACAATCTGCTGGGGGTCGTCATCGGGTACCTTGATCTTATCAAAACCAACGGTGAATGCTCGGAATTTATCGCCCGTAATCTGACCCGTACCGATAACGCACTCAACCGCATGACGCACATCATCCAGCAGTTGACCAGTATTGCCAAGAACGAGCAACACGAGCGCAGTATCCAGCAAATCGAGGCCCTTCTCCAAAGCAGTCTGGAACGCTTTCGCGGAGAACACCCCGTAACCGCAGAGATACCACTGCAAACAGACCTGCCTGAGCGTGCCACCATGCGCGCCAACCCGGAAATCTTCGAAAGTATCCTCGGTAAACTTCTTGAAAACGCCTGGGAGAGCTACCGCGAAGACAGCCCAGAGAAAGAACACCCCATTCAGATAAAAGCCGATCTCATAGAAAAGCGAGGCATACCATTGCTGCGCATTTGCATCATCGATCAAGGCAGCGGTCTACATCCCTCCGTTGCAGAAAACCTCTTTGAGCCCTTCGCCACAACCAAGACCAACGCCGGCAGTGGTATGGGCTTAACCATCTCTCGCCACACCCTTCGCAACCTTGGCGGCGACATCCAACTCGCCCCGAACCCGGACCATGGCATGACCGCTACACTCACACATCCCATCGACTAGACCCGACCCGAACCAAACCACATGGACACTCAGATCGCATTTATCGGAGCCGGGCGCATGGCCTCCGCCATCGTGCACGGAATTATCGACCAGCAGCACTATACCCCCGAACAGATCGCCTGCACCTGTGGCGACGATCCCACCGGTACCGCACTCGCCCAAAAAACCGGTATTCACCACCTGCCGACACTTGAAACAGCAGCCCACTCCGCTAAAACCATCGTCCTCGCCTGCAAGCCCCAACAACTCACCGCCATCACTGCCGAAACCAAAGAAGCGGTCCGTGGTAAACTCCTCGTCTCTATTCTCGCTGGCACGACTCTTGAGCGTCTACACCATACCTTTCCTCTGGCCGATAATATTGTTCGCTCCATGCCTAACACGCCAGGGCAAATCGGTGCCGGAGTCAGCGCCTATGCGCCACTATACCCACTCCAGAAGGACCATGCAGCGATCGTTCAAAATATACTTGGGGCCCTTGGCCAGTACCATCTGGTTCCCGAAGAACAACTCGATGCCGTAACTGCCCTGAGCGGTAGCGGTCCTGCCTACCTCTTCGAATTCGCCGCCGCACTTCAAGAAGCCGGCACCCATGCCGGACTCCCTCCCCGATTGGCCAACGCCCTCACCATTCAAACCCTCCTCGGTGCGGCAAAACTACTTGAGCAAAGCGACGAATCTCCCGATGCCCTGCGCGATGCCGTTACCTCCCCCGGAGGCACCACTGCTGCCGCACTTCAGGTCCTACAAAACGCCCAACTCCGCAAGACTGTAGACCAAGCCATACAGGCCGCTAAAGAACGCTCCATCGAACTCGCCAAACTCTAGGCCACACCGCAGCGTAAAACACTGAACAGACGCCTCTATTCTGAGCTGTTTACTGCAATGGCGAGTCCAGCCAGACCAGTCGATCAACACGAGACAAAAAAAACCCCGCCTGTGCCGTATAGGAGGAGTTCTTGGCCTTTGTTTTGATAGGTGGGCGCCGCAACGCCAGCTTCTGTCTTCCGGTTTACGGCCTGACATCATCCGGCGCTGTCGTAGCTCCCGAAACAACAAGAGTAAAGGACAGAACTCCGAGAAATCTCGAACACTGCAGGGAGAAAACAACAGAGCAAAACGCCGCCAAAGATTCAACTAAAAAGGTAGTTATGATAGACGTTGCTAGCGCCTGCGGCAAAGATAACAGCTACAAAAAAGGCGCACTCCCTACCCCTAAGGAGTGCGCCACCATTGTCTACTTTATTCTGTTACCCCAAACTCCCTTGCGGGAGTAAAGTTTCAACACAAACAAAAAACATCTTACCTCGAGTTAGCAAGCCAAAACTTTCTAATTCAGTCAATTTCTGCAAATGCACGCCTCGCCTGCACGAAACTCTCTTTAAGAGCACTCATAAAAAATTGTAATTCGTTCTATTACAATATTTTAAGAAATTTACTCGACACATCGGTAATTCAGATTCCGGCCATGGGGTTCTCCATAAAAAAATTCGTTAAAATTTCGGCAACCCTCACAGAAGCCGGAGAAGACTCACCAACGAACGTAAACCTGCCAGCCAACAGAACCCAATCAGGTGAGCAATCCTTTTTCCGCTCGACTAACACTTGCCAAATCCGCCTTGGATTCACAATCTACGCCGGCATGTGGGCGTAGCTCAGTTGGATAGAGCATCGGATTTCTAATCCGAGGGTCGGGGGTTCGAATCCCTCCGCCCATGCCACAGTTAGTAATTACTTATTTCAGATAGCGCACAGCCATATCCGCATGCGGCTCTCTCTCACAGGTCACCCTCACAGTTTACAAAGTATACTAGGCAAAAGTTTGCAGCCCGAGCGACCAGGCCAAATGATGCAAAAATCTTTGCCACTTGATCCGTCACACCTTGGCCTATCGCCTTCATACACGACTCTGTTAATCGGTTTATCAACGCAGCTCGCGCTTCAGGAAAGAAAACTCGCCTAAAGCAAAGTAACCAGAGAATCCCATCAGAACGTAAGGCCAAAATTGTATTATCAATAAAACGAAACCGCCCTTACCCCCATGGCTTGCCGCACCCCTCGCCATTAGTTCTGAATCCGTGCCACCTGTAAAAGGATCCCAGTCAAATGCCATCATAGCGCCGGAACCAAAGTTGAATAAACAAATAAGAATAAAAAGGGAACACACCGGAAGCAGTATTCGCATAACTAATCTTGAACATAAGAGCTACATTATACCGAGCATCTAACAATCCTTGCTCAGCTGTCCAGCGATACCATTTCACAGCTTCGGCTCGATCCTCTAGTACGCCTTCGCCATTAGCGTACATCTCACCTAAATCATACTGAGCAAATGCGAATCCCCGCTCAGCTGCCTTTTGATGCGCTTCAGTAAATACAGATGTAGCTTGAGCAAACAGACAGGCAGTAAAAAACATGAATGTTGCTATGCCTAGGTGAACATTTTCATAACGGCATTCATTGCGATTGATTTAACCACCCATCAAGGGCTAAATTTTTATCAAAACTCTACCAATCGTATCAAAGCTATTTCTCAGTGTGCGCGGGCATTTTTTCGGGAGAAGACCGTACATACGATCATGCAATCTTAGAGGATACTGCGACCCAAACACAAAAAAGAGCTACGTAACAACACGTAGCTCTTCGCCTCAAAGATATGCGCGCTGATTAACCGTGAATTTCAGAGAAACGAACGGATGAACCGCGGTAGCTAATGATGGGATCATGCTCGCGAAGTGCCTTATCGTGCTTTTGGTTTTCCTCTGTAACATGTGCATGGTCGGAATGAGAACCACGGTAGGTCAATCCAGGATTGCTCGCCTGAAGCGCTTCTGCGTGATGTGAATTTTCAGCCTGGACTTCGTTAACTGTGGTGGAAGCGCCGCGATAGTTGATTACTTTGTTAGCCATGATATTTTATAATTTTAGGGTTATATTTTTAAGATAATTATAAATGTGCATCATTCATGCCAATAATTTTTAAGATTTGTAAGTTATTAATAAACAATGGTATAAAAATATAAATTTTTTTTAGGCTCCTTTTTTAGGTTAATGACTTTCCATCAAGTGGTAAATGATTTACCACTAAATCATTGCATTATTTTACCTCGATCAGACAGACACTCCTTTTCACTTACACCTGCGCCCTCCACTTCAATGAACCTACTGTATTTAGGCTGCAGTGAATCTCTTAGATTAAAGATAGAGAAACACTCAGAAAACAAATTTCAACTGAAGCACTGCACAGATCTGGCTTCAGTCGTGACGCTATTGAAAGCCAAAGGCAGCCAACCTGATATCATCATAACGAGTGATCTGGTGGAAAGTGAGCCTCTGGAAGTGCTTCTACAATTGAAAAAAGTCCAACCTAAGCTGCCGGTTATCGTGCTTAGCGAAAACCGGAAAAGCAGTCTGGCAATTGAGATCATCAAAGCCGGGGCTTATGATTTTTTCCTCCTGCCGATCTCCTCCAGTGAACTCAATGATTCAATCGAACAGGTACTAGTTGATTTACGCCTGAGCTCAAAACCGGTTGAAATCGG
Source organism: Opitutia bacterium UBA7374 (assembly GCA_002469895.1). Lineage (GTDB taxonomy): Bacteria > Verrucomicrobiota > Verrucomicrobiia > Opitutales > Coraliomargaritaceae > UBA7374. The sequence continues at coordinate 38,810 of DKOA01000016.1, forward strand.
TGAAGTATACAACGATCAGGATACCATTATCGGGCGTAGTCGCGCAATGCGTACGATCTATAAGCAGCTCGGCCGAATTGCATCACAATCAGTTACCGTTCTGGTACGGGGTGAAACGGGCACCGGAAAGGAACTGATCGCGCGGGCGATTTACCAGCATGGACATCGTGCTCACAAAAACTTTATCGCCGTCAACTGTGCTGCAATTCCGGAAAACCTTTTGGAGAGCGAGCTGTTCGGGCATGAAAAAGGTGCCTTTACCGGTGCTGATCAATTACGCGTCGGACGATTTGAGCAGGCGCATGGAGGTACCATATTTCTCGATGAGATCGGAGACCTGGATCTTTCCTTGCAGGTAAAGCTCTTGCGCGTGCTGCAGGAAAAATCGATTCAGCGTGTCGGCAGTTCTAAGGATATCCCTGTCGATGTACGAATCATTGCTGCGACTCACCGCAATCTCGAATCAATGGTCGCCGAAGGATCATTCCGCGAAGATTTATTCTATCGTTTAAATGTTATTTCCATCACCATTCCCGCGCTCCGGGAAAGGCGTGAAGATATTCCCGATTTAATTCATTACTATTTACAACGTTACGCAAACGAGTACGGTTTAGCAACGCCAAGCATCTCAGCCAAAGCAATCGATTTTCTCGCTCAATTGGAATGGCCGGGGAACATACGTCAGTTACAAAACGTTATCAGCAAATCACTCTTGGATTCCAAAGGACACACCCTTGACCGGGCCTTGTTTGAACGAATCCTCCGAGAGTCTCAACTTTTGGAAAAAAGCCAAAATAATCTGAGACAAATGATTGATCGGGAATTAAGCCGAGCCGCTGACAATGAGATCGAAGCGGCCTTGCCGGTCTTAACCCAACAGTTTGAGAGTGAAGTCTACACAATGGCGATTGAAAGAGCCGGCGGTAATCAGGCAAAGGCTGCGCGCATCTTAGGTGTATCGAGGTTTACTCTACGGGAAAAACTCCGTTTGTACGGAAAGCATCCCAAGAGTTGAGCGGTCAAAAAGGGTTAGCGTTTTCCCTCGCCGTAACTGCACTCTGGTTCATTTCCTAGGTGTTACTTTAGCTGCCGATAAGACGAGGAGTCTACTCAGTCAGATCGATCCAAGTCGCTTCAATCGTTTTCTTTGCTTCATCTGCGTAGGGCACTTCCTTCCACACATTGGATTCGGAGTAGAGACGTGTCTTTTCTTTGTTCATAACATTACGCTTCAGCGTTTTATTCATCTCTGCAAGCAAGGCCGCTTTACGCTCGGCCAGATTCGCAGGATTCTCCGCTTTCAGCTGAGCAAGCTGACTCTCATAACTGACGCGAGCGCGTCGGCTGAACTCATCCATCAAATCATACAGCGCGTCATAGACCTGCTCTATACGACCGCCGTCCACCTCGTCGACATATTGCTGACGCACCGCTTCCATACTCGCGACTTTCTCCGGCATGGAGGCGGAGAGATCGTGCACCTGTTCATAATCCTCAATGATATTGAAAAGTTTCGTCTCACCGGTAACCAATTGCTTCATCATACGGTAGTCACCGATGATGATAGAGCTAATCGGCGGATGATAATGACAGGTGTAGTGATGGATAATACCGGGCGCACCGCGTTGGACGGTTCCTTGATTACCACGGACAAAGACATCACGCAGACTGCCGCCATCGATCCCCTCCCCCAGGGGCACGGAACTACCACTCAAGTCGTGAAAAGTCGGTAGAAAATCCCACTGCACTATCGGCACAGAACACTCGGATCCGGGTTCAATATCGGGCCCTGCGATCACTGTCGGCACACGTAGTCCGCCTTCAAACATCGAACGTTTACCACCCTGCAGCGGGCCGTTAAAACGCTGATTCACACCGTTGACCTCACGCCAGCTGGCGTAGCCTCCACCATTATCAGACGTAAAGATGATATAGGTGTTACCGAGCTCTTCCTTGGCTTTGAGCGCATCGATAATCCCACCCACTGTCATATCCATCTCCTCGATCATGGCCGCATACAGGATATCTTTATTCGCTTTAGACTTCTCATTGACCAATTCCTCAGGATTCCCGCCCATCTCAAGCCAACGCTCGCGGTTGCGCTCAATCGCTTTGTCTGTAGCCATAAACGGAATATGCGCCGCATAGTGCGAAACCATTAAGTAGAAAGGCTGCTTACCGGCATACTCGTTGATAAATGCGACGGAGTCTCTCCGCAGTGAATGCAGGCGCTTGGGATCGTCTTTCGGAAAAGGCTCTTTCGTATTCGGGTTCCACCAGTGGCCATGTCCGTTGCCGTTGCCCGATGTTGTATTTTCATCGGTTACATCATAACCGGATTGATCGGCACGACTCATTGCGCTGCAACCTTTGCCAAACATTGCGGTAACATAATTTTGCCCCGATGCCTTGAGCATTTCTGCCATAGTAATCTCATCGTCATAGCCATTCGGTCGTTGAATTGGAGAGAGCACATCAAACACGTTGCGATACTGCATACGGGCTGATGACTTACCGAACTGAATACTCAGGCGTGAACCCGTGCAGGTCGGCGTGGGAGCATAACCGGCATTAAAACGTGCGCCCATCTCAGCCAGTCGTTCAAGCCCGGGAGTTTGGATGAACTTGTGCCTAGTCCGGGGATCTCCATCCATCATCTGCACAGAGGTGTCCGCATAGCCGAGGTCATCGATATAAATAATAATGAAGTTGGGGGCTTTGGAGGCAGACCATGCGGAGCAAACAAAAGCGAGAAAGAGAACGTAAAAAGTATTCTTCATGAGAGTCTGTGTATTGAATTCGTAATCATACTGCCCGGCAAGCGCCCTCCCTTGCTCCATGCGGAATCTAATCGCGCAACAGATGAGTCAAGCTCACTGATAAGTTATCGTTTAGTTTGAATCAGCGGTCCCGCGTTCTTCGTGGAGTTGAATCAAGCGGAGGCATTTTTTCTCCTGTGAGGCTTGGAAGTTAACGTGGTTTTGGGAGACCTCCACCTGATACGATTTTTGCTTATCGGTCGGGTCAGCGGCTAGCGCAGCCTTCAGTTTCGCCAAACGCTTCTCCCCATTCTCAATCCAACCACCTTGTAGTTGCGCAAGATAATTGCGTCGTGTCGTTGTGACGGTTTCCGCGTTAACATCATTTAAGTATGCCACCAGGCGTTTATCCAAATCCGCCACCATCTCCGGCAACTGGCTCGCCAGATTTCTTTTCTCACTCAGATCATCAGCGACATTGTAGAGTTCATACTCCAGCGTATCCAGATTCTTGCGCAGCTTAAAGTCGCCCACACGAATAGACGATTCCGGATCGCCCGTGTGCCACGGGAAGTGAAAGATGAGCGCTTCGGTATTTCGCACCACTGTACCGTCGTCACCATTAAACCAGACGTCCTTTAAGCTGCCGCCATCGAGATCCTTTGGTAGGGGATCCGTACCACCGGCGAGGTCGTAGAAGGTTTGTAAGAAGTCCCACTGTACCATCGGTACGCTGGTGTAACTGCCGGGCGCAATGCCCGGACCGCGCACCACTGACGGCATACGCAACCCACCTTCGAGTAAGTTGCCCTTCGCTCCACGTAAAGGCTGATTGCCACGGAAGCCACCGCCATTGTCTGAGGTAAATACGACATAAGTATTCTCCGCGATGCCGAGTTCGTCCAAAGCATCCAGAATCGTCCCAAACGCACGATCTGTATCCTCAATCATCGCGGCATAATTGATCAACCATCCATTGGTATACATACCCACTGGAATCTCCTCTTCCGAGACATAGTCCTTATCAGCACCTTTACTCGGGCGCGGCAACTTCTTGTATTTATCGCGCGTTTCCTGCAGTGAGTCGTGCCAAATGTGCATCGCATAGTGCGAGAGCTGCACATAGAAAGGCTTACCCGCTGCAACTTGTTCGCTGATGAAATCAGTCGTTTTCTCTGAAAGTGAAAATATGCGCTTCGGATCATCTTCCGGCAGGTGTGTTTTGCCGTCATCCTGAAAGTCTCCGGGGCCGTTGCCGTTATTACCATCCGTTACATCATAACCGGCAGCGTCCGGAGCGATGCACTCGTTATGCCACTTACCGAAATGCGCTGTCCTATAATTGGGGTCTGCCTGCTTCAGTGCTTGCGGGATCGTAATCTGGCCGAGGTATTGCTTTTTAACCTCCACCGCAGAAAGCACTGTGTAGCGCATACGCGAAGGTGTCATTCCATGCAGTAAACTGTTACGCGAAGGCGCACACAATGGAGCCGGAGAATAACAGGCAGACAATACTCGCCCTTCGGCAGCAAGACGCTCTAAGCTTGGTGTTTGGAAATAATCACTCCGCGTTGTGGGATCGCCCTCAATCATCGGGACCGAAGTTTGCGCCCAGCCGAGGTCATCGATATAGATAACCACGAAATTCGGGGCTTTCGGCTTCGCGCATAAAACCGCACTCAGGACAAGAGCTAAGGCAATGAACAAAGCTACCAGCTTACGCTTCCTCAGGAATAAATGATGGGGTCCTGTGAGCATGTGTTATACTAGATTATAAGGCTCGAATCCGCAATGTCTGATCACGCTGTTCAATCATCTAAATGCGACATCAGATCCCACGGTGAGTCAGACAAACAACCAATGACTGTGCTCATGCCATTTTTGCTGGCCGGCTATCTGCCTATGAACGATTGTTAATGACTCCGCAAAATAACAGCTTACGCTGAGAGCATGATTCAAAATGTCCACGAAGTTGAACCGGAAATTGCTCAAGGAGTGCGCGATGGAAACGGTACGGTCTATGCCCATAAGCTGCTCGATGTCTACCCCGCCAGTGCAATCAAAAGCATAGGATTGGTACGACTGGAACCGAGTGCAACCATCGGCCCGCATGCTCACCACGGTGAAGAGGATTTTTACTACTGCATCTCCGGTAGTGGTGTCGTCGTCGATAACGGCATTGAATACCCCTTCACCCCGGGCACCCTGCAAATCACCCGAGACGGTGAGACGCAAGCCATCCGTAATACCGGCGAAACGGAACTTGTCTTCCTCGGCGCACTGGTGGCCAATCTAAAGGGATAAATAAACCGGACGACAGACAATAAACTGCGAGCCTGCAGCCATACCGCGGTCTTTTCTTCGCCGCCTTTTCATCTAACGGCTCTGTTTGCCAACTGACCGCTAAATGTGAATGGCTTCACCGAAGACAGCAGCAGCCGCTTCCATCATCGCTTCACTGAGAGTCGGGTGAGCGTGGATGGTGTTGTGGATCTCTTCGGCAGTGGCCTCGAGCTTCATCCCCAGTCCATATTCAGCGATGAGCTCAGTGGCGTCGGAACCGACGATGTGCGCACCGAGGATCTCACCATACTTTGTGTCGACAAGCAGTTTAACGAAGCCTTCGGGCTGATTCGAGGCCACGGCTTTACCGGATGCCTGAAAGGGGAATTGACCGACCTTGAAGTCGATACCGTCAGCCTTGAGCTGGGACTCGGTTTTTCCTATGGAGGCGACCTGCGGCTGGCAATAGGTGCAACCGGGAAATTCGCGGACTTTCTCGGGCGTTCCGTGACCGAACATACCGTTGACTGCCTGGAGAGCTTCCCATGTAGCGACGTGAGCCAACCAAGGTGGGCCGATAATGTCGCCCGCGGCATAGATGCCCTTAACTGAGGATTGGTAATTATCGTCGACCTTAACGTAACCGCGCTCGAGCTGAAGTTTGACCTTGGGTGAGAGTAGGCTCTCGGTATTGGCCACTACGCCGATAGCGAGGAGAATGGAATCAGCGGTGACACTCTCGCGGGTTTCTCCTTTAACTAATTCAAGCTTCACGTTTTTAGCGCCGACTTTGATGTTCTCCACAGCGGTGGAGGTACGGCAGTCGATACCGTCCTTCTTAAAGGAGCGCTCGACCACAGCCGCGGTGTCGGCGTCTTCTACGGGCAGGACTTGGTCCTGCATTTCGACGAGTGTGACTTGGGTACCGAAGGCGTTGAGGAAATAAGCAAACTCGGCACCGATCGCTCCGGCTCCGACAATGACAATGCTCTTTGGCTGGCTCTTCATTTCGAGGGCCTGACGTGAGGTCATGACGCGCTCGCCATCGACTTCGAGCTCGGGAAGCTCTCGAGGTTTGCAACCAGTGGCGATAAGAATGCGCTCGGTCGAAAGGATCTTGCCTGCGTCGGGGCCGTCGGAAACCTCAACCATACCGGGTACGCTGACCCTGCCGATACCCTTAAAATGATCGACTTTGTTTTTCTTAAAGAGGAAGCCGATGCCTTGTGCCATCGAGTCGGCGACATTACGGGAACGACCAATGATCTTTGAAAAGTCGTACTCTAGGCCACTCACCGTGATGCCGAGGTCTTCACTGTGCTGTATCTTATGATACAGCTCAGCGCTTTTCAGAAGAGCCTTGGAGGGAATACAGCCCCAATTAAGGCAGGTGCCTCCGGGACGCTCCTGCTCGACACAGGCGACTTTCTTGCCGAGTTGTCCGGCACGAATAGCGGCGGCGTAACCGGCTGGGCCTCCGCCAATGACAACAAGATCGTAGGTTTCTGTATTAGACATGTTTTCGTATGCTAGTTAACTGTAGCTCATAGCAGTTCCCAGAAGCCAGATTGAGTCAACCTTTATGCGCCCTATTCCGCTTGGATACGGGCCTTGATCTGGCGAATCCGCTCGAGCCGTGCCGCCGTTGCCGCCTCCGCTCCCGATTCTCCCGGTTCGTAGAATTGCCTCGGCTCCAGCAGATATTCCTGCCCGGAGATGCCTTCGGGAAAATCGTGACTGTAGAGATAGTTCGTATCTGACCCCTGCCCCGCACTGCTGAGTTTATCTCGCAACCAGGGGGGGACGCCCTGCGGCCGCTCTTTGCCCAAGGCCTGCTTCACCGCACCGAGGGCGCGAGTGGCCGAGTTGCTTTTTGGAGAAGTCGCCAAATAAAGAATCGCATGCGCCAGATTGTACTCACATTCCGGCAGACCGACCAGCTCGCAGGCCTGAAAGGCCGCCACAGCAACATTTAGTGCATGTGAATTGGCGAGCCCAATATCTTCCGAAGCAAGGATGACCAAGCGACGGCAGAGAAATCGTGGATCTTCACCCCCCTCCAGCATCTTAAAAGCCCAGTAAAGGGCTGCATCCGGATCCGAACCACGTATGCTTTTAATTAAGGCGGATGCGTGATCGTAATGCTCATCCTCATTGCGATCATAGCGAATGCGTCGTTCCGCGGCAAAGGTTTCAACCGCCTCCATGCCGACATGGCTGCCGTTGGGTTGGCCCAGCACAAGCGTTTCCAGGGCATTCAGGGCACGGCGCAAGTCGCCTCCGGCAAAACCGGCTAAGGCGCGGTAAACCGGCTCTTCCACGGTACAGCGATGGCTACCAAGCCCGCGCATATCATCGGTCAATGCGTTTCTAAGCAGATCGACGACCGCCTCCTCGGCAATCGGCTCAAACCGAAAGAGATGGCTGCGGCTAAGCAAGGGCGCATTAACGTAAAAACCGGGATTGTGGGTCGTCGCACCAATCAAACGAATATGGCCAGCCTCGACATCCGGGAGCAGTAAATCCTGTTGCGACTTATTAAAACGATGCAACTCATCAATAAACAAGAGCGTCGGTCGCTCCGATTCATAGCGAGCCATGCGCAGGCAGTCCCGTAATTCAGCAACATTGGATAGCACCGCATTAATTCTTTTAAAACGGCTGCCGGTGGAAGCGGCGATGACCTCAGCCAAAGAGGTTTTCCCTGAACCGGGTGGACCATGAAAGATGAGGCTACCAAAGCGGTCGGTCTCAATAAGACGACGCAGCAGCGTACCATCGCCAACAATATGCGTCTGCCCCACGATCTCTTCCAGCTTTGTCGGACGCATGCGAACAGAAAGAGGGGGCTGGGCCGCACCACCGGCAGCGGAATCCGACGGTGAAAAGAGGCCGGGCTGTTCATCTCGATCTGTCACAAGGACATACTTATGGGGAGAAGCATGCTTGCAAGAACGAAGGTAACGAAGCACGATACAATAACGTTTTTTAGATTATGTAATGCAGTCCCCAAATACTCCATCTGTCGATGCGCCAATGGCTCATTTACTGGTCGGCCTCCTTCTCGGCCTGCCTCTGGCGAGATTCTTCTCGGTGCCCCCCTTGCCATTGCTCCTTCTCAGTCTGGTTGTATTGATCGGCGCACGTCATCTCAGTGGACGTTTTTTCTGGTATCCACTCTTCTGGATCGCCGTAACACTGGCCGCGTGGGCTTATGGAGAAATCCGTTTGCCGGAAGCACCGGAAGAGTCGCTCCTCTGCCGACCTGCCCGTGAGGCTACCTTGACAATCCAAATCCGCCGCATCTACCAGGCCAATGACCGCTACGGGAAGACCAGCGGACTGGGCATTGTTCAGACTGCCCCATGGGAAAGCCGTCTGGCAGCAGGTGACCGCATCTATTTTAGTTTCTCCACAAAAAAAGAGAGCACTGCCTTGTATCCCGGACAAAGCCTTCGCTGTACCGGTCTGCTTCGGCCACTTCCCCTTCAGGCCGATCGGGTATCCCAGACCAAAGCGGCTGCCCTTGAGTTTACCGAATATTTGCGCTCCCTCGGGGTCTATTACCGTTTCGAACGAAATGGCCCCTTTCTGTCGATTGACCCGCCTCCGCCGATGCAGTCCCTTTATCGGCATTTAAACAAACGTTTTCGCGAGGCTCTCTGTCTGGGCGCACCGGAGAAAGGAAACCGACAAGGCATCTACATCGCCATGCTCCTAGGTCAAAAAAACGAGTTGAAGCAGTCCCAAAAAGAAGCCTTCAAATCGACCGGTACCTTGCATCTCTTTGCCATTAGCGGGCTGCACATTGGAGTCATTGCCCTGACGCTTGCCCAAGCACTCCGTCTGGCACGAATCCCCAACGCCGTAGCGCACTGGATCGGGCTATCGGTTCTATTTCTTTACGTCGGAGTCATTGGGGCAACACCCTCCGCCGTGCGCGCTTTTCTGATGACCGCATTTTACTGGATCTCTTTTAGCTGTGACCGTCAGCGCTCGCCATTTGCCGCACTCATCGGCTCAGCTGTATTTGTTCTCTGCGTACTACCTGAACAACTCTGGAGTGTCGGCTTTCAGTTATCCTACTCAGTTGTGGCGAGTATTCTTTTGCTCGGACTGCCGCTCAATGAGCAACTTTGTCAGCATCTTCGTCCTTATGCCTGGCTCCCGCAAGGCAGTTGGTCTCAGTGGCATAAATGGGCTGACCTCTGCCTCACAAAAGTCTACCTGCTCTTTAGCATCAGCCTTTCCGCATGGCTTGCCAGCGCCCCCTTTTGTGCCGTTTATTTTGGAGTTTTCGCACCCGGCGGCATCCTGCTTAACATGCTGCTGGTCAATCTTGCCACCCTCGTTATCGTTGGCGGCGTCATCTCGATCAGTGCAACTTTGTTAACACTTCATCCGGTAGCAGAATTCATCAACCATGCTGCCTGGGTCAACCTAAGCCTGATGGAAGGACTAATTGGTCAGTTCCAAAAGATTCCCGGAGCATTTGTTTCCTGCCCTGCATTTCCACAGGCTTGGATGTACAGCCTGCTGACAGGCTATTATGCAGTCCTCTTGTACAGCGCCAAAAGAAGGCAGACTTTGCGAAAAACTCGCCCGAATGCCTTGGCCCCATAGACCGAAGCCTAACGACGGCGACGGAACTTGGACTGGAACTTTTCAACCCGCCCGGCGGTATCGACGAAGCGTTTTTCTCCGGTAAAAGCAGGGTGCGAGTCGGCAGTGATATCACAAATCACAACCTGATGCTCCACACCTTCAATCGTTTCCGTCTTGCTGCCGCGCATGGTGGAGCGGGTCAAGTAGCGGGTACCAGTCGAAACGTCGACAAATGCGACAGGATTTAACTTTGGATGAATATCAGCTTTCACGGTAAATTCTTCGTTTTGGATAACCCGAACACTTATCCCTGACGGGCTTTGAAGCGCGGGTTGGATTTGCAGATAACGTAGACACGCCCCTTACGACGGACAACTTGGCAGTCCGGGTGGCGGTTCTTTAAAGTTTTTAGAGAGGAGGCTACTTTCATGGCACGATTTAAGGGAATGGGCGAAAAAAGGGTGCCGACGCGCATCTGTCAACGGCAAAGCATAGATTTTCCACCCTGCCCGCAGGCGGAAAAAGCAGCTGCGACAGTCAATTGATCGACGGATCATCCGGCTCTTCGGCCAAGAGGCGCATTTTCGGGCTGACTTCACCAATCAGGAGACGCCACAAAGCATCCCCTCCGAGCTCTTCAATCGCTGGCGACAGCGGACTGATCAGCCAGGCGCCCTGGTCGTATTCTGCCTGCAACTGCCCTTCCGACCAACCGGCATGTCCAAAAAATCCGCGCAAGGTATATGTAGGATCACTCGCCTGCAGCTTGCCTGCCTTGTCCCCGTCGATCCCAAAATAAAGCTGAAACGAGCTATCCAGTTCCGCCCACTTCCAGGCTGTCAGGATAATCTGCTCCGGGTCGACCGGCCCACCGGTATAAAGCGGTATTGCCGCCAGTGCATCCGATTCCGAACCCTTATTCAACTGCCCCAAAGTACGACCAGTCGGTTGATTTAAGATGACTCCCAGACTACCCCCATCGGCATGAGCCGTCAGCAAGATAACCGTTCTGCGAAAGCGCGGATCCTCCATCGTGGGGTGTGCCAACAGTAACATACCGGCGGTTAGTCGACCACCGGTGCGTGCTATGTCCTGTCCCTGATTCGTAAAACGCATGCCCCTTTACAGTTGTTCTATGGCGATACCGCTCTCTTCAAGAATCGCCGCGACCATGAGATCATTCTTATAATCTTTGCGGTATTTGATTAAACAGATACCGGAGGCTGCCAAAATTTTGGCACAATTAATACACGGAAAATGGGTTATGTAGATGGTGGACCCCTGTAGAGGAATGCCTCTTCGCGCCGCATCTGAAATCGCGTTCTGCTCTGCGTGCACAGTCGCCTGCTCATGACCATCACGCACCCGAGAGGTGTGCGGAGCGCCCGGCAAAAAACCATTATAACCAGCTGCTACGATACGATTCGGGTGCTGCCCTCCGGAAACAATTACACAACCGACGCGCAATCGCTGACAACTGGAGCGCGATGCCATAAGCCAGGCAGTCGCCATAAAGTATTCGTCCCAGGTCGGACGCTCGTCCAAACCTTGAGTCAATGCTTCCATCTTATCTAACATACCGTTATTCATCTTGATCAACGAAAAGCTAAGTACTCGATATTCGATTGGGCAACAGTGAATGCCAACGCAGCACAATTCGGTAGCCGATCAAGGGAACGCACGTACTGAAAGAAAGCCCGCCGGCAGGGAACCTGCCAGAGAGGCCCCCTGTAACCAGCCTCGCACCGCCTGATCAAAATCAGCTTGTCCGGAACTCTCGACCAAGCGAGGTCGGCTGACAAACTGTCCGGATGCATCGACCCGGACATAAAAAAGTGCCGGGCTTTCAGGTAGCAGGCCTACTGAGGCAATTGTCAGTGGTACGAACCGAAGTGCCTCACCCGGCTCGCTCAGTCGACGCACTTCCGCAATCGGGGCGCTTCGAGGTAATTCCACAGGCGACTCCCCACCATGAGCAAATGAAGCAAAAAAATCCCAATAACGGGAATCCAGAATATCCTCCGGCCGGTTCATCACATACGGGGTATCGACCACCAGAGCCACCGGTTCCAAATCTTCCAGTAGCTCGATCCTTGGCTCGTACTCAGGAAAGACCCACCGAACAGAATCCGGACTGCTGTACAGTTCCGCCGAAGCACTCCAACGTGTCGGCACAAAAAGAGGCGCACTGTCAAAAAGGATCGCCTGTTCTTCCAATTCCACCTCTCCGGAAAAAGCCTGCTCAGACAAATACTCCACCATAGGCGAGGCATCGGCTGCTTCGGGCAATGGTTTCGTCAGTATCTGGAATACGACAAACCCGGCTAAATGAATCAGCACCCCAAGAACTAATGCGGTACGCAATAGAGGGGGGACCAGCTTTGCGCTGTTCTGGCCGGACTCTTTGTCGCTCTGCTGCATCGGCATCCCCATGATTAATCTAAAATCTGAAATCCTCCGGGGGAGACATCCCCTCGAGCTTGCGGGATCAATTCAGGCGCCGCCTCCAGCTTCTTCCCCGATAATTGAACACGAAGGAACCCGGCAGACTCGGCCAATCGACAGATTTCCAAAAATTCCTCCAGTCCAATATCAGCCTCTGCTTTGACCAGTAAGACCTGTCGGCGCGCCTTTTCCTTTGTACGCATATAATCCGCAAAGGCACTTTGCAGAGAACCTTGGTCATAAACGCTTCCGTTAAAAAACAACATGCCGCGGTTTTGCAGGGTGAGCACAGCCACTGAATCAAAACTGGAACGCATCCGCAAATCGGTCGCAGGAAGCGCTACCTCCACTCCCGGCACTACAACGAATCGGGTAAACAGAAGACTGAGCAAAAGAGCGATCACCACCATATCCAGAGCCGGTATCCAATCTAAACCGGCTGCCGGTCGTTTCAACCGACTGAGCAAACCAAACGGACTGGTAAATTCCACTGCTCCCCGAATTTTACCGGGAGCCGCTAGCTCGCCCCGACTCATAGTTTAATCCCGTGTTCTCCACTTTCTTCTGCATCTGCCGAAATATCGGCTGCCTCTGTAATAAGAAATTCATACATTGAATGCCCGATCCACTCCAAATCACTAACCAACGAACGTACCCGACCTGACAGAAAATGGTGGGCCACGGCCGCCATCACCGCGATCCCCAATCCCGTAGCCGAGGTGATCAGCGCCTGCGCCAAGAGTAGACTGAACTCACCACTATCCGCATTCGCCGCCTCCAATTGATACAGAGCCTTAACCGCAGCAACCAATGTTCCCAAAAAGCCCAGAAGCGGAGCAATTCTGGCGATTGCTGCAATTGTACCGATGCGGCGCTCCAAGGTCGGCAATTCGACGACAGCGGCAGACTGAATCGCCGCATGGATCGACTCTCGAGACTCCCCCATATGGAGTAAGGCCGACTTGACAATCCGTGCCATCGGCCCCGGGGTATCCTCACAAAGCGTAAGCGCTTCCACTAAGCGTTTCTTACGAACGAGGTTTTGAATGCCACTCAGGAATACCTCCATACCGATCTGCCCCTTGTGTAAGAAAATAGCACGCTCCACAAAGAAGACAAAACCAAGAATGCTCACTAAGCAGAGTGGATACATGACCAACCCGCCCTGTTGAAGAAATGTATTATTAAGAAACTCCATGATCTACGGAAATTTAATTTTTCAGTTTTGGCTACTCTTGAGATCCTTCCAATCGATCTGATCGCTCTCGTGCAAGGTTCTGTCCGGGAAGGTTGTAAGCAAGGATTTTCCGGTAAACACGGCGCGCCTCTGCAGCATCCCCCCGCTCTTCTAAACCGCTCCCTAAATCGAATAAGGCTCGCGCCATCCAGTAACGACCCGGCTCTCCCAACTGGAGCGCATTCTCCTGATCCAATAATAAGCGCCCCACCGCGAGGGTACGAACCGACTCAGCCGACTCATCGAGACCTCGCTTCTCCAGCAAGAAGGCATACTTGCAGGCCACCTCTGCCTGATAATCCACCGGTAGATTCGTCAGATCAAGCAGGCGCTCAAAGATCTGTGATGCCTTCTCCAGTTTGTCTGGCTCATCGCGCGCCTGCGCCAATAGGCAATCCGCCTGCCCGAGCACGGCGACATACTGTCGGGGATGCTCCGGATAACGGTTGATCAAATTCTCGTAGATAATTTGTGCCCCCGTAAAATCGTTCATCAATCGCAGTAAATCGCCCTGCTTCAACTTGGCCAAAAAGACCAGCGGATCCTCTGGATAGTTTTCCGCCAGGATCTCCAGAATACGCACCGCATCCTCAAAATAATCGGCCCCCCGTGACTGCCCGGTCAAAGCCGCCTCCAAAAGTGCCTGCGGCGCGAAACGGCTCTCAGGATACTGCTCGGCCAAAGCCGCCAGTGTTTTCTGAGACGCCTCTAAATTGCCCGCCTCCAAATAAAAGTCCGCCTCCAGCAGGAAGGATCGCTCGGTCGCCTCGCTCACCGCAAAACGCTTGCGCAAATCAAACAGCAGCGTACGACCACCCTCGGCATCTCCCGACTGAAATACCAGTTCCGCTTTTAGGAGCAACGACTCCGTTGCCAGCAATTGAGCATCTTCTGCCTCCAGCATCCCTTGCGGTATCGATTCGATACGCACGAGCAAAGCGTCTACCAAAGAAAGTAAATCCTCGGTAAGGCCTGCACTCATTCGCAGGCGCGCCTCCAACCAGCGCAGGCGTAAATCCAAAGCAGCCGGTATCGTGGCATCCGCATCGGCATCAAACAAACGCTGCAGTCGCGACAAAGCAGTCTCCACCGCTCCTCTGGCTTGGAGCGAACGGGCCAGATTCCACTCCACCTGCCAGCGCTCCAGTACGGGAACGGCACCAGCGGCATCCACTGCATCGACATACTCGATCGCCGCATCCAATTGCCCATCGCGCAGTTCCGCTGTTGCCAATCGCAGGAAAAGGCCGACTTCGCCCTCTCCATCGACAGCACGCGCTGAACGATAAAAATCTGCAGCATCCGCATAATCCCCTTTCAGGAAGTAGCAGTCTCCAATCAAACGATCGATCAAACGACGGCGACTATTCGGCAGATCCCGCTCGCGCAGTTGATTGAGGAAATCGGCCGCCACACGATACTGCGGTGGGGTGCGCTGCAGAGCAGCAAATGCAAACATCCGGTAAACATTATCGATCTGCTCGAGACCGGGATACTGCTCCAAGAGAAAGCGGGCATCTGACTCTGCCTGCCTGCTGTTGCCTCCCGCCAGCGCCAACTCGCTTCGCAGATAATACATTTGACCGAGTAAGGGGTGTACCCTCGCCCCATCGATCATTTCATTGAGGAAATCTGAAAACTCTGCTCGACCCAGATCACTATTCACATCGGCCAGCAATTGGAGAGCTGCCAGCATGACCTCCCGGTCTAAGCCGTTACGGATCAATTCCCGAAGAGCCGCTCGACCACTGATGCTATCCTCTCCCTGCAGCATGGCGCGAAGCAAGAGCAACTGATCCCGCGCACGAGCATTCAGGCCGGAAACCGGATCTCCCAGCGCCCGATCAATCAGACGCTCCGCATCCGCCCTGCGACCCAGTTTGTAAAGGACGACTACGCGCTGCTGAACAAAAGCAAAGGCAGATGGCGTACCCCAATTTGCCTCGACCTCACGGCGTAATACAGATGCCAAAGAAGCGTCGACCGGCACACCTCGGATCAATTCACGCAGTGAAAGACTCCGAAAGAATGCCGCTTGTACCGGTGAAACCGCTTCGGCTGCAGCGCGTTCAAAGATCGTATCCAGTGCAATATCCGAGCCTTCCCACTCAGCCAGCAAGCCGGTCAATAAATAATACCAGGGAGCGTCCCGGTCGTCCAAGGCAGACACCTCCACACGATCCAAAGCCGCTCGCATCGCGACTCCATCGACAGAGGAACTGTCACCATAGAGGGCCGCCGCAAGATACAACCAGTGCACCGCTCCACGCATTGTTTCCGGCACCGTCTGAAGAACCCGTCGAGCCTCCTCAAAACGCTGGCGGGCAATTAATGCAGCCGCACGACTGGCGGCCACTTCGGTCTGTTGTGATGGATCGATCGAAGCCTGTGCCAGCAATTTCGCAGACAAAGTGGCGGCCAAACCGGGCAATCCCGATTCCAGCGCTCGATTCACTGATGCCAGCTGCTCTTCAAAGAAAATCTTGCCGGCGATGGTCGGTTGATTTCCGGTTGGTCTGAGCGGTGCCTCGGCAGACAATGAAGTTCCCGGAAGCACAACTGCCAGCAACATTCCGGGGAGGAACGAGCGACGCAAATAAGCAAATACAAGAGGCAACATCGTTAGAACCATTGATTAAGCCCGACCCGACTGATCTGGCAAAAGCTTTTTTTACCGCTTTATCTCCACTCCGAATATAAAAAACCCGCCAGTTGCGGGAACAAGTGGCGGGATAGACGGGACTCGAACCCGCGGCCTCCGGCGTG
>DKOA01000016.1:55223-58516 GCA_002469895.1 Opitutia bacterium UBA7374
CCTCCGGCGTGACAGGCCGGCGCTCTAACCAACTGAGCTACTACCCCTTGAACCAAGGAAAGGAGCAAAAGCTAGAATCCGTCTTTCTGAAGTCAAGCGATGTTTTGTAGAAAAACACAGCTTGGTTTGAAAAAGGGAAAGAATGCGACGGATGTATACGGATAAAAAAAGATGAATAGTTTGCGGAGTGAAATCTGTCTCGATCCGTTTAATCAATGGCTACTAATAGATTTTTTCGTTAATTTTCGGGCTCCGGCATGCGTCATTCGGCGCTTTTTGAATGCATCTCTAATCTGCCTTCATCTGTCACTAAAAAGCCCCCCGGAGCGAACTCCGGAGGGCGGAAAAAGAGAAATCTTCTAACGAAAATCCCAATTAGAATGCAAAGATCAACTCAACGGCACCGGCGAGTGATTCGCTATCAGTTTCGACTCCCGCTGTATCTATTTCACCGTCAACAACGCTCACTTCTGTGACCAGAAAGAGGTTGTCAGTGAAGGCATATCCATGCGCCAGCGTCAGCTTTGTCTGGCTAAGCTCAAGAGTATCCGCATCGCTCGACTCGTAGCTTACACGACCGGTAACCGAAGCGACTTCGCTGTAAGCGTAGTTAGCCATGAGAAGACCGGAATAAAGGTCGGTGTCGGTCGCACCTTGCTCATTATTTCCGGCATTGAGCTCACCGGCAAATAACCATGTACCGGTTTCGTAGGTAACATACGCATTCATTGCGGTGATGCTTCCATCATTATCAGCTTCGTTAGAATTCACATCTGTGTAGTAACCGCCGAGGAAGAAGGTGATGTTATCCAATAAGTAGGAAGCCGCTAACTCGACAGCGTAGTCGGAATCGAGGGCATCATTGGGGTCATTCGACAATGCGCGATTGGAACCACCCAAACGGCCGACTGTGTTGTCATAACTGCTAAGCAGAGACGCACCGAAGAAGAAATCACTGCTCTCATAGGTGTACTTCACACCTTCACTATAGCCGGGAAGGAAGCTGAAGTCATAGGCCAGTGAGTACTGGTAGAGGCCTGTCGGCTCAAAAGCTTCAAAACCAAGCATCGACTCAAAACGACCGGCTGTGATCGCGGTACCATCTTCAAGAGAATACGTCACATAAGCTTGTTCAAGCTGTGTCTCATCACCACTGCCCACGGGAGTATCCGATGCATCGGAACCGGTGTAAGCGAAATCAATGACACCACTGACCTTATCGAAGTTGAAGAGCCAATTGATCTCAACTTGGTCAACACCGAAGCTGTTATCGGAATCTGTCGATCCGGATACATCATTATCAGTGTGTGAGTAGGACATATCGACAAAGCCTTCGAAAGAGAGGAAGTCATTGATAATGATTTCCGCAGTTGCGAGACTGGAAGCCGCCACAAAGGCGGATGCGATGACTATCTTGTTTTTCATATCGGGTAGTATTTTTGTTTGTTGTTTATCTTCAGTCCGGCGAATCAAAACGGCTTCAACCGGACAAACCAAAATCAGAAAAGTGGTGATCTGCAAAACGCCGAGTGATACCCGACGCAGGCAACAACAGGCACACCACAGGAAAAAAAGTTAGAAAGAATACATATTAATAGTTATAATAGTTTTTCTAGAAACTGCTGGCTCTCGGGACGAAGTCAAGCGGTGTTTTCGCCTAATTTTGCTCCCTAAACACGACTCAAAAGCGCACAGCAACACGCCCTGAAGAAGGCAAAAAAGAGTCCACCGGATACATTCCGGTGGACTCTGTAAATCGACTAAACGAGAAAACGGAATCCCTGCCTAGAAAGCAAAGATCAACTCAACGGCTCCTTCAAGACCGTCGGCATCCAGACTGCCGAGGCCAGGCAGGTCAATTTCTGCCTGAATAAAGCTGATTTCCGTAACGAGGAACAAATTGTCCGTGAACGCGTAACCATGAGCGAGGGTATACTTAGTTTGCTTCGTTTCTAACTCTGCCTCGAAGATACCAGTGTCATTAACGAAAGTACTTTTCGAAAAATCCAATGACTCATAACTGATACGTCCGGTAATCGAAGCGGCTTCGTTGTAAGCGTAGTTCGCCATAATTAAAGCGGACATCGCATCATCATCTGAGTTCGCACCCCGTGCTACAGTTTCATCCAGAACATCGCTCAGGCCGTAAGCATCGCTTTCGCTATTGCCGAAGTTAACTTCACCAGCGAAGAGCCATGCACCCGTCTCATAAGTGGCGTAAGCATTGATTACATAGGTGCTGCCATCCGGAGTCATCGGCTCGCTGGAATCACGATTTTCAAAATAACCACCGAGAAAAAGCGTCAATCCATCTGTGAGATAGGAACCAGCGACTTCGACCGCGTAGTCAGAATCACCTGAACCACCCAAGCGACCGGAACGACCATTGGTGAAACTGGCATCACTATTATAAGAGTTGATTAAAGCAACTCCGAAGAAGGCATCTCCGCTTTCATAGGTATACTTTACCCCTTCACCATAACTGGGCAAAATATTCGTTTCTGCATCATAAGCGAAGGACTTTTGATAGAGTCCGGTCGGCTCGAAGGCTTCGAAACCAAGCATCGACTGAAAGCGACCAGCTGTAAGGGCGGTGCCGTCATCGAAGCTGTAGGTCACATAGGCCTGCTCGAGTTGGGTTTCATCATTGTTGCTGATGGCAGTATTATCGGCTTCCGATCCATAGTAAGCGAAATCAACGACTCCGCTGACTTGATCGAAGTCGAAGAGCCAGTTGATCTCGACCTGATCCAGGCCGTAGCTGTTGTCCGAACCTCCTTCGTCTACATCGACATGCGAGTAGGACATATCGACAAAGCCTTCGAAAGAGAGGAAATCGTTAATAACGATTTCCGCAGTCGCGAGGCTGGCTGCCGCCAAAAAGGCGGATGCGAGTGTAATTTTGTTTTTCATTGTCTGTAGTTTGCTTGTTGTTTGTTTACTTTTAGCAGCTACAGAGCATCCCCCGAGTATCAGGGGCTGGCACTGAGCTGACTAAAGTCAGGCTTCGCTACGGTAGTTACAACTCCATCCTTGAAAGCAATTTTACCACGCACCCCGTTCACGCTGTCGCGGAGGCTGGTTTCATAAAAATAGACGAGATCGACCCGGGGCTTGAGGGACTTGACTGTGCGGGGTGGTACGCCGAGCTTCTCGACGACCGTCTCGATTGAGGTACCCTTCTCGATGCCGTCCCACTGATTCTTCTGAGTCCAACGAAGATTACGCCAGGCGCGCTTCGCCAAAAGATCCAAAGAGGCACCCCGATGGACTCCCTGTGGAGAAACATCCCC
>DKOA01000005.1:0-16762 GCA_002469895.1 Opitutia bacterium UBA7374
CGATATCAACAGCGACGGGGTGGTCGATTCCCGCGATGTTGTCGAGGTCGTCGAAGCCGCGTCTTCCGGTGCCACAGCTGGTGCAGTTGAAGCCGCTGTTGAAGCCGGGGCCAATTCTCAACAAGTTGCTGCAGCCGTAGAATCGGCATCTTCGGGTGCCACCTCGGGTGCCGTTCAAGCCGCGGTGGATACGGGGACCGATGCAATCGATGTAGCAGAAGCGGCCTCTTCAGGGGCCACTTCGGGTGCCATTCAAGCTGCGGTGGATACAGGATCCAGTGTAACGGATGCCGCTGAAGCCGCATCATCCGGTTCCACTACTGGTGCAATTGAGGGCGCAGAAGCCTCCGGTGCTGATGTGAACACAGTTGCCGACGCAGCATCGGCCGGTGCGACCACAGGGGCCGTCGAAGGCGCAGAATCTTCCGGAGTAAACGTAACGGACGTTGTGGATGCAGCGACTACAGGTTCAAATGATGCGCAGGATGCTGCCGGCACAAACACGGAACCAGACACTGGCGAAGGCCCTGTCGTGACCCCTGAACCTGAAGATGATCCGTCTGTGCAAGTGCCGAGTGAATCCGACCGAAGTCCTGAGAATAGAGGCTAATCATCGAGATACACACCATTCTCATCAACCCCGGTTCGCCGGGGTTTTTTTGTATCTCATATATTCCGACCTCATCGAAATGATGCCCGGAAAGTCGCTTCCAAAGCTATAGGCTTAGCAAAATACGACGCGTTTCGTCGCGCTTTTGAGAGGTCTCCGCAAGCTGCTTGCGGGCCCCCTCAACAACCTGCGCAGGCGCACTCTCGGTAAACTTCGGATTCCTCAACTTGCCTTCACCGGCTGCCACCAATTTGTCCAGCTTTGCCAACTCCTTGCTCAGGCGTGCCCTCTCCGCTTCCACATCGATAGAACTTCCGAGGTCCAGATAAATCGTCCCAAGCGGTGTAACCGCAGCGGGCAGGCCATCCGTCGCTTCTGCATCTGCAGACTCCAGTCGTCCGAGTCCGGCCAGCGTGCAAACAAGTCCGCTGTTCGCCGCAACCGTATTTGCAGCCTCGCCTTCGGATCCGTAAAAAATGACCACATCGCGCTTGCTCGCTAAATTATATTTTGCCTTTAACCCACGCACTTCCGAGATCAACCCATTCAGTTGAATAACGCGCTGCACGGCGTCCACATCAGTCTGCAGATGCGCGCCAACGGTCGATAGATTCAGGTTACCCGCATTTTGAATAAATGAAACTGCGGTCGCATAACCAAGAGACTCCCACAATTCCTCAGTAATATGAGGAATCACCGGGTTGGCCAAGAGAAGCACCTGCCGTAAAATCAAATCCTGAATGGCCAAGCAATTATCCCGCATAGCCGCTTCTCCCTTAAGCTTCCCTTTCGAAGCCTCTACATACCAGTCACAAAAATCACTCCAGAAGAACGAGTAGATATGATGCGTCAACGGAGCCAGTTCATAGCCCGTAAAACACTTCGCCACATCTGCCGTAGCCTCCTCTAAGCGAGCCACAATCCAGTGGTCGTAATCATCCATCAGGGTCGGATCGATTCGATGAACAATCGCCTTAAAACTCGAATTGTCTCCCATCGGACCAGACATCTGACGAAAGCGGGCCGCATTCCAGAGCTTGTTGCAAAAATTTCGACCTATCTGAATACGATCCTCCGAAAAGAGAATATCCGAACCACTGGGAGCTATGTTACATATCCCAAAACGCAGTCCATCAGCCCCGAATTTCGCAATCAAATCCAGAGGATCCGGCGAATTCCCCAGAGACTTCGACATCTTGCGTCCTTTCTCATCCCGGATCAATCCATGGATGTAGACATTCTTAAAAGGAATACGCCGCGCAATCGCCTCATCCGATAGTTCTTTTCGATTTTCTCCGTACAACTCCAGGCCGGCCATAATCATACGTGCCACCCAAAAGAAAATAATGTCAAAGCCCGTAACCAAAGTTGAAGTCGGGTACCAGTAGTCCAGTTCCTTCTGCTCATCCGCATCCGGCTGCGGCCAGCCGAGATTAGCCATCGGCCAAAGATAGGAAGATGCCCAGGTATCCAGTACATCTGCCTCCTGTTCCCAGTTTTCCGGGTCTGCCGGGCCTTCCACCGAGACGTGCACTTGCTCCGGGTCTTCAAAATTAAGGTCAGCACGATCGATCCCCTTGCGGTACCAGACTGGAATCCGATGACCCCACCAGAGTTGACGACTGATACACCAATCCTGAATCCCGTTTAACCAGTGCAGGTAAGTCTTTTTCCAACGATCGGGATGAAACTGTATAATACCCGCTTCTACAGCGCGCTTGGCGGCTTCCACTTTAGGGTATTGTAAGAACCATTGCTCCGAAAGGCGGGGTTCAATCGGCACATCACCCCGTTCGGAAAAGCCTACCGTGTTTTCGTAGGGCTCTCTCTCGAGAAGAAGACCCATCCCATCCAGCTTCTCTGCCGCCTTCTTTCTTGCTTCAAAACGATCCATCCCGGCGAAATCTTCTCCCGCCAGCTGATTCAAGCGGCCATCATGATCGATCACTTCAATAAGCGCCAAGTTGTGCCGCTGCCCGATCTCAAAGTCATTCTTGTCATGCGCAGGCGTCACTTTTAGGCAGCCTGTGCCAAATTCACGGTCTACGTAGGCATCGCCGATGATCGGGATCGCTGCCTTTGGGAAAGGACGCCATACCGACTTTCCGATCAAATGTTTATAGCGTTCATCTTCCGGGTGCACAGCGACTGCAGAATCTCCCATCAGCGTCTCCGGACGGGTCGTGGAAATTTCCAAATGGGTACGCTCGCCATCCGGCTCGACCAATTCATAGCGCATTTTATAGAAAAAGCCATTCTGCGGCTTCATATTGACCTCCTCATCAGAGATCGCCGTGTGCGTAGCGGGGCACCAGTTAACCATCCGTTGGCCACGGTAAATGTAACCCCGCTTGTACAAATCTACAAAAGCACGCAACACCGCCTTCGAATAATCCTCATCCAGGGTAAAACTCGTCCGCTCCCAATCGCAGGAAGCGCCCAGCTTTTGCAGTTGATTTAATATAACACCACCGGATTGCTCCCGAAATTCCCATACCTTTTCAAGAAAAGCCTCCCGGCCGAGTTCATACTTGTTTGGCTCACCAGCCTCGCGCAACTGCCTCTCTACCTTGGTCTGCGTAGCGATACCGGCATGATCTGTCCCCGGTTGCCAGAGCACCGATTTCCCCTCCAATCGCGCCCGACGTATAAATATGTCCTGCAAGGTATTATCCAAAACATGGCCCATATGCAGCATCCCGGTCACATTCGGTGGCGGAATCATGATACAGTACGGCGCGCGCGCCGGATCAACACGGGCACGGAAACAACCGGACTCGAGCCACTTATCATACCACCGTGGCTCCACCTCTGCAGGATCGTAGGCTTTTGCAATATCAGACATTATTCGCAGGTAATTAGCTGTCCTACGCTGGCTCTGCGCACACTTCTTTCAAGCCCAATGTCAGCTTGTAATGACCGACCCTCCCGGAGCGTTCTGTTAGAATGCAATCAAACACCCCCGAAAAATGTATCGTTATCGGCGGAATCAGCGGCGGAATCGGTTCGACCCTCGCTGCCTCCCTTCACAAGCAGGAAGCCTTGCTTTGTGGCTATGCCCGCTCCGCAGACAAACTACAGGCACTCGAAGCCGATTTGCCCGGCATCCAAACACAAGTCCTCGACGCGACTGAGCCAGAGGCAATCAACGCCTTTATTAACCAAACCATCGCAAATCATGGCCGGATAGACGCTTACGTCCACGCCATCGGCTCCATCCTGATCAAACCGGCTCACCTGACCTCTCCGGAAAACTGGGCACAAACTCTTCAAACCAATCTTTCCAGCGCCTTCTACGCACTCTCTGCAGTTGCCAAACACATGCAGAAACAGCCCGGCGGTGGCACCTGTCTCTTTTTCAGTACCGCTGCGGCCCAAACCGGTATCGCCAACCACGAGGCCATCGCGGCAGCCAAGGGTGGCATCGAAGCCATGGTGCGGTCCGCCGCGGCGACCTACGCACCACGTGGTATCCGGATCAATGCCATCGCCCCAAGTCTGACCGACACCCCACTGGCCAAACCCATCATTTCCAGCGAACAAGCCCTCCAAATCTCCAAACGCATGCACCCTCTAGGCGATATTGCACACTCCGGAGATGTCGCCAGTCTGGCAGATTGGCTACTCAGCGAGTCCGCTCGCTTTGTTACCGGGCAGGTTTTTGTCATCGATGGCGGCTTGTCCACCATTGTGCCCAAGCCACGCGCCTAGATAATGCGCCTGGCCAGTCAGCTGCTAGCAATTCTGGCACTCATCATACCCGTCAGTCTACAGAGCGATACACTAGAGAAAGAAGACTTAACATTGCAGCTTCGCGGTAGTTGCCGCTACCTACACCACGGCATTTTTAAAGTCTATGAAGCTTCCCTGCTGGCCCCCCATGACGCCACAACTGAAACTTTGCTCTCCGCAGATTGCCCCTTCGAATTACACTTGCACTACCTCCGCGACGTCAAAAAAACTACCGTCCTGCGGTCTGCCAACCGGATGCTCGAAAAAAACCTCTTGCCCGCCCAATTGGAGGCAATCAGTGAGCGCGTCACCCAACTCCACGACACCTACACCGAAATCAGTAAAGGGGATCGGGCAATCCTTCGTTTTCACCCGAAAAAAGGAACCACCTTTATTTATAACGACGAACAACGCATCCAAATTCGAGGCAAAGAATTCGCAAAATACTATTTCAGTATCTGGCTCGGCGCAAAACCGGTTTCACCGAACATGAGAGACCGCCTCCTCAATCGCTGATTGCCGACAAAAGAAATCTCCAGATTGCCCTGTGGAAGGAAAGCCGCTATTTACTTGTCATCGGCACCAATAATGCAAACTAATGAGCTTAGGTATGGCCACTACGCAGAAAAAAACCGCCACAGCAGATAAAACGAAGGGAGCCAAACAAGCTGACTTCGTCGCTGCGCCCGTCAACGCTAAGCTCTCCACGGAAGAGAAGCTCACACTGTATCGCACCATAGTCGGCATTCGCCGTTTTGAGGAGCGTTCACTGCAAGCCTATAATCAGGGAAAGATCGGTGGATTTCTTCATCTCTATATCGGGCAAGAAGCAGTCGCTGCGGGGATCACCTCTCTAATGGGCCCCAACGACCACATTATAACCGCCTACCGCGACCACGGACACGCTCTTGCAGTCGGCATGTCGATGAACGAATGTATGGCCGAAATGTTTGGCAAGCACACCGGTTGCTCCAAAGGAAAGGGCGGCTCCATGCACTTCTTTGCCCCGGATAAAAACTTCTGGGGAGGCCACGGTATCGTAGCCGGCCAGACCCCCCTCGGCGCTGGCCTCGCCTTCGCCCTAAAATATAAAGGCCTGCACGGTTGCTGCGTCTGTTTCCTTGGTGATGGTGCGGTCAATCAAGGTGCCTTTATGGAAACGCTGAATCTTGTTTCTCTTTGGGATATCCCCGTCGTCTTCGTCATCGAAAATAACGGCTACTCTATGGGCACCAGCCTCGAACGCTCTTCCGCCGAAAAAGAATTGGCCAGTCGAGCCGAGGGCTTCGGCATCGAGTGGGAGTCCTGTGACGGGCATGACGTATTCGAAGTGCGCGAAGTTGCCGACCGTGCAATGACCCGCGCCCGCGACAGCCATAAACCTTTCCTTCTTGAAATCCGCACCTACCGTTACCGAGGACACTCCGTAGCCGATGCGAACCACGAGAAATATCGGACCAAAGAAGAAATCGAGGAATATAAGAAGAATAAAGACCCGATCAATGTCCTCAAAGAACAACTACTGAGCGACGGCACGTTGACTGAAGACCTTGCGAAAGAAATCAGTAACGAGAAAAAAGCGGAAGCCGATGCCTCTGCCAAATTCGCTGAGGACAGCCCGGTAGCCCCACGCAGCGAAATCCAAACGGATGTCTACTGGGAAGTCGATAACGACACCGAAGGCCGCCTCAAGGGCAGCTATTTCTTCAACGACTAGACAATCGAAACCGAACTCTCTTTTACCATGCCACGCATCACTTACCGCGAAGCTATCAAGCAAGCACTCTCTGAAGAAATCGAGCGCGACGAAAATGTCTGCATCATGGGCGAGGAAGTCGCCCAGTATAATGGTGCCTATAAAGTCACCGAAGGCATGTGGGATAAATACGGAGACAAGCGTATTATCGACACGCCCATCTCTGAAGCCGCTTTTTCCGGCCTCGCGATCGGTGCCTCCGCACTCGGCATCCGTCCTGTCATCGAAATGATGTTCATGTCCTTTAGCTACGTCGCATTCGATCAGCTTTTTAATAATGCATCGTTCTGTCGCTATATGTCCGGCGGTCTAATGAATGTCCCCATCGTCGTGCGCGGCCCGGCCAATGGCGGAACCAACGTCGGCGCCACTCATTCCCACACCCCGGAAAATCTCGTAGCCAATCATCCGGGCCTCAAAGTCGTCTGTCCTTCCAACGCCTATGACGCAAAAGGCCTAATGAAAGCTGCGATCCGTGACAACGACCCCGTATTCGTTATGGAAAACACCCTCCTTTACGGACAGGAATGGGAAGTCCCAGAAGAAGAATATATCGTTGAACTCGGCGTTGCTAATATTCTCAAAGAGGGTACCGACATGACCATCGTCTCGCACGGACGTTGCGCCATGATCGCACTCGAAGCCGCAAAGACCCTCGAAGAAACGCACGGCATTTCTGCTGAACTCATCGACCTGCGCTCTATCCGTCCACTCGACGAAGAAACTATCCTCGAATCCGTCAGAAAAACCGGACGCGCACTACTCGTCGAAGAAAACAAGCCCTACTGCGGAGTCGACGCTCAGATCTCCCACCTTATTCAGTACAAAGCATTCGATTACCTCGACGCTCCCATCCACCGCGTCTCGGCCATCGATGCCCCACAGGTTTACGCCAAGCCACTCGAGGACTGGCAGATCCCCAACGAGGAACGCATCATCGAACGCGCCCTCGCACTGATGGAATAAAAGACGACTATCTTATAAACTACAACCCAGACACTTACAATGGCTACACTCATCGACATGCCCAAACTCAGCGATACCATGACCGTAGGCACACTGGTCAACTGGTTGAAAAACGAGGGCGACCCGGTCTCCAACGGCGACATGATCGCCGAAGTTGAGACCGATAAGGCCACCATGGAAGTCGAGTGTTTTGAAGACGGCGTCCTTCTCAAACAGTACTGCAGCGCAGGCGATGAAGTCCCCGTAGGAGGTGCCATCGCTGCCATTGGTGAAGCCGGCGAAGACGCACCGGAAGTCGATTCGACACCGGCTCCTGAAGCCGCCGAAGAAGCCGCACCAGCCCCCGCCGAGCCCGCGCCGACCACGCCCGCAGCCGCTCCCACACCCGTTGCCCCGGCAACACCCGCACCGGTCACAGCCAGCGGCCCGGTCAAAGCCTCTCCCTTAGCTAAAAAAATTGCCGCCGACAAAGGTATCGACCTCGCGGCCATTCAAGGCAGTGGCCCCGGCGGACGAATCGTAAAAGCAGATGTTCTCGCTGCCGGTAATGCCCCCGCCGCAGCTAGACCAGCGGCACCGGCCATGGAAGCCCTCTCACTCCCGGTTTCCAATATGCGCAAAAGCATCGCCCGCGCACTTGTTGGCTCAAAAACACAGGCCCCCCATTTCTATCTTCAAATGGAAGTCGACGGCGCACCGCTGGCCGCCTTCCGCAAAGCAATCAATGCCAAATACGCCGACCTCCCAAAAGAACAGGGCGGGATCAAATTTTCAGTCAATGACCTCACCCTAAAGGCAGCAGCCGAAGCCGTTCGCCGTGTCCCGGCAATCAACCGATCCTGGGAGGGCGAGACCATCCAGCAGCACGCTAACGTTCACCTCGCATTTGGTGTGGCCATCGATGACGGCCTCCTCACACCGGTCATCCGTGCAGCCGAGTCTAAAAACCTTCACCAAATCAGTGCCGAAGCCAAAACGCTGATCAAAAAGGCGCGCGACAAAAAACTCGCACCCGATGAAATGAGCGGCTCCACCCTTACAGTCACCAATCTTGGTATGTTCGGCATCTCCGACTTTTACGGAATCATCAATCCCAACAATGCGGCCATCCTCAGCATTGGAGCGACGATCAAGAAACCTGTAGTCAATGAGTTCGACCAAATCGTCATCGGGCAGACCATGAAAGTCGGGCTCTCCGGCGACCACCGTACAATAGACGGAGCCGTCGGCGCTCAATACCTGCAGGCGCTCAAGGAAATCCTTGAAGCACCCGCTCTCATGCTTATCTGATCCTAGCCAGGAAGGCACAAGCACGGGATCACGGGTAAGTCCAACCGGTTCGCTACGATCCGTAGTCGTGACCTACAGTATTATCATACCCGCCTATAACGAGGCCGGAGAACTCCCCAAAACACTGGCTTCCACCCGGGCAGCGATGGAAGCACAGTCTGCTACCGGCGAGCTCATCGTAGTCGATAACAACTCCAGCGATGACACCGCACACATTGCCGCGCAACACGGAGCCGACCGTGTTGTCTTTGAATCGTTTAACCAGATCGCGCGCGCCCGTAATGCCGGCTTCCGGGTAAGTTCCGGAAAATACTTGATCTTTATCGATGCCGATACCCGCATCAGCCCCACCCTACTGACCCACACACTGGATGCACTCCGTCAGGGAAATTGCGTAGGCGGCGGTGCAGTCGTACACTTTGAGGGCGAGGTAAATGCCATCGGACGTTTCGGTATCGGGCTCTGGGAAAAAATCTCCAAGCTCACCCGCACGGCAGCCGGGAGCTACCTGTTTTGTCTGCGCGAAGCTTTTATCCATGAAGGTGGATTCGATGAAAAACTCTATGCCAGCGAAGAAGTCCGAATGTCTAACCGTCTTAAGCGCTGGGGATCCCGCCGTAGTATGCACTTCAAAATTCTCGCCCACGAGCCTGTACTGACTTCGGCCCGAAAACTCAACTGGTACACCGGCCCGCAAATGCTGGGATGGATTTTCTTTATGATGCTCGTGCCGATCGCAGTTCGTTCACGTAAGCTATGCGGCTTTTGGTACATCCGACCAAAAACCAATCGGTCCGATCGATCCACACGTTCCGCTTAAAGCGAACAGCTAGCTGCAACCGCAACCACCACCGGAATCACCACTGCCGCCGCCACAGCAACCGCTGTCCTCGGCTTCTACGTGTCCGTGATCCTTCTCAGTCTGCGTCGCTTCACGCACTTCCTGAATCGTCACCGAAAAATTTAAGTGCTGACCAGCCAGTGGATGATTCCCGTCGACGGTCACTGAGTCACCCTCCACTTTCGTCACGCGCACAGAAACTGGACCCTGTTCGGTGTTCGCTTGAAATTGCATGCCGACACCTAGTTCCTCCACGCCCTGAAAGCGATCACGCGGCACAACCTGCTCCAATTGCGGATTAAACTCACCATAGCCATCCATCGGTGCGACCCGTGCTTCGACAGATGCGCCCGCAACCTTACCCTCCAGTTGTGCTTCCAAACCGGGTATAATATTTTTGTGCCCGTGCAAGTAGACGAGCGGCTGCCCCGGCGACGATTGATCGATAATTGTCCCGGAATCATCCTTCAATAAGTAATCCATGGAAACGACTGTATCTTCGGTAATTTGCATAATTCGTTAGCGTAAAAATTAAGAAATAAAGAACCTTCACACGAGCCGCTGCCACCAGCAAGGCCAAAGTCCGCACTTCTTCACCCAAAGTCGCTTGACCCAAACGATAAAAAGGAGGTTCCTAGAAGCATTCCCAAACAGCCTATGTTTCTGAAGGAAAATCCAGTCTTCCGCCGCCTCCACAAACACGCCCAAAAACGCCTTGTTTTTGACCCGGGCGTACCCCGACATAAACAATTACCTGCATACAAACGATTTGTCGCACTCGAAAACGAGATGCTCAAACGTTACCATCGGAAAGGAGATTCCGGCTTTCGAGTCTGCCAGGCACGAGCGGCGATGGTCGATGTTGTGATCGAAAACCTCTTTCTTGGTGCCCTCGACGAATACTCCACCCGCGAAGGTCGATTGCCTTGTAAGCTCGCCCTAATCGCTACCGGTGGTTACGGCCGTGGAGAGCTCAACCCGCACAGCGATATCGATATCATGTTTCTCTACCCCGAGAAGATCAACAACAAGAAACGCTTCGCGGTCTTCCAATCCATCCTTACCGAAGAAATCCTCTACCCACTCTGGGATCTCGGCTGGAAGATTGGTCACGCCTCTCGCAACAGCAAAGAAGTCATCGACGAAGCCCACTCTGAAATCCAGTCCAAAAACGCATTACTCGAATCGCGCTTCATCTGCGGTTCACGGCCTGTCTTCACGGATATGACCGAACGTTTCCAGAAATTTTGCAAAAAAGACAATATCGCAAAATACATCCAACAGCGGCTGCACGACGAAAAAATACGCCACAAAAAATACGGCAACACGCCCTACCTACAGGAGCCGGAAATCAAAAATGGAGTGGGTGGCCTGCGCGACTTTCAAAATATCCTCTGGACGGCCAACCTGAAGTTTGGCTTTCGCAGCTTTCGTGAATTGGAAAAAGCAAAAATGCTCCGACGCGATGAACGAATCGCCATGGAAAAAGCTTACCACTTTCTTCTCCGCATAAGAACTGAAATTCACCTCAATAATCGCCGACCCAACGACAAGCTCGATCTCGAGCTACAGCCGGTTATCGCAGAAAAACTACTCTACCCACAAGAAGACATTTTTCAGCGAGTCGAGGCCTTCATGAAGGATTACTACTCTGCGGCAAGGACGATCTACCACACTAGCGAGTATCTCAAGAAACGGCTTGCCCTGACGAAGGGCAATTCGAGCCGGTGGGGCACACGGATCAGCTTCAAAGAAGCCCTTCGTGCGCACCAGCACCGCCCAGTACGCCATATCGACGGCTTTCTGCTGGAGGAAGATACCCTCAGCGCCACCACCAAAAATGTCTTTAAAGAAGCCCCCGAGCGCCTCATCCGCATCTTTCGCTACAAGCAGCAATTTGGTGCCGCCTTTGACAGCGAACTGCAACATCGCATCTCCCGCTCGATCCCCCTGATTGATGGCAAAGTAATTAACAGCCCCTCTGCCGCAAAGAGTTTTCTATCTATCCTGCGGGAACCGGGTCAGGTCTATCCCATACTCCTGTCGATGCACGAAATCGGTGTACTCGGGCGCTATCTGCCTGAATTCGGCCAGCTCACCTGTATGGTCCAGCACGAGTACTACCACCGGTACACCGCAGACATGCATGTACTTCGAACGATCAAGCATCTCGACGACATCTTCCTCAAAGCACATCCGGATGCCGTTCCCTACGAAAAAGAACTGCGCCAAATCGAAGACCCGAAGATCCTCTACCTCATCTTACTCCTCCATGACATAGGCAAGGCTGAGGGCATCAAAAACCATGACATCAACGGTGTTCGGCTCGCCCAACCGATACTCGACCGGTTCTCGATTCTACCGGAAGCACAGAAACAAATTCTATTTATTATACGCCACCACCTCGAAATGGCACGAATCTGGCAACGTTTTGATCTTGATGACCCCCAGACGGCAGCCTCATTTGCAAAATTCATGGAAGACCCCGATAAGCTTCGGCTACTCTATGTGCATACCTATTGCGATGCCCGAGGCACGGCTCCCACACTTTGGAACAATTACAAAGAAAGCATGCACCGCATACTCTATCAGAAGACTCTGGAACAGTATGCAGGAGAAACGGTCCTTCAACGTAAGCGAAAGGAACAGATCGTTATGCTAAATCAGGAAATATTCCAACGCCGCATAGACGGTGTATCCAAAGAAGAAATTGAGGCGCACTTCAGTCTGCTTCCAGAGAGATATTTTATTAACACCGATGCCGATCAAATCGAGTTGCATGTCAAAATGGTACACGAGCTACTCAGCCAGATCCAGCAAGCTGAGTCTGTCGGCAGCCTCATTCCAATAATCGATTGGCGCAATGATCCCGAACTGAATATGACCATTGTCAACGTGGTCACGTGGGATCGTGCCGGGCTCTTCTATAAGCTTGCAGGCGCCCTCACCCTAGCAGGCGTAAATATTCTTAGCACCCGCGCAATCTCCCGCAACGACCATATCTCTGTCGATACATTCTACATCACAGACCCACAAGGCGGCGTCGTTTCCCACACTGGTGCCGAGTCCATCTTTCGTAAACATCTCGAAGAGACACTGGTTCATGGTGTCCGTCTCATCGACTCAATTGAAGCACTCGAACAAAAAGAGGAAGCCAAAGAGGGGAAGAAGTCAGATCTCCTGCCCGCGCCGTTCCCCCTGAGCATCGACGTTTATCACGAGCTCACCCTCAAGCGTACCATAATTGAGATTCAGGCCACCGACAAACCCGGCCTCCTCTATCGCTTGGCCCGCCATATTTACCGTAAGGGCTTCGACATCACCTTCGCTCGCATTGCCACCGAGCACGGAGTCGCCATGGATACCTTTTACATCGAACAAGTAAAAGGCACCGAACACGCTGGCGCAGCCAATTTACTGGAACTTCGGGAAGAGCTTGAGCAAATCGTACGCGGGCAAACCTGATCCCGACGCAACGAATTGGCTGCGTAGCCAAATTACGGCCTTGTCCCTCGACCATACCCATACGATCTTTGTTCGCATGGAACCCGAAAAGGCCGAGCACACAGCCATCGATTCGCTCTACCGGATCAGTAGCCTGATTTCTGATACGGAAGACCCAAAAATCGCGCTCCAATACATCCTCGATGAGATTGTTCGTGTCTTGCAGCCCAGCAGCGCCTCGATTTCTCTAATTAAACCGGACACCAAGAAACTTGAACTCGAAGTCTCCCATGGCCTGCCCGATTCCTGGCAAGAGAATGAACTCGCCGTTGGGCAAGGGATTACCGGTTGGACTGCCCTGCACGGGCGCCCCCTCATTGTACCCGACGTCAGTAAAGAACCACGCTACATTGCTTTTCGTTCTAATATCCACTCCGAGATGGCCGTCCCCATGGAAGACCACGGCACCACCATCGGCGTCGTCAATGTCGACAGTGAGACGCTCGACTTCTTTGACCAACAATCCCTTAAAATCCTCACCCTGCTGACGAATGAAGCCACACGAGTCATTACCAAGCTGTGGCTGATCCAGCAAACCCGGACCAAAGCCAACCAGCTAGAATCACTTGTTCAACTGGGCCGACGCATAGCGGGTGAACTCGACCCGGAGCACATTTACCAGAGCATCGCAAAAGAAGCCCGAATACTACTGGACAGCCATGTCTGTGCCTTATGCCTGCATCATCCGGACGATCCGGAACTGGATGTTCATATCATGATCGGGCGTGACGGGCCCCTCGATAACGGAGGCAGTATTAACCGATACGAAAGTACCATCGGTATTGCTCTGCAGCGCCGAAAAATCGTCGAAATTAATAACCTCCCCTACACCGAGGAAAGCCAGTTCCAAAAAATCATCCGTCGCGAAGGGCTCGTTTCCATGCTGGCCGCACCCATCCTTTTCAACGATCAGGCCATCGGCGTGCTTTGTGCATTTACTGATAAACTGCACCGCTTCAGTAACGACGAGAAAAAAGTATTCTCCACCCTCTCCAGCCTAGGGGCTATTTCCATCAACAATGCACGCCTCTACAATCGAGTTTTCACGACTGAAGAATCCCTCCGCCGTAATGAAAAGCTGACCACCCTCGGGATGCTTTCCGCTGAGATTGCCCACGAAATCCGCAACCCGCTCACCGTCATCAAACTCCTCTTCGACTCACTCGGGCTGGACTTTCCCTCGGAAGACCCGCGAAAGACTGACCTCGTCGTTATCTCAG
Organism: Opitutia bacterium UBA7374; assembly: GCA_002469895.1. GTDB lineage: Bacteria > Verrucomicrobiota > Verrucomicrobiia > Opitutales > Coraliomargaritaceae > UBA7374. The sequence continues at coordinate 13,920 of DKOA01000005.1, forward strand.
AAAAGATCAATCAACTCGAAGAAATTGTCGAACGCGTACTGCGTTTCGGGCGCAACCGCGAGAGCATGAATACCCGTTGCGACCTCAACGACCTCATCGCAGATACACTCCGTCTGGTACGGCTTAAGCTCCAGCAGCAAAAGATCGCTATTCACTTCCAGCCTCAGGCAGAAGGCCTTCGCATCGAAGTCAACAAAGGCCAAATTCAGCAAGTCATGCTCAACCTTATCCTCAACGCCACCCACGCGATCGAGGGCGCCGGCAGTATATTTATCGAGACCGCCACCGAAGAAGAACAAGCGCAGTTTATTATTCGCGATACCGGGCACGGGATCCCTCCGGATAAACAATCCGAAATCTTCGACTCCTTTCTCACACACCGGCCCGAAGGCACCGGCCTGGGGCTCGCCATCTCCAAGCGCATCCTGCGTGCCCACCGCGGTAATATCGAACTGGACCATTCCTCCCCGGAAGGTACCACATTCCGCTTCTGGCTCCCCCAGTCCAAGCTATGACCCGTGCCCTCCCCATTCTACTTGCAGCCTCCATTGTCCTTGCTTCCAGTGTCTCTGAACTGGCCACCCCAGACCTCGGAATCCGCTTCTCCCCCGATAAATTCTACCACTTTTTCTTCTTCGGGCTTCTCGCCACTCTCCTCCTGCGAAACCCGGAATTCCTCCGTGCCCGATGGAAAGGCACTCTGACGGCCACACTGCTTGTCGTCCTATTCGGTAGCATCGACGAGTACCGCCAATCCCTCACTCCCGGACGCGCAGTCGAGTTTTATGACTGGCTGGCCGATACCATCGGCGCCCTAACCGCAGTCACCGCCTACCGCTGCCTACCGCCCTACCGAAATGCCCTCGAGTGGACACCCTTCTCTAGAAAAAAAACTCATCGTCATTTACCGGGAAGCGCCCCAGATACGCACCTGTAGAAGTCGATAAGAATTCTTCCCGCGAAGGAGCACAAAGGATCGATTTTTTAGCAGAATAATCCACTGTCTCTTTTTCTAATTATTCTGCCAAAAAACTCTTAATCGTCACCCCTTTGTTGCCTTCGTGGGCTAAACCACCGACTCATTCGTCGTAGTGCGATCACATACGAATGACTTTCACCGTTTTTTCTTTTTCGTATATCTGGTAAACCATCCGGAGCTCAATATTGACTCGTCTGGAGTAGCTGCCTTGGAGTTCTCCAACCAAAGGCTCTTAGAACTCTTGGAAGACCTGAATGGAAAAAACAAGGTCTTCTCTCCGGAGAATTCCCTGAGCAATTGCCGCTTTTTTCTCGTTTGCCGAATCCTGCAGAGAATAGAGCAGGATATTCGTATCCAGAAAAACCATCACGCGCTTTCGTAGACGGCCTCACGAGAGTGAGGTGGGTCGTTTCCAAAACGGGGGTGGTTTTGTCGGACTTTCTTCAGTGCCGCCTCGATCAACTCATCAGGAGATTGCTGCTGCTTCGCGCTTTCTCCTTGCAGAGTGACGAGAAAGTCACGAACCACCGCCGTTACTGTCGTATCGGCTTCCGCAGCAAAGATCCGGGTCCTGCGGTATAATTCGTCATCCAGAGTAACGGTAACATTATTCATTATTCACAATATCGCATTAAATGTGAAAATATAAACTTCAAAACGCGCTCCGCTCGTGGCCAAGATCGGATGCTCTCCCTGGCTGAGCGCCTCTGTTTTTGAAAATTAGAAGTGTACGGCCTAGTACTTGACGCCGCAGCCGTAGGGCTTGGTTGCCGTTTTTTCCACAGGTTCTCCAGCCTTTGCACTGTCATAGGCGGCGAGCAGAAGATTTTCCGCGCCTTCGATGTCCGGCGTGCGGGCGGAGGCGATGCTGTCAATTGCGCCCTGATAGAGGAGTTTACCTTCGGGCCCGATGAGAAATACATGCGGTGTTGTGCGGGCATCATAGGCACGACCCACAGCTCCATCCGGATCAAGCAGGAGTGCAGTCGATTTATGGCCTTTCTCAGTGCGCACGACTTCCGCAGCAGCGGCGGTAAGATAACCTTGTTTGCCGGGGGCAGAGGATAGCACCTGCAGCCAGACTGCACCGTCCTCCGTCAGTTGCTTTTGCAAGGCCTGCATATGACCGCCCCGGTAAAACTTTTTAACGAAGGGGCATTGATGGTTAGTCCATTCCAGCACGACGTACTGGCCGCGATATTGTTCCAGAGAAACCGTCTCACCCGCACTGGACGGCAGGGTGAAGTCCGGAGCAGGCGCACCGGATTCAATAGCGAAGAGGGAGGTGGCGGCGCCAAGCAGGCAAACCATGAGGATATTGAGGTAATCGTTTTTCATGCGTGAATCATAGGACTTTTTCAGTCGAGGGGTCAAAAGCCTTCTTCACCGCGTTCTCAATAATTCCACGGGTCAGGTTTTGCGGTAATTGAGTGGTGGTGCCATCGGGTTGAATGAGGAGATAGAGAGGTACGCCGGCGCGTCCGTTTTCTTCCAGCACACGGGCGATGATCGGATCGCGGAGGGTCCAGTCGGCCTCCAGAGAAACGATATTATATTGCGCAAAGAGGGCCTCGATCTCAGCACTGCGCAGGGGGATCTTATTGGCCTGGCAGATCAGGCACCAAGTGGCGGTAAAGTCGACAAAGACCGACCGACCGGCAGCGAGTTCGGCTTCAACACGCCGAGGCGACCAGGTAGCCCAGGGACCATCGGTTTTTTCTTTGCTTGTGGAATCGGCGTAGGCCTGTTCGATCTGCCCCACTCCATAGACAAAGCTGCCAACAATCAGCAAAACTGTAATCAGTAAGGCATTGCGACGGGTTGGCTTTGGCTTGGAAAGAGCACCCCAGCGCCCATAGATCCA
>DKOA01000005.1:17163-37998 GCA_002469895.1 Opitutia bacterium UBA7374
ATAACCGAAGCAAGAAAGATCACCGCAAGCATCAGGAGGAAGCCCATGATTTGTTTGAAGGTCTCCATCCAAAGTCCGGGCTTGGGCAGTTTGGAAACCAATTGAGGAAAGATGGCGAGGAAGAGGAAGGGGCTAGCCAGACCGAGACCCATGACCCCAAAAACGAGCAACCCGAGGCTGACCGGTGCTTGGATAGCGAGTCCGCTGACGGAGGCCACGAGCGGTCCCATGCAAGGCGCACCAACGACTGCGGCGAGAATGCCCATGCCGAAGGAACCAAGCAGGTCATTGCGCTGCGATATTTTCGCATCGGCACCGACCAGTCCAGCACCGATCTCAAAGACACCGAGCAGGTTTAGGCCAAAGACAAAGAAGAGAACGGCCAGCCCGAGGGTGAAGCCAGGGCTCTGCAATTGATACCCCCAGCCGATCCACTGGCCGGCCGCACGCAGAGCAAAGAGGACTCCGGCGAGTGCGACAAAGCTGGCGACTACACCAAGAGTGTAGGCCAGACCGTGCAGGACAGCCTGCCCGCGCGATTGTCCGGTATGCTTGAGCAGTGAGAATACCTTGAGGGAAAGTACCGGCAGAACGCAGGGCATGATGTTGAGAATAAAGCCGCCGAGAAAGGCGAGGATCAACCAGCCGGCTGGGCCGAGGTCGAGCAGGCGTTGCTCGAAGCCTTTTGTCCCGGCGGCCACCGGAGGACTAGACGGCGCGGCTTCCGGCTGGGGGGCTGCGTCCGAACCGACGACATAGTAGGCATCCCCAACTTGAAGAACGCCGGCAATTGTCTCCGGCAAGTCGCTGCTGTAAGTCTTATCGAGGGACACTTGCAAGCGGAGCGGATCGAGAAGTAGTATTTGCTCTGCGTTGGGATCAATCACGCCTTCGGCCTCTGCATAAAAATACACTTCTTCCGCATCCTCGATGCTATCGAGCCCGCTAATCGTCATTTCCACGAGGCCGCCTTCTCCTTGGCGGGTGGACATTTCTACACCGAAATCGGCGAGGGGTTGAGCGTTTCTCGCGGCGGCAAAGAGTGCGGCGTTTTCATCGGGCAACGTCCCCTCACCCACCGGCAAGGTTAACTCCAGTTCGGCTTCATCGGCGATACAGACGTCTTCGCAAATCAGCCAGAAGGCGCTGGCCCGAATCGTTATAGCTTGCCCCACCGGCAAATCTTTCGGTGCAGTTACCGGCACGATAAAGAGCGGGGCCCCTTCGTGGGCGTAGCTGACCAATCCACTTAACTCGAAGCGCGTCGGTGCGGGAAACTCCAGCGCCCCAACTTCAAAACCTTCAGGTAACTCCCATTCAACCTCCGGCGCCAGTCCGCTAGCACCAGCATTTTTCCAATAAACATGCCAGTGCGGTTCCAACTCGTAGCGCAGACCGAGGTGAAAAGTCTGACCCGGAATGATTTCTGAAACTTCCGCCAGCAGTTCGACAGTGGCATGGTGCCCGCTGTAAGGCTCTGCCGGAGCGGCTCCGATAAGTGCAAGCAGGCAAACTAGAGGTATAATAAAAATTTTCATAAAGGGTGTTATTCGCATAGACAGCGAAAACGCGAAATAGATTCCCTCTCGCAGGATTTGTAAGTAACGTGGCTGTCTACTAAATGATTACGGATGCGCCCCTTATTGACGATTTTATTTTACTTCTGGTTTTTACCGATGACCTACGCCGCTGAACAAGCTTTTTCCAAAACCAGGGTCGGGGAGATTGAGGTCAAGTTGCTCCCCGCCGCGACCCTCGCCGCCTGCAGCGGGAAATCGGGCTATTTCGAACGCAGCGATTCCCTCTTTGGACCACTCTTCCGCTATATACAAAGCAATGACATCGCCATGACTACTCCGGTTGAAGCAGAGTTACAGCCGGGTGTCATGTACTTCTATATCGGGAGCGATGCGGCCGATCGGGACTTGCCCGAAACCGATGAAGTCAAGGTACACCATCTACCGGAGCGCTTGGTGCTGAGCATCGGTTTGCTCGGGGGCTACTCCGAAGAGAACTTTGCCAAAGGAGAAGCCCGCCTGCGGGAATGGATCAAAAGCCAGACAAACTATGAGGTGATCGGGGCAGCTCGTGCAATCTATTGGAATGGGCCGTTTACTCTGCCCATACTGAAGCGCTCAGAAGTCCATATCCCGGTGGCTTTGGTTCGGTAAGCCTGCCGACAAAGTCTTTACAGTTGTCCGCTGTGGACCTACATAATCCCGCATGCGTTTACGAGTTACCCAGTACGGAGAACCCATCCTGCGAGAGGCCGGCGCTCCGATAACCGACTTCGACGATTCACTCGTCGAACTAGCTGAAGCAATGATTGAAACGATGTACGCGGAAGAGGGTATCGGATTGGCGGCGCAACAAATCAATCGCGCCCTGCAGATCTGCGTAGTCGATGTACGTCCTCCTGAAGGCGAGGAGCCATCCTTTGCCTATACCTACGATGGCAAACAGCCCCCGCTTGATCTGATCATGCCGCTGGCTATGGTAAATCCGGAAGTCAGTATCATCGACGCTAGCGAAGAGGACTACCTCGAGGGCTGCCTCTCCTTCCCCGATGTTCAGGGCAAGGTAAGCCGGGCCAGAGGCGTGCGTTGTGCTTTTCAGGACGTCGAAGGCAATCCCCACACGATCGAGGCAGACGGACTACTCGGCCGCTGCATCCTGCACGAAGTCGACCACCTAAACGGGATCCTCTTCACCGAACGCATGGACAAGGCAGATCTGCGAAAAAACGAGGCCCGCATCAAAAAGATCAAGCGCGCCAGCCGCGATTTTTTAAAGAGTTGAGCACGAACCCCTGCAGCTACACTGCATGCTCGATGACCCAAGAACGCGGCCCGTTGTAGGATTGCACCTTCGGTTTTTCTTTCTGATTCGGAGGTATCAGACCAGGCGCTTCGTGTCCGCAATTCGGGCCGCAGACATGCGGCTCAAACTGACTCTTGATATTTCGTTCGATCGCATTTTTCCTAGCCGGATCGACTTGCCGGAACATCGGCGCCGTGTAAGCACGGGCAGCAAGCTTCCCGCAATCCGGACAGGGTGCCGGATGCTTACGTAACCCCGATGGCCGGATTAGTTCAAAAGTACCGTGGGTCTCGCAGTTATATTCAAATAAAACCATGGATAAATAATTCTGTTTTGTTTAAGTGGAGCCTCTGTCAGAGGCAGCACATTAGATGAAAATAAATGTGCCGCCCCGAACAGAAGCATTTTGGAATACTCAACGTAGACTAAGCCTTGGCCAGATCCGTGCCCGGTGTGACCGATACCTTTGGACCCTCCGCGTTCGGCTTGATGTTAAAATCAAAGATTTCAGTCGGCAAGAAGAGTGTGGCACAGGCATTTGGAATATCCACAATACCACTGATATGACCCTGAACAGGTGCTGTACCAAGAATGGCATAGGCCTGCTCACCGGTGTAGCCAAACTTCTTCATGTACTCGATCGCGTTGAGACAAGCCTGACGGTACGCAACATGTACATCCAGGTAGTGCTGCTTACCAGACTCGTCGACCGAGATTCCTTCAAAAATGAGATGTTCCTTGTATTCAGGCTTGATTGGGCTGGGCTCGAAAATCGGATTAATCACTCCGTATTTTTCAACACCTTTCTTAATCAGACTGACCCGGATATCGAGATAACCCGCCATCTCAATGGCACCACAAAATGTGATTTCCCCATCCCCTTGAGAGAAGTGGATGTCGCCCATGGAAAGACCGCCCCCATCAACGTAAACGGGGAAATAGACTTTAGAGCCACGAGTCAGATCCTTGATATCGCAGTTACCACCGTGCTCACGAGGCGGAACGGTTCGGGCCGCTTCCTTCGCAGCCTCGGCAGCTGCATCAGCACTCATTCGCCCCATATGAGCCGTATCGGCATAAGGCAGCGCGCAAAGAGGTGGCGTCCGCTCCGGATTTGTTTCAAAGAGTTCGGTCTCCCGCTTGTTCCATTGATCGAGCAATTCCTGTGAAGGCAGGCAACCAATCAAGCCTGGATGCATAATGCCAGCGAACTCGACATTAGGAATATGCCGGGAGGAAGTTTTTACACCGTGAAAGTCCCAACATGCCTTCCGTGCCTCGGGATAATGCTCGGTTAAAAAACCGCCTCCATTTTCCTTTGCGAAAAGTCCTGTGAAGCCCCAATTGGAGTCCTCCAAAACGCCCACATCGAGAATATCCACGACCATTAGATCGCCGGGCTCTGCACCCTTTACGCCAATCGGTCCACTCAGGTAGTGCACCTTTGTTAGATCGACAACTTTAATGTCAGTTGCATCGTCATCGTTATTGATCTGACCACCGGTCCAATCAATACACTCGACACGAAATTCATCTCCAGGCTCAACCATAGCCACCATGGGAATATCAGGATGCCAGCGATTGTGCAGTATGTCTTGTTCTTCGGGTTGTGAGTTTAGGTCGACTTTAATTAGTGTTTTCATGATACGTATTTTTTATTTTTTAACTAGTAATAAGAATTGAGTAGGCGCGCTTTAGACGGAAAGGAACTTCTTGATTTTGTCCGCATCCACATCGGCTCGATCACTGGAATGCACAATTGACCCACCCTCCATCACGAGGAAACGGTCACAGGCACTCAGGGTGAAAGATAGTACCTGCTCAGCAACGATGATAGAGATGCCATGCTGATCACGAATCAGCTTAAGCTTTTGGGCCATTTCTTTGATAATAGAAGGTTGTATACCCTCGGTCGGCTCATCCAGAAGCAGTACTTTTGGCTCTGTCACGAGAGCACGTGCAATGGCTAGCTGTTGCTGTTGCCCGCCCGAGAGGTTACCCCCTTTACGCTTCCCCATTTCATCGAGTACCGGGAATAACTCATATACATAATCGGGGATTTTCTTATTCTCAGTGGTATCCATCCCGATTTGTATATTTTCCTTTACCGTCATATTGGGGAAAATCATGCGGCCCTGCGGAACATAGGCCAACCCATGGCGGACACGTTTGAAACTGGGCGATTCAGCCAGTTCACAATCATTGATCTTAATACTGGAGCCTTTTCCACAGGAAAGGATACCGATGATGGATTTGAACAGAGTGGTCTTGCCCATTCCGTTTCGACCCATAACTGCAAGGATCTCTCCCTCTCCCAACTCTAAATCAAGTGATGATATTACCGTGCTCTCACCGTAACTAACGTTTAGATCTTTTATACAAAACATTTTATTTCCTCGTACCTATTTAATGTTAGTGCCCAAGGTAAACTTCCTGCACCTCCGGATCATTACGGACTTCATCCATCGATCCTTCTTTAAGGATTTTACCTAAGTGAAGGACGGTCACCTGGTCGGCTATCTTAGCGACAAAATCCATATCGTGCTCAATAATGACGATGGATCGCTCTTTCGCGATCTTGCGCAAAAGCTCGGCGGTCGCATCGCGTTCTTTTGCAGTCATCCCGGCGACGGGTTCATCCAGCATAACAAGATCCGGATTTTGTACCAGTAACATGCCTATTTCCAACCACTGCTTTTGACCATGGCTCAAGAGCTCTGCCTGCTCATCGAGCATATCATCGAGGAAGATCTCTTTAGCCACTTCATAGATCCGCTCGACGACCTTCTCGGATCTCCTAAACTGTAGTGAACCCAGAACCGTACGCCCCCAGGGATAAGAGATTTCAAGATTCTCGAAGACTGTCAGCTTTTCGTAAATGGATGGCGTTTGGAATTTTCGGCCCACACCAGCGCGCACAATTTGGTGCTCACTCATCGTTGTTAATTCCGTGTTGTTATAGCGAATGCTGCCGGACGTTGCCCGCGTTTTACCACTGATCAAATCCAGCACCGTTGTCTTGCCTGCTCCATTCGGACCAATAATCACACGTAATTCACCCTTCGATAAATAAAGGGTTAAATCGTCGACCGCCTTGAATCCGTCGAAACTAACCGTCAATCCTTCGATCGCTAATAGAAAGTCTGTATTACTTGGCATAGGGAACCTCCTTTTCTAGGTCCTCGGATGGGGGTGTTGTCCCACTGTCCGATTTTGGTTTCAGTTTAAAAATCCACTTCTTTATATGATCGTCGTACAGCCCTGCCAGGCCCTTTGGCAAATAGAGTACAATGATGATAAATGTAGCCCCGTAGAGGAACATCCATAGAGTGGGATAGGCCTCTGAAAATGCCGTCTTCGCAGCGTTCACAGCCAATGCTCCGTAGACTGCACCAAGAAGGCTTTCGCGTCCGCCCACCGCAGTAAAGATGACCATATCAATGGATGGCTGGATGCCGACCAGATTGGGTGACATAAATCCGACCTGGAGGGTAAACATGGCACCTCCGATAGCGCTGAGAACTGCAGCAAAGCAAAAGATGAAGATGCGGAATAAGGTCAGGTTGTACCCCGAAAACCGAACGCGCATCTCTTTATCTCTTTGGGCGAGCAAGACCCGCCCCAAGCGGGTCGAGAGTACGTACCGGCTGACTAGAATACAAAAAAGTAACAAAATTGAGCAGACATAATAGAGCGTCTTTTGTGCGGACTCCGTTCGTATGTCCCAGCCGTTCAGTGTTCTCAGGTCAGTGATTCCGTTAATCCCTCCAAAAAACCCTTGGTTGCCGACGATGAAATACCAAAGACAGGCGACCATCGATTGCGTCAGGATGGCGAACACAACTCCCGTGACCCGTCCTTTAAAGTAAAAAACACTGAGCAAAAACGCGAGCACTGCAGGCAAGATGAAAATCAGAGCGATGGTCAGCGGAAAACTCTTGAAGGGGAACCAAAACCAGGGCAACTCCGTGACTTGGTTCCAGTCCATGAAATCAGGAATGCCGGGAGTGGACTGAATTGCCGTGCTCTCTGGATCTGAAGCCTCCAGTTTAAGGAACATCGCCATACAATAGCCGCCTGCACCAAAAAACATTCCCTGACCGAGACTAAGTATACCGGCATTACCCCAGCACATAACTAATCCAATCGCCACGAATGCGTAGCACAAATATTTGCCTGTGAGATTCAGACGAAAGGTGTTCAAGCAAAGCGGAAAGACCAGCAGAAGGACGACTGCCAATAAAATAAATGCGATTACTCCCTCTTTGTTTTTGAACAAACGTTCGTAGAGGAGTTTTCCAAAACTTGAATCAGTGTGATTTGATAAAGTATTCATAACTATATGATTAAATGTTTTTAGCTACGTACTTTATCCGAGAAGAGACCCTTCGTGAACTTCATCAGAACGACAAAGATGACGAGATAGAGCCAAACTTTTGCAATGGAACCCGTCATAAAGAACTCCAGAATGGATGAAAGAAGGGCCAAGAATGCGCCAGAGATGAAAAGACCGAACAGGCTGCCGAGTCCGCCCACAACCAACACGAGGAAAGAATCAACGATGTAGTTTGTTCCCGCCGATGGAGAGGTCGATGCCATGGTAGTGAAAAAAGCTCCGGCGATTCCCGAAATACCGCAGGCAATACCGAATGATACGCGGTCTGTCATCTTCGTATTGATGCCAAGAGCACCCGTCATCTGACGATTCTGAGTCGTTGCCCGCATACGCAGGCCCATTCGGGTTTTAGTTGTGTAGAGAACCAAACCACCCGTTAGGAAAATAGTTAAGACAAGCAGAATTAATCCACTGATCGGAATATCGATTGAATCATTTACAGACCACGATCCCAGTAGCCATTCCGGCAAGTCGGCACTCATTTCGCGCGCACCGATAAATGTCCGGAAGCACTGCTGCATAATTAAACTCAACCCCCAAGTAGCGAGGAGAGTATCTAAAGGCCTTTTATAGAGACGACTTATGAGAAACCACTCGACGAGATAACCGACGCCGAATGCGATACCAAAAGACAACGGTATGGCTAAGAAAACGTAAATATTCTCCAACGCAGGGACGCTTTCTGTGATAAATTTAGAAAACAGACACATCGTGTAAGAGCCCAGGACAAGGAACTCCGCGTGCGCCATATTGATCACACCCATCTGCCCGAAGATGATGTACAAGCCCAAGCCCATAAGCACATAAATGCATAATAGACTCACGCCACTGAATGACTGCATAACAACAATCGAATAAATTTCCTGTGCAGTATATCCTCCCATCGATTATATCCTTCTAAAGTATTTAAAAAAGCTCAGTAGTTCTGGCGATAAACCGTCGCCGGGAGAAACCCGGCGACGGCGTTTTCAGCCGTTAGGCAATAGATTTCTTATTGGTAACCTTCTGGGAAAGGATCCGGCTCAATCAGATCTTCAGAAATGGCGATCACCTCAAATTGACCGTCTGTCATAATCTTACCGATCTTCGCACGACTCCAAAGGTGTTGGTTGGACTCATGTACCCGGACATAGCCTTCGGGCGCTTCTGGCAGCTCAATATCCGGATGAGCTGCGTGGATTTTATCGATGTCAAAACTGCCTGCCTTTTCAACAGCCGCTTTCCAGATCCACGGGCCTAAATAGGCGGCCTGTGTCACGTCGCCGATAACGGAATCTGCACCCCATTTTTCCTTAAACGCTGCAACGAAAGCTTGGTTGTTCGGGTTTTCCTGAGATTGGAAGTATTTCATACAAGCGTAAAAACCTTCAGCATTTTCTCCGCCAATACCGAGTAATTCATCCTCAGTTGTAGAGATCGTTAGCAGGTTATACTTTTTCGAAGTAATGCCCGCAGCCTTAAGCTGTTTATACCAGGCCACATTACTACCACCGACAACAATGCTGTAGATCAGGTCAGGCTTCTTTAGCTTAACCTTGTTAATCAGAGAGCGGAAGTTCGTATGCCCCAAAGGATAGTATTCTTCACCGACAACTTTACATTTTGGATCTTTTTTCGCCAAGTAACGCTCAATATGATTTCGTGCGATCTTATTGGATGTACGAGGCCAAATGTAGTCAGAGCCGATCAGGTAGAATGTGCGTGCACCCAAATTCTCATAGGCCCAGTCGAGGCCCCAGATGATTTGTTGCGTCGCTTCTTGACCGGTGTAAACCACATTTTTGGAAGCTTCCAAACCTTCATAAAAGGTAGGATAATAAAGCATATTATTCTCTTTCTCAAAGATCGGGAGAACCGCCTTACGTGAGGCTGACGTCCAGCAACCAAAGACACACGCGACCTTATCCTGAATGATTAACTTCTTCGATTTTTCAGCAAAAGTGGGCCAATCAGAGGCACCATCTTCTTGGACAATCTTGATCTGGCGACCAAGAACTCCGCCCATCGCGTTGATTTGCTCGATGGCAAGACGCTCAGCCTCAACCGAACCGGTCTCACTAATTGCCATCGTACCTGTAATCGAGTGCAGCTGTCCGACCGTTACTGTATCATCAGTTACGGCAAGGCCAGTCGTGTTAACCTCCGCTGTTGGATATTCAGCGGCAGTTAGACTACCGGCCATGAGTGTAGGAAGCAATAGAGCCTTCAGACTCTGCCCCCATGGTGTTCGTTTTCTATTTGTTGTTTTCATTTTTTTAGTTTTCTGACACTTAAGAAGCCTGAAGCATTGCTTCTGCCTCCTCGTAAAGATCCATCCGGAAGTAATTTTGTATTTCCTCACTGCTTAACTCCAGTGACTCCGGCATAAGTTTGTTGCGATTAATCTCCCCCAGCACCCAGCGAGCTTTTGCCTCGGTCGGTAAACTTGCGTTGTTACGTCGAAAGATGATTGCGTCCAAGGCGCTCGATTGCTCGCCCATGCCTCGTTGAAAAGGCCCCTGCAGTGCATTCAGGAGCGCCTCACGACTGACGTTGAAGTATTTCCTTTGAGATAAAATCCCGGCTAGTTCGTAGCGGTTCACTTGTTTATCACAGTACTCCGAGGCTTGGATCAGCGCAGAAATCATCGCGACATGCTCCTCATGGCGTGACTCGGCGAAACGATGGTGCACGAGGAGAATTTTTTCCGGATGCATGCGCTCGACCTCGTCACTTAAACCAGCACACCAGCAAACCCCTTCGATTAAGCCGATAGAGCTCCAGGGCTCACCGGCGCAGTAACCATCAATATGCCCACCCATTAAGCAGCTAAAAACTTGAGGCGGCGGGACAATCACGAGCTCTACATCATTATCCGGATCAATTCCGCCAATTCGCAGCCATTTGCGCAGCAGGTAATTCTGCGTAGAAAATTTCATGACCACGGCAAAGCGGAATTTTCGCGTCCCTTTGTGCGCATCAATTACGCGCTTCAAGCTGCGAGCATCACGTGCACCTAAATTCCAAAGCTCGTTTGAAAAAGAAATCGCGCTGCCATTGTGAGAAAGAATAAATCCGGTCAGGCAAGGAACCCGGTTCACTCCCATTCCAAAACCCATCTCGTAGATCATACTCGCATGAGCGTGCGCACCATCCAGCTCACGGTGAATCATTCGCTCCCGTACAGTAGCCCAGCCGGCTTCCCTGGATAAGTTTACATCCAATCCGGCTGACTCAAAAAACCCTAACTCCTTGGCCACAATAAGCGGGGCACAATCCGTCATCGGCACATAGCCAATATTAATGACTCGTCTTCTTGATAAGATCGAAAACACAGACTCATTCTTTGGAGTGCTGATAACTGGAGATGTCATGTCATGCCAATTAGCACAACAATCGCCAGAAATATGAAAATGCCTGAAAAAGAGGCCGAAAAAAATTCAACGATCTGTCCATTTATTTTCAACATTCCTGTGTTTCCAATAAAACAGGTATCCTAACTGCTTAATCAATTCACATGCATAACCCGATTGATTCTAGGCAGTTATCTAACTTTTGCGAGCTCGTAAAAATGCGTACCATGCGCAAAGCGGCAAAGAACTTAAATCTCACAACATCCGCTGTCAGTTACTCCATAAAAAATCTCGAAAGCGATCTCGGCTGCAAACTTTTCCAGCGAGATAGTCACGGATTAGAATTAACCCACGCAGGAAGGCGGCTTTATTCGATCAGTGACGACTTACTGACCAGCCTAACAAAGACACGCTATCTGGTTCACGAATGGGGAGAAGTTAGCCAAAAGACCCTGCGAATAGGAGCGACTTCAGCAGCATGCCAATATATAATTCCTATGGTTTTGCGCGAATTAAAGGAAAGCTTCCCCGGAATGAATATTCAAATCACCGTGGGCACGAGCTATAAATTAATGGAAGAAATCGAGGAAAATAATGCAGATGTAGCCATATTTCCATGGGGCAAGGCGGGCAAAAAAAACCTGACTTCCATCGGTAAAGACAGTCTCGAATTTATAGTGAACCCATTACACCCATGGGCGAGCAATTCGAGCAATCTACTGGAAACTATTGAGTCCCAACGGATTATATTACCCGATAGCAAGGGGTATACCTTTGACCTGGTAAATGAATACTTCAATAGCTACCGAAAAAAACTCATGCCATTTATTGAGATTTCGAATGAAGAAGTCATTAAACGGCTTGTCGAACTCGACATTGGAATTGGTATATTGCCCGATTGGATTTTAAAGGACGAAAAAGAAAAAGGCTCGGTTGTCTCAATTCCCATCGGAAGAAAACAAATCAAAAGAAATTGGGTGGTCTCCCACTCCGAGAATCGTGAGTTGAGTTTCGCAGAAACTCTATTTATTGGCGTTGCCAGCAATGTCGCTCAAAGCCTCTTTTCCGATATGTTACAATGAGGCCGCCACTTACATCTAATGAAAGAAGGTTTGCGCGCGACGCAGTGCATGCGGCAACTTAATACCAATCACTTCGTAGCACATCTTCCGCACCAAAAATACCGCCTCACGCAAGTGCAACCCGTCGGCCGCTAGAATTTTGATGCCCATGCCTCCTTCGCGCAACGGGCTCGCGCCAATCGAAGCTTCTTTGCATTGGATCTGATGAAGAGATTCGACGAGATCTTCCATCGGAAACGGTGCAAGGAAATAGAAACTGGCATAACTGCCATCGGGATATTGCTCCCGCCAATCCATCAAGTCACCATTTTGCGGAGAGCAAGTAAAGTTCTCAAAGGCCACTAATTTCTTATCTCTAAAAATTTGTAATCGCGACTTCCACTGAGCGAAAGCAAAACTCTCTCCGTAAGCGGCCCGACCCGGGCTCACAACCTCACAAAAGAGCAGGACTGAATCACTCGTGACTGCCACCCGCGTCGACTGCTCCAGACGCGACTCTTTTTGTAGGATTAATGGCGATGGCCAAACATCGAGTAAGGCTCCGGGGCCAACTTTGTAGGACTGCTCAATCAACGCATTTCCCTGATCCATCGTATGTACCCGACAGGCCGCCGGGCTGATCAACCCGACTTTGGATCCGGAGTCGACCGCCACATCGACTTCCAACTTATCCCCTTCAAGCAAGCCCGCGGTAGGGCTGGTTAATAAACTCACCGCCCAACCTTTTTCTGCATAGGCTTTCGCCAGATGCAGAGGCGGACGCACCCATTGGCTCTTCAACTGCGTGCCAATCGCCGGATCTACGGTGTACCGCAGTCGTGCCCCACCAAGAACAGCGGGGCGGGCGGATCGGGATACCGACGATTTCAGGAGCATGGGATTACGGGTTCAGCGCGAAGAAGCACTCCTTCTCGAGCCAGGCGATGACATCCTCCAGACCCTTGTAGGACTTCAGATCGCAAAAGACGAAGGGTCGCTCCTCACGCATTTTTTTCGAGTCGCGATCCATTACCTCCAAATCGGCACCCACATAAGGTGCCAGCTCGATCTTATTGATGATCATGAGATCAGAAAAACGGATGGCCGGGCCTCCCTTACGAGGAATCTTGTCTCCCTCGGCAACATCGATGACATAAATAAATGCATCAACCAGCTCAGGGGAAAATGTGGCCGATAGATTATCGCCACCACTCTCCATCAGAACGACCTGCGTATCGGGATGACGCGCGGTCAGGTCTTCAATTGCCATCTCGTTCATACTCGTATCGTCACGGATGGCGGTATGCGGGCAACCGCCCGTCTCGACTCCGAGAATACGACTGGCTTCGAGCGAGCTGTTCTTTACGAGGAATTGCTCGTCTTCCTTCGTGTAGATGTCGTTGGTAATGGCGACCAGTGAATACTGCTTGTGCAAGGCCTCAATGAGGCGGAGCAATAACATGGTTTTACCGGAACCGACGGGGCCGCCGATACCGACGCGAACCGGGCGTGGTGTTTTTGTATCAGTCATGAGAATCTAGGATATGAAAAGTCGAGAAAAGGCCGTGGCATGACGCGCACAGGTAATGTCAAAGGCCGGGGCAAACCAACCCGCTTCAGATAGAGCCACCGCTTTGGATTCGGAGACCCACCCCGGCAAGTCTTCAAGCCCGGCATGGAGTGCGCGTTGCGCGGCTTCCGGGCTAATCCGGAGAAGTTTAACCGAGGCCGATACATAGTTGGCCAGACTTTGGTACCCATAGGCCATGAGCGCCGCATCAGCGGGAACTTCGAGTCGTTCAAACTGTAAAGCACTGACCACGAGATGATGTCCATAGACCCGTCCCTCATGGTAGGTCTTTACATAGTCGTCGATGTGCGCTGAACCCGACCAGATCTTTTCAAGTAGGCGCAATCGGCCACGACCTTGATGGATGCTTGCCTGCCGGATCTCTTCGGCCCATTTCCAGGCATCGATCTCCGCCTCCAGAGCATACAGTTCTTCCATCTCGTCCTGAGCCAATTGATCGAGGGCAAAACGTAAATAAGGCAACTCCAGGCGAGCCAGCGAGGGCCCGGCATGATGGCTAAAAAAACGCATCAAATCTTCTGCCGTGCGATATCCGGAGGTTTCGGCCCACTGTTCCAAACCCATTGAATGGGCATAAGCTCCGGTGGGGAAAAGCGGATCGGATACTTGCAACAAAGCGGGCACCCAATCAGCCACTGGTTGGGCCTCCTTCATCAGCTAGCCGGAATGATCATGACTATGGTCATGTGAATGGCCGCCCTGCTTCGCCGGTTGAAAGACCCGCTCGACCTTGTGGTAATGGATGTGCTCGCGATCCAGCATTTGCTGCACGGCCAAGTCGTCCTGTACGAGTACGCCCTCCTCGGAAAAAGCTGCTTTAAAGTGAAGATTGCCAACCATCCAACCGATCCATGCGGATTGCTTGGCATCCCCTAAAGCAATCAGGAAACAAGACTCCGGGCTTTGCTCAATAACATACGCGGCTGTATCCGAAATGTGAATACAAGCCGCATGCGAGAGCGCTTCGGCTACATCAAATCCAAAGTCTGTACCATCGTTTGCCTGACCCCGCCAACGCCGGCGAGCCAACTTGTGACGATCGACCACCAGGGGAATTACGGGCAAACCATCCGGAGCTTCGGAGATTGCTTGGGTAATCAACTGCATAGCACTCAAAACAGGAAGTATCGCTGCGCCATAGGCAAAGACTCCGCAGGCTGGCAGGTCAGGACTTCACCATCGGCCGTCACCGTATAAGTCTCCGGATCAATCTCAATTTTCGGCATCGCATCATTCAGAACCATGTCGCGCTTGGAAATGTTCCGCGTATTGGCCACCGGGCGAATAATCTTTTTCAAACCAATTTGGCCGGCCACATCTTTTTCCACCGCTGAGCGACTGAGGAATGTGATGGAAGTCTTCGACTTGGCTACGCCAAAGGCGGCGAACTGCGGGCGGTAATACATCGGCTGCGGAGTCGGAATGGATGCATTGGGATCGCCCATATTGGCCATCGCAATCATACCGCCCTTGAGGATGAGTTCGGGTTTCACCCCAAACAGTGCCGGTTTGAAGAGAACAATATCCGCGAGTTTGCCGACTTCCAGACTACCCACATCCGCTTGGCATCCGCAGGCGATGGATGGATTGATGGTGTATTTCGCAACGTAGCGCAAAACACGGAAGTTATCCGCTGCCGGATGGGACTCCGACTCCAGCTTGCCAAATTGTTTCTTCATCTTATCCGCAGTTTGCCATGTGCGGATGATGACTTCACCAACACGGCCCATGGCCTGGCTGTCACTCGACATGATCGAGATCGCCCCGCGGTCGTGCAGGATATCCTCTGCCGCAATAGTCTGCGGACGGATCCGCGATTCGGCAAAGGCTACGTCTTCCGGAATCTTAGAATCGAGGTGATGGCAGACCATAAGCATGTCGAGGTGCTCATCGATCGTGTTCACTGTAAAGGGACGGGTCGGGTTGGTCGAAGAAGGCAGAACGTTGGGCAGGCTGCAGACCTTCATAATATCGGGAGCGTGACCACCGCCGGCACCCTCGGAGTGGAAAGTATGAATCACCCGATCCTTAAAAGCCTCGATCGTCGTCTCGACAAAACCGGACTCGTTCAAGGTGTCCGTATGAATGGCCACCTGGATGTCCAATTCGTCGGCCACGGTTAAGCAATGATCAATCGCGCTCGGGGTGGTTCCCCAGTCTTCATGGAGCTTCAGGCCCATAGCACCGGCATGCACCTGCTCGCGCAAGGCATCCAGGTTGGATGCGTTCCCTTTGCCCATAAAACCCAGATTCATAGGAAAATCCTCCGCTGCTTCGAGCATCTTGTGGATATTCCAGACGCCCGGCGTACAAGTCGTCGCATTGGTGCCAGTGGCGGGCCCGGTGCCGCCTCCGGTCATTGTAGTGATACCGCTGGTTAGCGCTTCTTCAATTTGCTGCGGGCAGATGAAATGTATATGCGAGTCAAAGCCGCCGGCGGTAACAATGTGCCCCTCAGCAGCGATCACTTCGGTGCCGGCACCGATCACCATTTCCGGAGCGATACCGGACTGGATCAACGGATTGCCGGCATGACCAATGCCCGCAATGCGCCCTTCTTTGACGCCGATGTCGGCCTTGATGATACCGAGGATCGGGTCAATGATTGTCGCGTTGGTCAGGACTAAATCTAGGCAGTCCTTGCCCGTTGCCAGTGGCGACTGGCCCATGCCGTCGCGGATGACTTTACCGCCACCAAATTTAACTTCGTTACCATAACCGCCCGACTCGGCAATCAGGTCTCTCTCGACTTCGATAAAAAGATCGGTGTCGGCCAGGCGAACCTGATCCCCCACAGTGGGGCCAAACATTTCTGCATATTGACGGCGTGTAAATTCAAGACTCATCGTTTCGATTTCCTTCTTTAGTCGAGTGGGCCATCCACCTTGTTGTTCAATCCATGCACCTGCCGTTCCCCCGCCAGAGCAACGAGCTCTACCGAACGAATGTCGCCCGGCTCAAAGCGGACGGCGGTCCCCGCAGCGATATTCAATCGAAAGCCACGCGCCCGTTCGCGATCGAAATGCAAGGCCTCGTTGACTTCATAAAAGTGAAAATGGCTGCCCACCTGAACAGGACGGTCGCCAGTGTTGGCAACTTCTACGCTCAAGGTATCCAAATTCGCATTGCCGGTCAGCAAAGCGTCCGGATCACTGTATTTGTATTCGCCTGGAATCATCGGATCGGATTATGAATGGTGACTAGTTTTGTTCCATCGGGAAAAGTGCCTTCCACTTGCACTTCGTGTATCATCTCGGGCACGCCTTCCATCACATCTGCACGCTTCAGAATCTCCGTACCCGCGCTCATCAGATCAGCTACGCTCTTACCATCGCGAATACCTTCGAGCGTTTCATAAGTCAGAATAGCAATCGACTCGGGGTAGTTCAGCTTGACGCCCCTTGCCTGGCGACGACGCGCTAAATCAGCCGCGACAACGACCATTAGTTTCTCTTGTTCCCTTGGTGTCAGGTGCATGCTGCGTTATACGGTTAAATGCTCACTAATTATTTCAGGGCTGAGTGCCTCGGACTCACCTTTTTGGACAACACAGCCGCGGTTCAGGATGTAAAATGTATCACTGGCAGCTTTAGCGAAATCCAAATACTGCTCAACCAGAATTATGCTCAAATCACCCTCTTTTTTCAGGGCGTGAATGGCATCTTCAATCTGGTCGATAATGGATGGCTGAATGCCCTCCGTCGGCTCGTCCAGAATCAATAGTTTCGGGTTTGTCAACAAGGCCCGGCCAATGGCCAGTTGCTGTTGTTGCCCACCGGAAAGAACCCCCCCCTTGCGGCCTAACATCGCCTTAATCACGGGGAATAAATCATAGACCTGATCCAGGCGTTCTTTGCCCGCCTTTCCCGCAATACTCAAGCTGACTTCAAGATTTTCACCGACCGTCAAGTTCGGAAAAATATCCCGCCCCTGCGGCACATAGCCCAATCCGAGCCGAGCCCGGCGATCCGATCGCATTTCCTCGATGCGCTCGCCTGCAAACTCAATATGCCCCTCCGTCCTCGGGATCAGGCCCATGATACTGCGGAGCAAAGTCGTCTTGCCCACTCCGTTGCGACCGAGCAAAGCGACCACCGAATTGCGGGGTACGACCATATCCACTCCGCGCAAAATAAGTGACTCATCGTAACTCGCTTTCAGCCCATCCACTGTGAGCAGAATATCGTCTGGCTGGCTTTCCGGGTTTGTACTCATATCTCTAAACTCTAGTTGTTTGAATCCCGGTTGCCTTGGCGCCCGAGATAGACCTCAATCACTTCCGGGTCACTTTTTACATGTGCAAAGGAGCCGTCCTTTAAGACATGCCCCTGATGGAGCACCGTCACTTTGCGGGCGATCTGTCGAACAAACTCCATATCGTGCTCAATCACGATGAGACTGTGCTTCTTCTCTAGGCTGATCAATAATTCACCCGTACGCTCCGTTTCCTCATCGCTCATTCCCGCGGCCGGTTCGTCGATTAAAAGAATTCGAGGCCCTTGCGTCATCAACATTCCGATCTCCAGCCATTGCTTCTGCCCATGCGATAAAGACCCCGCCAAGTCATTCTGGTGAGGCTCCAAACGAATGATTTTCAGCACATCCATGATCCGGTCACGATCCTCCTTTGTTGCCCGATAGAAAAGATTTTGTAGCACACCTCGCGATTTGTTCAGCGAGAGTACCAGATTATCATAGACTGTATGAGACCGGTAGATCGAAGGCGTCTGAAACTTGCGTCCGATTCCTAAGCGATTGATCTCGTGCTCACGCAGCTTTGCTAAATTCACGTCGTGCCCGTCATTTTCATGCAAGATGACTGATCCCACATCCGGACGAGTACGCCCGGTTATAATGTCCATAAAAGTGCTTTTGCCCGCACCATTGGGACCGATGATTGTACGCAGTTCCCCCTCCTCTAAATAAAAGTTCAGGTCGTCGATCGCTTTAAAGCCATCGAAAGACTTGGTCACGCCGGAGACTGAAAGAATCAGTGGCGTGTCGCGGTAGAGCGTATTGTGGTGTTCAACCATTTTCTAAGCACCTGTGGGTTGGAGTGTGTTCTTCCGGCGCAGATAAACCTTCGCCTTGTTGAATAGACCTACGATGCCGTCGGGCATGAGGAGCACAACCAGAACGAACATCATGCCCATAATGATGAGCCAATAATCCGGACAGGCCTGCGTCGTGTAGCTCTTGATAAAATTCACCAGTACCGCTCCGATTACCGGTCCCCACTTCGTGCCCCGGCCGCCCACCGCCACCCAGACGACCACTTCCAGTGACTTTGCCGGTTCCATCACGCTCGGGTTGATCCCCCCGACAAGCGGCACATACAAAGCACCGGCAGCACCGGCAATCATGGCAGACAACACAAAGATCACCAGCTTATAGCTGGTTGTTGAATAACCGGAAAAAAGCACACGGTTTTCCGAGTCGCGAATCGCTTGCTGTACTTTACCAAACTTCGAGCGCAAGAGCACCGAAGTAATCACGTAGGTCAACAGGAGCAGGAGCAGCGTAAGGATAAAAATCCACCGGGTCGTACTCGCGTCATTCAAATCGAAGCCCAGTACATCCTTAAAATCGGTGAAGCCATTATTACCCCCGAAAGTAAAGTCGTTGCGAAAAAAGAGCAGGCAGACCGCATAAGTCAGGGCCTGTGTCAGAATCGAAAAATAAACACCCTTAATTCGCGAGCGGAAGGCAAGAAAACCAAAGATCAGTGCGACCAGCCCGGGCACCCAAAGGACCGCACCACTGGCAAATAAGAAATTATTAAACGGCTCCCAATGAGGCGGAAGCTTCAGATAGCCTAAAAAGACCATGAAGTCAGGCAAGGGGCTCTTATAGGCACCACGCTCTCCGATCATGAGCATCAGGTGCATCCCCATGGCATAGCCACCCAGGGCAAAAAACAGGCTTTGGCAAAGGCACAAAAGCCCCGTATAGCCCCATAACAAATTCAGGCTCATGGCCAGAACTGCGTAGGTTAGGTACTTGCCCCAAAGCGTCACCTGAAAGGAACTGACCGAGCCGAATCCGGATTCCGGGCCCCAGGCATTCAATGCAGGCAAAAGCAGAAGCAGGCAGGCGAACGAAAAGAACGTGACGGTTTCTTTGCTGTTGGCAGAGGAAAACATAGGGAGACTCAGATAAAAGAATTAATCCTCGAGGCTACGGGAACGGGTCGGAAAAAGCCCGCCGGGTCGCCATTGCAAAAAGAGAATAATGACAAAAAAGACGGTGATCTTGCCCATCACCGGCCCGAGGGCTGGCTGTAGTAATTGATCAACCATACCAATCCCCATAGCGGAAAGGCCGGCGCCGAGCAAGTTGCCCACGCTACCGATGACGACTACCATAAAGCTATCGACGATGTAGGCCTGCCCCATCGACGGACCGACATTTCCGATCTGTGATAGAGCGGCTCCGCCCAAGGCGGCCAAGCCACAGCCCAAGGCAAAAGTCATTGAGTTTACCCGGGCCACCGGAATACCCAGACTACTGGCCATATTGCGGTTCTGCATGACTGCACGGATATGCAGTCCTAGGTTTGTCTTTCGTAAGAGCAACCAGGTAAGAATCGCCACTACGATGGCTAAAAGGATTATAAACAAACGCGTGTAGGACATCTGAAAGCCACCGAAGCTTAGATTGCCGATCAACCAACCGGGACTGTTGACCTGTACATTGGCTGCACCGAAGATCAGCCGGAAGCCCTGCTGCATGACCATAGACAGACCCCAAGTACAGAGCAATGACTCGAGGGGTCGCGCATATAAAAAGCGAATGACTGTCTTCTCCAAAACCAGACCGAGTACCGCAGCGACCAAAAAACTCACCGGCAAAGAAACGAGCAAATAGAGCCCAAAGGCATCACTACCCAAGCCGAAGTTTTGGATAAATACATTTTGCAGCATGAAGGTGACGTAACCACCGATAGCCACAAATTCACCGTGTGCCATATTGATAATGCCCATCAGGCCAAACGTGATAGCCAAACCAAAACAAACAATGAGCAGAACAGACCCTGTGCTGAATCCACGAAAGAAACTACCGAAAAACTCCAGGCGTTTGATGTGTTTCTCAATCGCTGCAAGCGCCTCTTCGCAGACGACGGCCAGGCCAGTCTCGCCACGATCGGCCGCTTGCTCGGCCTCAAGCACTTTTAAAATGAATCCGCGTGACGCGATGGATTTCATCTCCGTCAGTTCATTCACCGCGGAGAGAACGACTTCCGAATCCCCACTGGCCAGTTCGCTCAGCGCTATCGCTTCCCGGAAAGCGGCTTGCACCTCCTTTACGGGTTCTTCCTCAAGCAGCACCTTCAGCGTCGGAATAAATTCAATACTTTGACTACGGCCCATCTTCATCGCCGAGTCGATACGCACGGACGGGTCCTCGGCCTTCAGTCCTAGGGTATCAATGATACCTTTCATTTTCTTGCGCAATTTGCGCGAAGGCCGTGCTTTTTCCGCCTGTTCTTCTTCTGCCGCCGATAATTCAATGGCCGCTCCACTGACGACGAGTAACCACTTTTCATCGTTCGTCCGCTGCAATGCCTGTATCTCACCTTCCCTCTCGAGCAGGAAAATACCGCCGACTCGCCAAGCCTGATAGATGTCAGCGATT
>DKOA01000005.1:38377-41141 GCA_002469895.1 Opitutia bacterium UBA7374
GGCAACGATCAGATCCGCAAATACCGTTCGGGCACCTCGCTCCTCAGCACTCAGTAATTGAGGCACTACCAGAAGCAGTAAAGCGATTGTCAGAAAATGTAGGGCTTTACAGGTATTTGTAATCAACACGGAAATTAAAAAAGGGAAATCTGCCGAATGCAGAATGGATGAAACGAATTCAGATGAAAGACTTTGAATGAAGTGGGGCTTGATGGAAATTCCAACAAGCCCCAACAAACAAAACTAGAACTGATTAGTTACAATCAGGATGTCTTATTTAAAGGTACCCTTCAACCAAGGCTCACCATAAACATCGGGAATGACTTCCAGAATTTCAAACTGGCCGTCTTCAAGAGTTTCGCCGATGTAGACGCTTTTGGTCAGGTGATGATTTGCCTGTGTCGTTACAGTACCACCGGGACCGTCAAAGGAAATACCGCTCTCGAGGGCTTTGATCACCGCTTCCGGATCGAATGTGCCTGCCTTCTCAACAGCTGCCTTCCAAAGGTAGACGCCGTCGTAGGAAAGCACCATCGGAGAACATGTTACACGACCTTCTTTTTGCACGTAGTCGGGTGCGGAAGTCGCTAACCAATCTTGGAAGCCGGCAACGAATTTCTCATTTGCTGCTGATTCGATGGACATAAAGTAAGTCCAGCATCCGAGGTGACCGACAAGGTCCTTTGTTGGCAAACTACGGAACTCATCTTCGGAAAGTGAGAAAGAAACGATTGGGCAATCGTCGGATGAAAGACCGGAAGCTGCGATTTCCTTAAAGAAAGGTACGTTCGCGTCTCCGTTAATTGTATTCACAACACAAGCATCACCGGAAGCTGCGAAATCTTTGATCTCGGCAACGATTTGCTGGAAGTCTGTGTGTCCGAACGGTGTGTAGTTACCCGCGGATACTGCGACATCACCTTCATAGCGAATGCCACCACCGATATTCTCAACAGGAATTCCCTTGGAGAGCAGATACTCGAAAAGCACGATGTTCGTTGTCTGTGGATACACATAGTCTGTACCGATCAGGTAAAACTTCTTGTATCCTTCCTCAAGCAGGTAATCGACTGCAGGAATTGCTTGTTGGCCAACGGCTTCAGCAGTGTAGAAGATATTCGGAGACTCTTCCTCACCCTCGTATTGCACCGGGTAGAAAAGCAATCCTTTGTATTTTTCAAAGACCGGAAGAACGAACTTACGGCTAACGGATGTCCAGCAACCGAACACGGCTGCAGTTTTGTCTTTCGCGAGGAGCTGCTCTGCCTTTTCCGCAAAGGTCGGCCAGTCCGAAGCGCCGTCTGCGACAACAGGCTCGATCATCTTGCCGAGTACGCCACCACTGGCGTTGATCTCATCAAAGGTGTAGAGGAGTACATCGCGGAGTGATGTTTCAGAGATGGCCATTGTGCCGCTCAACGAGTGCAGGATTCCAACCTTAACGGTGTCGTCTGCGCGCAGGTTGACTCCAAGAGTCACCAAGAAGGTCAGGCATAGAATGGATAGTGATTTCAATGAATGGGTCATTTGTTATTGATTGTGTTTATGTGTCAGAAAATTGCCATAAGGCATAGTTATAATAGCCGAAAGCATGCCAAATAGGAGCGACTCCGGATTATTATTTTAAATACACCCAATTCATTTGCTCGCAGGCCAGGCTGGCGACACCGGACTAAACAAAAAAAACCGGGAATTTCTTCCCGGTTCGATCTGTCGAAGGTGACGCTAAAAACCTTTACAGCGAGGGCGCTTCAATTTCAACCGCGACTCCCTTGTAGAAACGAACGATGCCGACCATTTTTTCATTTGTCGCCACACGCCGCCCTTCATATGTGTAGACCACATCAATCCGTTTGTGCAATGACGGCTCATTCAAAGTTGGACGACCCAGCACAGAAACCACTTCCTCCGGACTTAAGCCCTTGCTCAGTTGCGCCCATTTCTCGGCCTCCATCCAAGGAAAAACCGCCTTTTCTTCGCGCGCTTGAATTGTCCGCACAACATTCTCTATTAAATTTGTCTTCTCCGAACTGCTCAATTGTACCGTAGCCAAAGCTTCTTCAGCAATCGACTCCACCTGCTCCGCCTTGACCACCCCAAGGGCTGCCTCCACCGCATCTAAGCGCTCCAGAAGCAACGTAAACTCTTCCCGTGAAACCGGTTCGGCCGATGCAGATGGCGCAAGGAAGAGAATAAAAAGCGAGCAGATACAAATGAGTGGTATGGATTTCATGAGTTGTGGATAAAAAAAAGGTTCCACTCATTACTGAGTGGAACCAGAAGATTATACAAATGAATAAATCGTTCCTTAGAAGGAGTAGATCAACTCAGCTGCGAATTCAGTAGTTTCGTCAATAGCAGCATCATCATCTACAAAGCTAACTTCGATCAAACCGAAAACATTGTCGGAGAAGGCATAGCTAGGAGAAATGGTGAACTTTGAGTAGTCTTCCACAACTGTACCAGTGTCATACTCTACATCAGAATAACGAAGAGTCAGACCAGCATCACCGAATGAGTAGTAAACAAGTGCCATAGTAGCTTCGAGTCCACTACCTAATTCGTCTCCATCATCCATATCATCAGTATCTGTGTACTCTACAGCGAAAGTAAATGCGTTGTAATCATAGCTGGCCCAGAAGTTTACGGTTTCGTAAGTTGGGTCGTCTGCGTAGATAGCTTTCACTGTCAAACCGTCGATACCAGTGTATGCAGCGAGGAATTCCAAGCTGGCATCGCCACCGGATTCACCGATCCATGCACC
>DKOA01000052.1:0-35840 GCA_002469895.1 Opitutia bacterium UBA7374
GCGAGGAAGTAGAGGATGTTCGGCTGATAGGACATTGTCGTGGCAGAGCCAATGTCGAGCCAGGCAGAATTGCTTTCGTTGTTTACTGCTCGCACCCGGAAGCGATGACTGCTGCCGGCGGCAAAGCCCCGGGCATAGTAGTTGGTGGTATCTTGGGACAAGCTGACCACCGTCGAACCATCGATCTCGAGTTCGTAATTCTCCTCAAATGTCTCGTTGTCCGTCCAACTGATAGCAATGGCGGCAGGACCAGCTGTTGTAACAGCGCCATCCGTAGGTGCCGTGAGGGCGGCATGTAGCGGTGGAGCGACCGGAACAAACGCCCAAAGAAAAAGAAATTTGGTAACGTTGAGGCTAGTAGAATTGAGGAGTATCACAAAAGTAGATCTTTTTATTGGCTCAATAGCTCGAGCTCTGGACTGATTAAGAACCGCTCATTTTCGTTGCTCATGGGTATCCCAATCCAGAGCTCACCCCACCCCTATGGGCAGAAAAAGCGGGGGCCGTAACCCCCGCTTCTGTAAGTGGACAGAATTCGAAGTAATGTATTATAAATCTCCCTCTATAATATAAAACTGTTCTGTGAAGGATCCGGTCCGGGTATCGGAGTAGTTCTGGCGAGTACCGTCGCCGGTCACCGACTGAATTTCAGTATAATTCCCGTCGACGGTGTTACTCGCCTTGATCGTATATCCAAAATCATTGACCGTATTGAAAGAGAGAACGGCGTTCGCTCCGTTATGAACAATGTCCAGTATGGCGGGCCGTTGCACCGGTTCGCTGCGTTGGATGACGAGGTCATCGATACTCACGCTGTCGCCAGCCAGCCAATTGGTATCTCCATTGGTGATTTGCTGCGTGATACCGAACACGTCAATCTGTGTGGAGCCGTTGAAAGCTTCCCCAACCACGCCGTCAAAGACAGCGAGCTGCTCATCGCCGGACCCGTAGGTGAACCAAAGCTGGTAGGAGCCGGGAATATTTGGTTCGTTGAGGTCTATGAGCATCCTTAGGGTAATATCTTCCAGAAGGACGGGACTGCCGGTCTGGATCACTGCGGGGAGCGCCTCTCCGGAGCCAAAAGCAGAACCCAAGGCCTGGAACTCGTTTAGCTCCGGATCATAGACCAGACGGACCGAGCCGATGTTCTTGTTCCCGTCCCGCCTGTCCTGTACGCGAAAACCCACCCGAGCCGGTAAGACGGAGTCGACATCATTATTGTTAAGGTAGTTCGCATAGGTATTGTTAAAGGA
Source organism: Opitutia bacterium UBA7374 (assembly GCA_002469895.1). Taxonomy (GTDB): domain Bacteria; phylum Verrucomicrobiota; class Verrucomicrobiia; order Opitutales; family Coraliomargaritaceae; genus UBA7374. Next base: position 1,254 of record DKOA01000052.1, read on the forward strand.
AGCAGCTGTAACCTTGAAGGTAGTCTCAATGATGCCAGTGGTAATCGGGTCCTCATACAAATCGATGGCGGTAAAAACACCTCCGGAAGTCCCATCCGAGCCGAAAAGGAGTTCGCCTTCACTAACCTGTGCAAGTTCAGAATTAACAGAACCTGGAGCGAGGCCGACGCCGTTGCTGGACAGCGCGTCATTGGGTCCTGTGCCGTCAGCTTCAGAAAAGTTCCATTGGTCAATGACTTGACTGGAGGGAACGGAGACGTAGCCGAATTCTTCAATCACCAAGCTCGAAGTAGCCGTCGACCATGAACCGGTCTTTAAATAGAGGAGTTGCCCAATGTCATCTCCATTAAAGTTAGTAAAACGATGTTTGTAAACTCCGTCTATGTAGTATGTTACGACGTCATTATCAAAGTCAAACTCGACCTCCATACGGGCGCCATCGGTACTGCTCAAGGGGAAGTTTTCACCCCTAAATGAACTGCTATCATCCGAGATTGTGGAAGCCCATTGCAGGGTTACAATATCGGATTTAACTTCAAAAATTACCTGTGCTATACTGGAGCCACCGTTACCAACCGACTCATTTAACTTGAATATCAACTTATCACCCACACTGGCCGCATTCATGTCCCAGGAAGCAAAATCAATGACAAAGCGGAATCTACCGGTGGATGAAGGAGTGGTATATTCATCAGTATCATTGGATGGCAACTTCCGCGTAAATATACCGGCATCACCTGCCACGAACCAGGCACCTGCACCGTTAGCGCTATCACCACCGGCTGCGTTGCCATCCCAAGCTGAACCGAGATCACCGGAATTTATAATAGTACCCAAAGAACCGCCAGAAGCATCACCTTCAAAGTCCCAGTACTCCTTACGATTTGGGTCGTTCGAGGGAACCTCTACGCTGCGGTAACCAAAGGAATCCAAGTTCAGCGAACTTGCTGCGGTAGTCCAACTACCTGATTTAACATAGAGCAACTGTCCAATATCGACTCCCTGAAAGTCAGTGAAGACATCTGTCACGACACCGTTAACCATGTAGGAGGCTGTATTATTTTCAAAATCGAACTCGATAGCAGCTGTGGCACCGGCTGCTTCCGTCAGGGTGAAATTGGCCGACCGATAAGACGCGCCCGAGCCGAATTTACCGGATTGACGAATCTCCACGACGCTGGTGCTGAGCACTCGTAATTGTATTTCCGCAATGGTAGATCCGGATGACCCTGACTCTTTAAGCCGTAAAAAGAATGAATCACCTACGCTGGCCTCGTCAAAATCCCACGACGCAAAGTCGGCTTCCAAGCGGTAGCGGCCTGTACTGACAGGCGAGGCATACACTACTGCCGGCAACTTCCGCGTTAATGTGCCGGAATTGCCGGTCACTACCCAAGCGCCCGCACCATCGGCAGCATCTCCACCGGCACCGTTAATATTCCAATCAGATCCAGCTGAGCTGGAATTATCTATCTCCAGCAAACGGTCTCCGGACTGCTCATAATCAAAAGTGAAATACTCGATTGCAGTGCTGTCTTCAGCAATAGTGAGCCAGCCCATTGATTCAATTTTTACGGAGCTCGCTGCGGTCGACCAGGAGCCGCTCTTCTGGTATCGGAGAGCAGCAATGTTCACTCCATCGAAATCGGTGAATTCACTAATGACTGCGTCGTTGACCATATAATAGACCGTGTCGGTATCAAAATCGAACTCGATGGCGACTCTGGCACCCTCGGCTTCAGCAAGATTGAAGTTGGAAGTCCTGTAAGAAGAGCCGGACACCAGATCTGTGGATTGGCGAATTTCAACAGCACCACCGTTCACCCGTAACTCAATCCGCGCAATATTATCACCACCGGCGGCTGTGGATTCGTCTAGACGAACAACCAGGGAATCGCCTTCGCTCGCTGTGTCAAAGTTCCAGGATGCTAAAGCAACCTCCAGTCGGTGACGTCCTGTTGTCGGGGCAACCGAGTATTCACCATAGCCGGGGACCGCCCGAACGAATACACCACTATCGCCCAGAACCGACCAGGTATTATCATCGCCTACCACATCCCCACCTGCTCCAGGGAAATTCCAAGCACTATCGAGGACACCGCTGTTTTCGATCGAACTGAGCGAATCTCCAGCACTGTCAGTATCAAATGTCCAGTAATCCTTCCATGTCTCCAATGGGCCCGGTTCGGCCGGGTATGAAGCGCCCGGTTCGGGTGTTTCCGGTTCGGGTGTTTCCACTTCTACACTGCGATAACCAAAGGAATCCAAACTTAGCCTGCTCCCTTCAGTACTCCATGAGCCGCCCTTGGAATAGATAACCTGACCGATGTTACTCCCTGAAAAGCCGGTAGTAAAGGTCTCCGTAAGACTATCGGCTACGTAGTAAGAAGCCTCGTCTGTATCGAAATCAAACTCAACAGCGACGCTCACACCATCGGTATCAGTGAGGTCGTAATCGTAGTCACGGTAAGCAAGGCTGCCAGAAATATTTGCAGCCAAGCGTATCCGCACAATGCTGCTCGACTGTACCTTGAATGTAATCTGCGCAGCGGTACCCCCCCCCGATTGATTGAGCTTGAGGGTCCATGTGTCACCTACGCTGGCAGAATCAATTGCCCACGACGCAAAGTCGGCTTCCAAGCGGTAGCGTCCGGTCGTGGCCGGTGAAGCATAAACGCTCGTCGGCGCTTTACGGGTGATTTTACCCGAATTGCCGGCAATAACCCAGAGACCAGACCCGTTGGCGGAACTTCCGGGATCATTAAAATTCCATGAGCTACCGAGGTCTCCGGAATTTGCAACACTAGTCAAACCTGTCCCGGATGAGTCGTTGTTGAAATCCCAATACTCTTGCAGAGCTTGAGCATTCAGTAGGGCAGCAGCAAAACCTGCCGCTGTATATAACAAAGATAGTTTCTTATTCATTTTTTGGGGTGAGATGGGTTGCTGTAATGCTAAACAACAAAATAAACTGAGTGTATGAAGTAGATAACTACCGCCCGTCGACAAGGAGATTACCCAATGAAAAACACAGAGTTCTTAATGCATATGCGCACTTTTTTGCTAAAATTGATTAAAACTACTGCTAGCGGCAAATGCATCGGTCACCAAATCTCGAGAGTCATCCACCCCAATCGTTTACTTAGAAAGAGAACAACCACCCGAGTGCCGCCGAGCCCCTCCTTTTGTTCAACCCAATCGCTTTGAAAAATCCGCGCCCTGCGCATTGTCCGCTCCGGTAACACCGGGAAGATCACGCGACTAACTTACGGAGAAACGATATGCATAAAGGCCAACTTATGACTTCAGGGCAACGTCATCCTTGAAACGGTAATAGTAATCACAGGCCACAGCACCGGAAGAGCCGTCGGCAATCCGCCCGGGCTCCCTACAGAACAAGTCCCATACACTGAGACCCATACCGTCCACCCCGGCAGCTCCTTCGATTTACTAGGCAGCAATAGTCGCTCCTCATGCAAAATTACCCATGTAGGGCATTGAAAGAATCAGAATTTGACGCCGGCACGAAAGTTGACCGTACGTCCTTCAGTGAACCGGGCATTGCCAGTGGATACTAGGTCAACCGCATCGAATAAGTTATCCACGGTCAACTGAAAGTTCCAGACAGGAGCATCACGCCCCTGCGTCAGTTTACCGAGCCAACCGGCGAAGACTGCGGTCTCTAACTGGTCGTCAAGCCACACTTCGTGGGTGCGGGGCTTGCTATCGTCTTCGGTGCCGAATACTCCGTCCGACCCCGCTAGGCCAGTGACGTCCTCACGGCCGTCTCCCAAATCGCCGGGCCGGGCCTCTGCGCTGATGTCCTCATAGAGCGTGTCGAGAAGGCTGCGGGAACGATACTTCTGGTTTGCACCGAGATAGAAGCCCTTGAACGATCCATTCCGGAAGGTATATCGGAGGGTCAGGTTGGCATTGTGATGCGCTGTGCCGGGCAGTGTGAGTCCGTCGAGTATGCCACCCGCCGACTCCTTGTAAGTCGCATCGACATAGGCATAGCCCAGAAAAATCGAAAGACTCGGCGACGGATTATAATAGAGGTCGAGCTCGATGCCTTGGCTTTCGACTGTCGTTCCGGCTACATTGCGCCCAAGCGGCTCAATACCCCCGGTATCATCGGGACCGGTCGCATCCGGATACAAATTCGGGAACTCGCTGTAGGGGTAAAGGATCTCCAGTATGGGGTTGCTGTAATTGCTCCGTGCCTCGTTCTCCTTCTCAATATGGAAAGCGATGAGCTGTCCGTTCAAGTCTCCCTTCAGACAGTCGAACTTGATACCATACTCGATGCCGGTTCCCGTCTCAGCCGGAACCGATTCGCCATCGGGATCGAGTTGCCAGCCGGTTGGCGACTCGATTGATTCTGCATAATTCGCGAAAACACCAAATTGCGGTGTCAGCCAAAAGAGTCCGCCCAGCGTAGGACTCACTTCGTTGAAACTAACGTCGATATCTTTCGGCTCCAGATTACCCGCTTGGAAATCCTGAATCTTACCATCGATACTCATATAGTCATAACGAACACCCATTAACGTATTCAGCCGCCCGTTCATATATTTTCCTTGAGCCGCCGTCCAGACTCCGCTGGTCGAGACGGTCGATTTGCGGTAGTCTCTATTAAACCAACCGATTCCAGTCCGTCCAATCCGGCTCGCATTCGGGTCGGTGAGGATATTTCCCGTCACGTTGCTCTCCCCTGTCGTGTTCGGAGCGATTCCGGCATTAGGGATCCCTTGGTCGGCCTGCAAAAAATCCTCAGCCCGAACATTTCCCGAGTAACTGCCGTTGGTCGGGTTCGGCTCCACCGCAAGTAGGTCCTCCGCCAACTGCCAGCTTTTGCGCTGATCCAAGTCGAGACCAAAAAGCAATTGCTGGTTTGAGCCGAACAACTCCAAATCGTAGGACAGTGTACCGCGAATGGCCTTGGTCTGGTCAGAGTTCTCGAATCGTTGCCAAAAAGGGGAACTAAAGAGACCGTCGGCGTACGCACGCCGAGATGTGCCGTCCGCGCCCTGTACATTACGGCCCCCGAAGTTCCCGAAATTTAGGTATAGATTGCGCGGGTCACCACGATTTAGGACAGAGGTTCTGGAGTCCTCATGAGAGACTGCCAGCTTGCCCTGCAGGGAGTCGCTGAAGGAGTGCGTCACATCAGCGAGAATGAAATGCCCGTCGACTTCACGCGTATTCAAGGAAGCCGCACCGCCATTCCGAGGGGATGTGCCATTGTGGGCAGGGTCCTCATAGCGGACAACATAGGGTTCGTTCGGATCTACATCCGCACGGTTCGGGATCACGATCCGCTTGCTGAAGAAATCCTTAATGTCTTGCTTGCTCGTGAAAAAGTCCGGCACGCGTGCGTTTGCCTGGTTGCCGATTGCCGGCGCTAGCCCGAAACCGTCATTGTAGTTGATAATTGCATTGATCGTCTTGTCGTCCAGCAAATCAACTATGTCGGGCGTCGCTGGCATCAGGCGGAGCATTCCGGTGTAGCCGTACTGTCCCGTATTGTCTTGATAATAAGCGGGCGGAGAATTCCTTTCTTCATGAACTCCCTCGACATGTAGGTTCACTCGTGTTCTGCGACCGGGCATATAAGTTGCGGCCAGTGTGCCTCCCTGGAACTCCTGTTCCTTAAATCTTTGGTTAAACTCGCGTTCCTGATGAACCCCCATTAGTCGTACTGCCAGCTTATCGTTGATTTCATAGTTCCAGTCGAGATTGGAACGGAACAGCCCCTTGTCCCCGACCTGTGCCCCGAGGCTGGTCTTATTATTTCCAAAAACAGCCCGCTTCGCCAGGAAGTTCGCTTTCCCTCCGGGAGCTGCCTGCCCGTAGATCAGACTGTTTGCTCCACGTACGACCTCCACCCGATCAACATTATAGCCGTTTTGCGAAATCTGGCGCGGGATAAATTCGAAGAGCTGGAAACGGGTCAACAAGCCACGGAAACGGAGCAGACGGTTACTAAAACTTTCGCCAGCCGCCTCGACGCTTGGAACCACCGTAGCAATCGAATCAATTTCAAAGAGATTGAGATCCTCCATTAACTGCTCGTTAACTATCGAGATGGTCATTGGCGTATCCTTGACCAATTGGTTCGTGCGTGTTGCTGCCAACGAATTAGCCGAGTAGTAGCCACGGTCCTGCTCAGCGCTAACGATAAAGTCCTCAAGGATATAAATATCGTCGCTGGCAGCCTCCGGCACCTCGCCTTCTCCCTCAAATAAAGAGTCCACATCCGCTTCCGCAGACGATGCTTCCGCATCGCTCAGCACAGAAAACACCGGATCCTCTGGTTTCTTTGCAGGCGTTGTTTCCGCACTGGTCGAAACTGTAGTCGGAACTGTAATTTCCTCTGCAGGAAGAGGCGAACTCAGACTAACAAGAAACACCGGGAACAGATAGAGCGGGTTGTATTTGGTTTTCAAGCGAATATAGATTTAGTAAACAATAGGTTAAAGACTCCAACGACTAGTATTTTAATAGGAATCGCAAGACATGTTGACGTTGAGAATGCACTTGAAAAAAATGCGTATGCGCCTTACAGCTAGGAGTGACTCAGAATAGGCGACCAAAAATGCAACGGGGAAGCTCCCCAGAGGAAACCGAAAAAGTGCAGCGTTCCATTATAATCGCGCTCGACTGGTATGATGAACGAGTGGTCCGCGGGATCTACAATTATGCAAAGGAGAAGAACTGGCACATCTCTCCTTATCTCGCTTCCGGTCGCTTTGTCCCGCATGGCTGGCCAGGGGATGGTGCGATTACCTGCTACGGCAGCGAAACTGCAAACTATATTGACCACTTGTACATGCCGGTGGTCGACATCAGCCATCTTGACATGGATCGACGGGTTCCCCGAGTGCGGGTCGATAATGACGCCATCAGTGCACTGGCCGCGGAGCACTTTCTCTCACGCGGCTACAAATTCTTTGCGTTCTATTCCTGGCCTGAGATTCCGGTCAACACCTTGCGCCAGATAGCCTTTAAGAAACACCTGACGGAGCGTGGTATTCCGGAATCCAACATCTTTGATATCCCACAATCCGACCCCAAGTTACTAAGGGATTGGGCGAAGCACCAAGCCGACATCCTATCGAAATTCAGCGTCCTGCCTCGTCCATTAGCTGTCTTTGCCGGGCAAGACAACCTCGGGGCCACCCTGATCGAGATGTGTGTACGGGCAGGAATCCACGTACCGGAAGAAATTGCGGTCCTCGGCGTAGACAATTCGGAGCTGATCTGTGAAGGCGCACCCGTCCCATTATCCAGCATCCGGACGCGATTAACTCAGGTTGGCTACCTCGCTGCCGAACAACTAGACCGGCTAATGAACAAGAAGATCAACAACCGGGCCGCACCGGTCATCATCAAGCCACACGAAATCGTCAACCGGCAAAGCACAGATGCCCTTGCCATCGGCCATCCGGCAGTTGCTACCGCGGTGCGCTATATCAAAAACCACTTCTCCGAGCCGATCACGATTGAGGATATCGTCGACTACACCGGACTCTCTAAGCGCGGTCTGGAAAAGGCTTTTGAAAAACACCTCGTCCGCTCGCCTGCCAGCGAGCTCCGCAGAGTACGGCTCGACCATGCGAAGCGGCTGCTGACAGAAACAAACGACAAGATCGAGTCGATCGCTTACGAGTGCGGATACAGCAATAGTTCAAACTTAAGCTGCGCGTTCCGCCGTGAAACACGGATGTCACCGAGGGCCTATCGCGTCAAGTACAGCAGTCCGGAACTGGTGGCATAAAGAAGCTCCCGTCCCGGTTGATCATGGTAATAAAGTGAGCCTTGAAGTGCTGCGCATTAATAACGACTTCCGCAAGCTCGTCCCGTATCTTGGTTTTCAAGTCGCAGACACGAGTTTGGTCAGGCCAGCGGGAGTCGCCCTGTCATAACGCTCACCCGGGAAAGCACAGGCTATTTGTTGGCAATGCGCACTGCAGATAGTCGTTCCCGCCTTAGCCAGTCGCTCAAAATTTGGTGTGACGGCATGGAGATCACGATAGTTGAAAAGCGCTGGTTTCAAGTCATCGACTGCGATAAGAACACCTTCGGCGGTGCAGCAGGAGCAACCGACACAATACGGAAGAGTGAAGCAATGAAACGAATTATAGAATGAGTTAGGGTTGTAAAGACTCGACCGATAGGCGACTGAAACGCTGCTCGAGAGCCATATCAACAAGGGGCATTTGAATCGTCTTCCCAGCCTGTCCATGAATCACGGTGGGAGCCAGTGTATCCCAATCAATCAAGTCAGAGGAATGTTCCACGATATAGCGTAGATCAACTGAATCCACTCCCAGGGTGAATTCGTATTGCGGCGCACCACCCGTCGTAACGACCCTTGGAAGCAGAGCCACACCGTCATCCACCACCGGGTCGCCGCCCAGTGCATACTCGAGCCAGTTTACCATTCGATCACCGTCCGGGTTGTCGACTTCGCTCTGTAACGGTGAACCCGACCAGTTCACTCGATCCACCCAGCGGGAATAGTTGTCGAGGTTGAGCTTCTTCACCCTGAAGTAGTCAATCTCAACGGTATCGGTCGCACCCCAGACCGCTGTATTGTTCACCGCGACAAATCCAAGCCCGCTCCAGGTGGTGCCGTTTGTACTTAGGCTGACCTGCTGCTTGAACTGCTCTGCCCCAGCCCCCTCCCTGAGGTATATGTCAGCCGTGTCGGCATCCAGATCCACCACCACACGCACGCGCACCGGCGTGCTGATTGAAAACTGCCCGGAAAAGCTATGTATCGGGATGTAGGTGTTATCAATAAACGTGCTGATAACCAGTCCTCCGGCCGTCTTACTCAGCCGGATATAAAACACGTCGCTGGCATTCTCCGCATCCCGGAGCTTAAAGCCGACAGTCGCTCCGCTCGTACCGCCCGTGCTCAGGTCTGCGGAATGGATCCGGAATTCCATTTCATAGGAGCCCGTATCGCGTTCGCCTATAGTCAGCCCGCTTGAACTGATGTAATCACCACCCGTGCTCTTGGCTGCATCTTGTGCAATAATGAAGAGCCCGCTTCCATCGGTTAAGCCGGCGGGAGTGGCCCCGGTAAAAGACGTGGAACCTTCGGTATTGGCGGCATCCTGCAGCTCTGTGTTCTGGGGGTCATCGAAGGGCCAGAAATCAAGTGTCGCTTCAGTGGGAGACAATAGCACATCGCCCAAGGTGACCTGCAGCGTGCCATCCGCGAGAAGATGATAGCTTGCCGGGTAATCATTGCCACCGTAACTAACCGTTACATCGTAGTCGCCTTTGAAGCCCCGCAAACTGAAAACGCCCCCCGCATCCGTGGTACCGGCGGAATCAGTATGATAGCGAATCCGATGCAGATAGTACCAAACAAGGCCGTTGAGCTTGACGACCGGCCCGTCAACTCCGCCGGCACCGTCTCCGTAGTAACAGAGTGAACGGGAGTAGGCATTGTCCGTGCCGTCCGGCAAAGGATTGATGAAGTCCCATACGTTCATCCCGGTCACCTGATCATGACTGAAGTAGGTCGTCAGTATTTCCTCTGTTACCTGCGCCCGCGTCATCTCATCGTAAGCCTGTTCCAGTATTCCTGTCGTGAAGTTATAGTCATCCTTGATCTCAAACTCTGTGCCCACTATCTCGAGGCCCGGATAGCGGGTCGCAAAATCGTCGATACGTGCATAGACAACTGCGGGATCATAGTTATTGAGAAAACGGAAGCGGCTCTGGAATCCGATCCCATCGATCGCCCCACCGTCGCTTATGACCTGATCAATCCAGCTGAAGTAGGCGTCCCGGCGCGGTTCGTAGCTGTTGCTGCCGGTATCAAACCGGGCAGAAGCGATCTGAAACTCGTTAATGAAAAGTTTGCTACTCGGGCTGACTTTATTGGCTTCCGCCAGATTGAACCATTCCGCCACCTGGTCGTTGCCCAGGATTTCCTGCAGCAAACGATTGCTCAGGGGCTCGTTGATCACGTCCCATTCATACACATCCCACTGGCTCACCCACTCCTCAATCTCCGCATCGACCACCGCCTCGAGGGCGTCCTTTTTCGCCTGTGTACGGTCGCTCGCCTTGTAGGTCTCGACTGCCCCCAGCACGTCGTAGGACGCATACTCGGATGTTCTAAAATTTGATAGATGATTCCCGTAGTCTACGCCCGGGACGGAACCGGGTGTGTCCAAGTCCACAATATCCCCGGTCCCCGGCCAGATCAGCAAATGCCCCCGCACGTCCAGATCGTTAGCCGACGCCCAGGACATAAAATCCGGGATATATTGGTGTTGTGAGACAATCTTCGGCTTGAATCCGTTATTTAGACCAACTGCGTTGAACAACCCCTTGGTGATTCGCTTCCAATCGTCGGTGGTCGATCCGGCACCGGACAGGTTACCACTGGCATCTGTCAAGTCCATCACGGTGACGACCCCGCCGAACTTGAAGTCGTGCTTACGCAATTCAATAGAGACATTGGCTCCCGTGACCGGTGTGCCCAGGCTGTCCACCACCTCGATCGTTAAGTCAGCTTTCCGGTATGCCTCGATACGGGTTTCCGCATCGGTTCTCCAGGCAGGCAAAGTCTGCGGCTTGACGACAGAGGCAAGGTCCACGATCTCCTGCCCGGTCAGGGTAATTCCTAGCCCCGACTCGATTTGCCTTACTTCTTCTGGAGTCAGGCTGGTATTAGGATCTAAAACCGTCAGGGTAACGACCGCAGGATTCGACACACCGTCCTTGTCCTGCACCTCATAGCTAAAGGTCACTACGCCGTTGAAATCAAGTGCCGGCGTAAAGCGGAAGGAACCGTCCGTATTGAGGGAAAGGCTACCGGAGGATGGCGGGGCCACCTGACTGACTGTAAGGCTATCACCGTCCAACTCAAAGTCATTGATCAAGACGCCGGGCGCTGCCACGTTGAAGACCGTATTTAGGGCAACCGTATAACTATCTGCATAGGCTGTCGGCGGCCGGTCAGAAAGCTGGGCGAGCGCTTCCACCTCGGACAGGCTGAGGTTGCCGTTGTAGAAGCGCACGTCGTCGATCGTGCCGTCAAATTGATTGTTTCCGCCCCGCCGCGCTCCAATCGAAGTCTGCAGCGACTTTGTTGTCAGGCTTCGAAGACTCTCCGAATGCGAACCGGCAAAGGCTCCGTCGATATACATGGAAGTGGTACTTCCGTTGTTCTGGGCAACAATATGGTGCCACGCTCCGTCATCCAAGTCCGAACCATAACGCGGCATTGATCTCATCGAATCGGTGAAAGTCACCTGCAGTTGGCCGTTAATCAGGCGCACTGTATAAAGGTCCTCAATATCGACCATCACATCAGCTCGACCGACATCCGGTGCCGTTCGGAACCAGAAGGCAATCGCCGCCTCACCGGAGTCGGGCACGCTCACTGCATCGCTACTGCTGCGTGCATAGGTCGATCCATTAAAGAGGAAGGCGCCCCCGTCCTTACCCGTCGTCCAGCCACTCGTAGATCCCACTATGGAAAGGTCCGCCGTGCCAACAGAGTCAGCCATAGTGCCGCCCGTTCCTTCGTTCAGCGTCCAGTGCTGCAACAAGCTAGCTGCCGGCAGTTGCACGAAGCCACCCGCGGCCGCGAGGAAAAAACTCGCAAGCGCAAGTGTATGAGCTGAAGGGGACATGTGGTGGAGGTAGAACAGAAGACATCCGCTCGGCATAACCGTTGGATGATTTATAATGCAGTGACTTGTCCGGATTGTTAAGCCGCGTTAGCAATGATAAACAGCATGCAAACAATGTGAAAGCGAATACATAAAGGAGAAGGCTTGCAACTATACCTTGCCGCGCCGCGCCTCCAGTTCCTTCCGGATTCTTCCGGCCTCAGCCGGGTTGATCGGGAAAAACTTGAGCAGCACAATCGCCACGGTCAGGGCAACTACAGGGATGGCGACATAACCAATTCGCATGTTGCGGAGAACATCTTCCGGCTGGGCTCCTCCGAGCTCAGCGTCGAACCCGCTAAACTCCAGCAAAGGCCCGGAAACGAGAAACCCGATGCAAAAGCTCAGCTTTAATACCCAGGAAAATATCGAGGCAAAACTACCCTCCCGGCGCTCACCGGTCTTGAGTTCGTCATAGTCGACTACATCCACCTGCATCGAGGGGATCATCAACCAGAGTCCGGCATATCCCATGCCAATGAGAGCCGTGTTCAGGAGCATCAGTGGCGGCAACTCCGGAGTATTGGTCAACCAGGTAGTCATGCCGGAAAGCAGAACGATACCCATCGCAATGAAGAGGCACTTGTTCTTCCCGATATGCTCAGACCAGCCACGGAAGACAGGAATCATGATGAGGCTGAAAACCGTGTAAATCAAAGTGCCCAAAGCGGTGTATAACGCGCCACGCTCCCAATCACCACCGAGAACGTAGTAGACGCCGACGTAGCGACCATAGCTATCGTAAATACTGGTACCCAAAAGAAAGAGTATAGTAAAGCCGCAGAGAATCAGGAAAGGCTTGCAACTGAGGGTCTCCTTTAGGCCGCTCCGCAGGCTGACGGCCTTTTGCTTCTTAATCAGATCGCTCTCATAGTAGCGCTCACGCACAAAAAAAGCAGGCAATGGCCCGAGGATAAGAATGACTGCGGCGATGAATAAACTAATGTAGCGCATGCCATTGCTTGGGCTGGCCTCCCCCGCCACCTCGAAAATCGGCAGGAGCGAAAGTTTCCAGCAAAAACCAACGAAGAGCCCGGACAGGGTCTGGAAAATTCCCCGCACACTGGCCACACGGGTACGCTCATTGTAGTCCGGTGTCATTTCCATAAGCATGCTTTGGAAGGGCATCGCCCAGACCGTGAAACAGGTGTAGAAGAGAATCCCGAAGCCGATCACCCAGCTCATCGTTTGAACATCGGTCATGCCACGGGGGAACCACCAGATCAGCGGATAGGTGATCGCCGCGCAAATTGAGCCGATGAGAATGTAGGGACGCCGCCTTCCCCAACGAGTACGTGTATTATCTGAGATCCATCCCATTACCGGATCGGCCACCCCGTCCCAGAGACGAAGTGCCATCAGAATGATCGCTACCTGGGTGGGCGACATCTTCAATTCCATATTAAAGACGTTGTAGGCTACACTCACCAGCACCCAAACGGACAGAATGTCCACAGGGCCGGCAGCGCCATAAGCGAGTTTGGAACGAAAAGGCACGCGGTCCGCCTCGGCAACAGGAACGCTTTTAGGGTGGGGCTGACTCATGTAAAAGTAAGTATGGAAGCAGAGAATACCATTTCACAAGGGCATTACAGCGTTATTATCACACAAAAAACGGTGAATAAACGTCGACGCCGCTTCCGGTAAGAAATTCATTTATTCATTGTTTTGCTGGATCACTTAAATGAATAATAGCATTTACCCATTTCTCCAGATTATCGATGTTCCGCTCTAACAAATTGATTGAAGTTTTCCCCATGCATCCGCGATACGCCAAACTGACCAGCCTACTTATGACTGGTTTTAGCGCCCTGCTCACACCGGTGTACGCCGTAAAAGACACTTCCGCATCGGCCAGGCTTCGAATCCATACCAACGAAGTCGTCGAACTGGCCGACCGGCACAAACTGATCGGGACCAACGTATCACTTTGGACCGAGCCCACCCTGTTGGCTGAAAGCCGTTTTCGGGAAGGCATACGCGACTGGGCGCCGGGTCTTATCCGTCTACCGGGCGGCTCCTGGTCGAATGAATACTACTGGAACGGGAATGGTGTTCGCATTGGGCCGGACCACGGACCGAAGAACTTTGATGCTTCCAAGCAACGGGACGACGGCACTTGGGAAGTGGATTTTTCCGGATACGCCCCGGGCTTTCGCCTCCATGGCGAAGACCGTCATCTGTCCGATTATCATGGTGCCATCGATGTGCAGGCACAGCATGCGTTCATCGACGCCGTAGGCAGCAAGGGCATGGTCACGGTCAACGTGGGTTCGGCCACGCCCCGGGTCGCCGCTGAATGGGTCAAATGGGCGAACCGGAAAGAGGGCTACGACGTCCGCTATTGGGAGGTCGGCAATGAATTGAACGGTGACTGGGAAATGGGCCATCGGCGGCCCGACGGCAGCAGCATGACCGGCGAACGCTACGCCGGGATCTTCCGGGAATATGCCGCCACCATGCGAAAAGAAGACCCCTCCATCAAACTAGGCGGACCGGCTTGTTCGGACCTTTCTCTGGCCTTCGTCGAAGAGCTCATCCGCGATGGAGGCGATGCAGTCGATTTTATCAGTATTCATGCCTACCCGGTCGGCGTAAATACCCGCCAGAGTGCCGGGAAGTTTGCAGGCGTCGAAGAGATACGCCGCGCGGTCAAGCAGATTGACAAATGGATCGCTGCCTATCAGCCCGACCGGAAAGAAGAGATCGAGATCGGGATAACCGAATGGAATATCAAGGTCAACGAAGACCAGGACACGGCTGACCTGATCAACGGCCTTTGGTCCGCGCTCTGGATCGGGACGCTCTTCGAGACTGGTGTCGATTTCGCCAACCAGTGGGATTTGGTCACGCAGACTCAGGAAGGCGGCCACAGCGCGTTCTTCCACCGCGGTAATGAGGTCCTGCCCAAGAGCCAATATTGGGCCCTCTGGATGTGGGGCCATCTCATGGGCAACGAGCTCATCGCCTCTGATCTGAAAGGAAGCAAGGCACTGAAGAGCTTCGTCACCCGTTCGGAAGAGGGATTGCAGATCATGCTAATCAACACCTCGGAGACGAAAGAGTACGATCTGGCAATCGCGCTCGAAGGAGCGAAACAAGCCCACGGCAAGGGACGGCTTCACCGATTCTCCCGGGCGGAGTATTTCTGGGACCCCCATGCAAGGGCACCGCTGTGGAGTCTCCAACCGACCATGCATGCGGTTGATCTGTCCGGGAACCGCACCGTCCGTATTCCGAAATTCAGCCTCTCTGTCATCCGCCTTCCATGGGACAGCGATACAAACGAGGCAATACCCGCGAAACTTGAAACCCGGGGACAACTCGAGTTACGGCTCCCTTCACGCTCCGCTGCAGACCGCCCGATCGAGGGCTGGGTGGTTGCTCGGGACACGATACGACAACGCCCGGATCTCGGCTTCCCGCAAGCGGTCCGTCTCGAAGCCGAAGGCCCGGCAGACCTAAGCTCCGGCACGGTTCGTCTCGAGAATGGAGCGGCCCCCTTTATCCTCACCCCAACCGGAGCGGGAATGGTCACAATTCGTGCAGAAGGATTCGATGCCAGCGCCGAAGATTCACTCGAACTGGTCGCCTTGGCCGAGCAGCGTACAATCTATTGGACATTTGATAATCCAGTTCATCAGTGGCAGGCGCAAAGCACCTTTGACTTGCAATCCGAAGCCTCCGTGCGTCCCAACCAGTATGTCGCTGCGACAAGACTACAGAACGATCTTCCCGGCCGCGAAGCCGACCTCCTCTTTCACTTTGAACCGCTTCCAAAGAACCTGCCCTACGCTAGTATCGGAGGAATCGTGGCGAAGCTACAGGCCGCGCACAATCTTCGTTGTGACGACCCCGATGCTTCTATCAACCTGATCCTTCAGAGCGATGCCAACCACTGGATCCCGATTGGTTCCGTGCGCTTGGCCGATCTTTCCGGACGTTGGCAACCGATTGAATTTCGCATTGAAGATCCTCAGGTGAGGGACGCCATGGCCAAGCTCTACTCCATTCGTTTCCAGATCGTTTCCAGAAGTCCGATCTCCGGTGAGATCTATCTGGACGATCTCGGATTCATCCATCTTACCGGACTCTAGTATGAAATACCCCACCCTCCGAACGTGCGGCCTACTCGTAATTGGCGCTGCCCTGCAGAGTATTGCTGCTAGTGACCAACCGAACATACTCTTCATCGCGGTCGACGATCTCAAGCCCACTCTCAGCGCCTACGGGTCACCCGTACCCACACCACAGATAGACCGCATCGCGGAGCGGGGAACAACTTTCCTCAATGCCCACTGCCAACAAGCAGTCTGCGGTCCTTCCCGGGCGAGCCTCCTGACCGGCAAACGCCCGGACTATACGCGAGTCTGGGACTTAAAGACAAGGATCCGCGACATTCGCCCGGAGATCATCACCCTTCCGCAGCATTTTAAAGAGAACGGCTACCACACAGTGGGCGTAGGGAAGATCTTTGACCCGCGAAGCGTGGACAAGGGGGCCGATGAGATTTCCTGGAGCGAACGCTATACCCAGACCTGGCATCTGAAGTATCACCCCTCCACCGGAAAGCCCAAGGCACACTACCACAATCCGCTTTCCAAGAAGCTTGCCAAGCAAGCCGAGGCCGGGGGGATAAAGAGCTGGGGCGCGATCAACAAACTGCTGGCCGATAATGACGCCTGGCCTGTGGTTGAGGCCGAGGATCTGCCGGACGACGCCTACGACGATGGCGCGATCGCGGCATATGCCGTCGCCAAACTGAAAAAACTGGCGGACCTCGAGAAGCCCTTCTTTTTTGCTGTCGGCTTCAAGAAGCCACACCTCCCCTTCATCGCACCGAAGAAGTACTGGGACAAGTTCGACCGCAGCACAATCAAATTGGCCCGCTTTCAAAAACAAGCCTTGAACAGCCCGGACTACGCCTACCATGACTTCAACGAACTGCGTTCCTACAGTGGCATACCCGGATCTGGTCCATTGTCCGAAGGCCTGCAGCGGGAGCTAATCCATGGCTATTATGCCTGCACCGCCTACATCGATGCGCAGGTCGGTAGGCTCCTCGACCAGCTTAAGAAACTCAAGCTGGCTAACAATACGGTTGTCGTCCTCTGGGGCGACCACGGCTGGCACCTTGGGGACCACGGGTTGTGGTGCAAACATACCAATTACGAACATGCCACCCGCGTGCCCCTGATCATTTCAGCACCCGGCGGTCGACGCGGTCTGCAGACCGGTATGCCGACTGAACTGACCGACCTATTTCCCACCCTATGCGAGCTCGCAGAGATCGAAATACCTGCTGACCTCGACGGAGTCAGCCTCACCCCAACCCTCTTAGAGGGAGATGAGACGACTCGTGAGTTTGCCGTCAGCCAATTCCCTCGTGGCCCCCAGATGGGCTACGCCCTGCGGAGCGGCCGCTTCCGTTATGTCGCCTGGTACAAGACCGGGGGAACAAGCACCGATGGAGAATCCGCACCGATTGCTACCGAGCTCTTCGACTACAAACTCGATCCTCAGGAGACGCGCAACCTCTCCGGCACCAAACAATTTTCACTCGTTGAGGAAAGCCTCTCCGCAAAATTGGAAGACTTCCTCAAAAGACAGCATCTCTAATCCCATAAACATGAATCGATACATCGCACTTTTCACCTGTCTCCTGCCCCTCTGCCTGACCGCCGGTCAGGAACAGAGCCAGAACACCGTCACGGATGAACGGCCCAACTTCATTTTCTTCATCACCGACGACCAGTTGAAGGAGATGATGAACTTCCTGCCGGAGGGCGAAGGCCAGAACCTGACTCCGATGACAGACCGATTGGTCAAGCAGGGCGCCACTGTGATGGACCGGATGTACGTGACCTCCCCGGTCTGCACGCCGAGCCGGTTCGCCTGCCTGACAGGAACCTACCCCAGCCGCTCGAAGGCGGACGGTTTTCTCAACAAGGCCAAGCAGAATGGCGGACAAACTATCGTCGAATGGAACACCTACATAAACAAGCAGAACAAAGACACCCTACCCTGGCTGCTAAAACGAAGCGGATACAAGACGGGCTTCGTCGGCAAGAACCACGTTATCGAAGCCCCGAGAATCCAGAAGCCAAAATGGGAAGATGATCCTACCGACCCGAAAGTTGTACAACTGCTGCGCAAAAATGCAGAAATTCTTAAACAGGCGATCCAAAACGCCGGCTTCGATTACGCTGCCAGTCTTTACGACAATAACCCAAGCCACAACGGCATCAAGGCCCTGCTCGCCCACAATCAGGACTGGATTACCAAGGGCGGTCTCGACTTTATCGAACAGTTCCACAGCGAGCCCTTCTTCCTCTGGTTTGCCACTACACTGCCGCATGGGCCGACAGACGATAGACGTTCATGGGAAGCGGATCCGCGCATCACTGCGGAGGGGCTTTTGGATGAGCCCCTGCAGGTTCAGCCCTCTCGCGAATCACTCGCCGAGCGGGTCAAGTTAGCCGGCGTCAGGGGCTGGCAGAAGGAAAACCTGCTCTGGCTGGATGACGCGCTCTTCGCCCTCGTTCGGAAGCTCGACGAGGTCGGCGTTCTGGATAACACGGTGATCGTCTACTTCAACGACCACGGCCAGCGCTCCAAGGGCACCGTCTACGAGGGCGGCGTGCACGGAGAAGCCTTCTTCTGGAAAAAGGGGGGCTTCCCTGCAGGTCCGCGCAGTGATGTCATGGTCTCTAATGTGGACTTTGCCCCAACCATTCTCGATATGGCCGGAGTCGAATTCGATCCGGTACTCTTCGACGGTGTCAGTTGCTACCCTGCCCTTATGGGCAAACCAGCGCAGGCACGAAAGTCCCTTTATTTCGAACTCGGTTATGTTCGCGGTGTGCGCAAAGACGGCTGGAAATATATCGCCCTACGCTACCCCGAAAATATCGCCGGAATGTCCATCCAAAATCGGCAGAAACGTCTCGATACTTTTAACGCCAGCCAGCGGCGACGGGGTAAGCCGATCTTTACGGAAGACCCGAATACACCTTTCAGCCACATTCAGGCGATCCCCGGTGGCGGCGATGCCGAAAATAAGTCGATGGGCAAGTATCCCGCCTTCTATGATGCGGACCAGCTGTACTACCTGCCGGACGACCCCGGCGAACAAACCAACTTGGCTACGGCTCAACCAGAAAAACTGGCTGAAATGAAAGCGGCCCTACGAGAACACTTAGCGACCCTATCGGGAACATTCGGAGAACTGACAGCCAAATAGCTGCCATTCAAAAAATACTCGTCGGCGAGGAGCGCTCTTCTGCTGGGGTCTACGCAAAGCTCCACCACCGGTTGATTCTCTGAAGCCCGTGACAGTCTAACAAGCCTTGCAGACGATTATTCAGTCATTGGGAACTAATTCCGCTTTGAAAAATTGGCTCTGCTCAGAAGATTCAATGATCCTTGTATCGATTAGTTCCAGATTGCTTGGATCATCGCCTCGTAAAATGTTCAGTCGAAAGGAGCGAACGTTATCCGTCCCGGTGTCGGTTACGGTATCGGTACCCGAATCAGTATCAGAAGAATTGGCATTCTCCAAAAAATCGACCACCAATTGAAAATTTGCATCCGAAGCGGTCGGCAAAGCATGCCCCGCAGTCGTACTAATTAATTCAGTATAGTTCGTGAATCTGTTTTTTACAGCGAGTCCGATTTCATAAAAATGAGTGTCATTTTCAGCGACAAAAATTAAAGCCGATTGCGGGTAGGGAGCATTCGCATTAATTACCTGAATTAAACCGTTATGTGTGGTCGGCAAATACCCGTTAAACAGTAATGCATGGCCGATCGTATGATCACCAAGCGCGAGATAGACCAAGGACATCGGTACGCCCTGAGAATACCCCAAAATCGCATCAAAAGGACCATTCGTCGCGATAAAATCATTTAAATAATTAACCGCTACATCTGCCCAGTTAGGATCATTGGTTGGTTCCTTCCCACCCCCTGGCGGATCATTATACCAGACGCCACCGGCAACCGGAGAAGAGGCAAAAACAAACTCCCACTGTGGCAGGGCCGCCCTTAAATCCTGCATGCCTTGTTGATACTGCAAAGAGGCAGCACTTCCCCCTCCACCATGAAGGCATAATATCCTGTTCGCAGATAGCCGCCCCCCGAGAAATGTTGAGAGCAAACCGATAAACAATATAGATTTTATGTACAGTTTCATGATATTTATCTGTAATTAAGCAGCAAAAGGTCCGCATATATTTCCCATCTTTCAACGAAAGGCTAATCTAAGTTAACCATCCTTGGTCTCTTTTCAAGACGCTCAAGCAGGATGCAAGCCAGCCGCCCGCTTGGTTCTCTTCGAGGCCGCCCAATGCATTACCTCGCCAACACATCCGGATCCATTGACTGAGCCAAGAACTCGAAGAGCAGTCTTTTTAACGAAAGCTAAAGGAACAACTCAATTAACGGAAGTTGCCAATAGGTCAGCGTCTGATTGTAGTTGTCTTTAACCAAGGTAGGCCACTCCCGGGTCAAACTGCTAAGGGTTTTGAGTTCCGCACCCTTCCATCCGTCTCGGCTAATTTCATGGACTGCATATTGGGCACCTCCACCGGGCGGGCGCGTCACAAAATAGAAGGATGTGGTCTCACCCTTTGGACTGTTCGGTATGAGGACAGCCGGATTCCTCCGAAAGGCTAGCTTGAGGGTCAATCGTCCGTCTCTGCGTGCCATATCATCGGCAAACTGCCAGCTATATAGGTTGTCATAGCGGCTGCACCAAATAAGTTCGAATTTGATATCTTGTTCTTTCAGAGCCGCACATCATTCGGGAATCTTTCTATCACGAACCAGAGGAAGCCTTGAGTAACTACTTATACTCCAGAATCTCATTTTCGAAAGTCAGTCGTTTTGCCTTCAAACCCTCATACTCCCGCATCAGTGTACGGCGCTCGGCCTTGCTCTTGGTCACCTTGTGTTCTCGATTAATCACCGATAGACGTTCATCTATCCGTGCGATCTCCGCTTCCAAACTCCCAACGTGCAAGGCATGCAGCTTGCGGCTCTGCTTCTGCTGCACGTTCATTCGGCTCTGCGGATAGACTAATATCTGCTTGCGCGAAGATGCGTTCAACTCCGAAATAGCATAGCGGAATTCTTCATCGTCGCCATGACGAAGAAAGTAAATATGGGTAGCATCACGCCCCAACAGGTTTACCCGCAAATGCCTGCCCTCGCGATTCCTTAACTCGATCCGTACCGGATAGTTCGGCGCCTCCCAATCCTTCAGTGAAGGCGTCTTTTCCAAATTATCTTTGGTCGCCAGTACCGACCCCGAGACCCATTGGGAGCCGGGGAATGAACCACTCAGCCAATTTTTCTCGATCGCTCGCTGGTACAGCTCACTACCGACAAAAAAAGCTAGTGCTAAAAAGATTACAGCTGATATAAGGTTCTTCATTTAATCCCAAAATAGACAATAGCCTATTATGGGTAAATAAAAAACCTTATTTTTATCGATCCCGTTCTTCGCGGTCTTTCGCTACATTGACTTTGAGTGCCCGACCAGCGACTTCCAAGCCGTCCAATTGAGCAATCGCAGAATCGGCCGCCGCCGCATCCTCCATTGTAACAAAGCCAAAGCCACGGGGACGGCCGCCACCAGGACGGGTAACAATGATGGCATCAAGAACCTCTCCACTGGGAGCAAAGAGCTCTTGGAGGTCTTCGCCGGTAGCATCAAAGGAAAGGTTGCCTACATAAAGTCGTACAGACATAATTTATCGTAATCTAGGGTTGAAAAAGCCGAGCCAACATCAGCCGGGTATTGCTTCTAAATAGTCGGCGACCGCGACTACTGACAACCTTATTTTCCAGTTTCAGATTTGCCAAGTGCCCGTCAGCCAATTGCCTAGTAGATAATGGCCAAAAATGAACATACGCGAAAAAAGACCATCCTGCGGGTCTCCCAGTATCTCTTTCGCTATCCCGGGCTCTTTGCCACAACCATGCTACTGGCCGTTGCCATGACCCTATTGGAGATTGCCGTGCCGCTGGCTATCATCGATATAATCGACGGGCTGGGAGCCGTGGACGCCCTATCCAGTTTACTCTTCGGGGTCGGCCTGATCGCCCTGCTCTATTCCGGAAGCGAAATTTTCAACTGCCTGCGCATACGGGTGAACAATACTCTGGAGCAGCGGGTTCTGGTCGAAATGCGGCGCGATCTACACAGTAAGCTCCTGCGCCTGCCGGTCTCCTTCTATGACCAACGAAAAAGCGGCGAGATTTCTTCCCGCGTGATCGAAGACGTGGCCGCAGTCGAACGCGCTCTGCTCGACGGTACGGAACAGGGGGTGCGCGCCTGCCTCATGATCATTGGCATTACCACCATCCTCTTCATTAAGCAACCTGCACTGGCTTGGTGCGTCTTTCTCCCGGTTCCCATTCTTCTCGTTGTCGGTACATACTATTCCAAACGCTCCCGTACGGTCTGGAGAAAAGTCCGCCAAAACTCTGCCGATCTCAACAGTCTTCTGGTTGAAGATATTCAGGGCAACCGGCTGATCCAGACCTTCGGCCTGCAAAAGCGCGAATCTGCACGCTTCGAGGAGAAGGCCGAGGCCCTCCGCGACAAAACCGTACGCGCGATGTACCGGTGGTCGATCTACCATCCCTCCACTAACCTCCTGACCAAGCTCGGCTTCCTCAGTATCGTCGGCGTCGGGGGCTACTTTGTCCTTCAGGACACTGCTGGATTCACCATGGGCAAACTCGTCGGCTTTTTCCTCTACGCAAATATGCTCTACATGCCGATCTCTCAACTGCATGGCCTCAATCACCTTCTCGCTGCAGGCAGAGCATCCGGAGAACGTGTCTTCGAGGTCCTCGATACACCCGTAGAAGTAGATGAGCATCCGCAGCCTAAAAAACTGCCCGAAGAACCGATCGATGTCGTCTTTGACGCTGTACGATTCGGCTATCCCGAGCGGCCACCTGTGCTCGATGACTTTTCCCTCATCTTGCCGGCCAATCAAGTCACGGCTCTGGTCGGTCATACCGGAGCCGGCAAGTCCACCATCGCCAATCTGGCGATGCGGACCTATGACACCACCGGCGGTAGTGTCCGGGTGAACGGGACCGACATCCGAGAAATCGAACTCGAAAACCTACACGCCAAAATAGGTCACGTAGCCCAGGACCCCTTCCTTTTCGAAGGCTCTGTCCGAGAGAATCTCCTCCTCGCCAAACCCGATGCCCAGCAGGATGAAGTTATTCGCGCTCTCGACCTCGCCTGCGCCTGGGAATTTGTCCGCGCCCTCCCCGAACAACTGGATACCAATATTGGGGAAAAAGGCATCCGTCTCAGCCAGGGAGAAAAACAACGCCTAACCATCGCCCGTGTACTCCTGAAAAACCCGCCCCTTGTGATACTCGATGAAGCCACTGCCAGTGTCGACACCATCACCGAGCGAAAAATCCAGCAGGCACTCGATCATCTGGTCGCCCAGCGCACCGTTCTCGTCATCGCCCACCGGCTGTCTACAGTTCGTCAGGCAGACAATATCGTTGTCATGGAAAAAGGTCGCATCATTGAGCAAGGGTCACATGACCAACTCCTCCAACGAGACGGCCACTATGCCGATCTGTGGCGGCACCAAAGCGACCTTATACCCGAATTTGTCGAAAGCTAAGCCCTTTTCTGCGGCAGAGACTGGCACCCCCTCAACATCGTTCTAGCGCACAGGGAGCGCCTCTTCGGCATTGCTATTCCCCCCTTGACGGAGGAAAAGCTCCCTCCCTATGCTATGGAGGATCAATTGAATCGGCATGGATGGTGCTTCCACCACAGGCACGCTACACGAGCTGGCCATGCGCAAACTCTATGAAATCTCCAGAAGCCAACGAATCACAACAGTCGAAGACAAAAGAACTGCTTGTGCAAAACAAGATGGGCATACACGCCCGTCCGGCAGCTATGATTGTGCGCTTAGCCAATATTTACTCCGGTGAGGTCTGGGTCGAAAAAGACGGAGAAGAAGTCAACGGCAAGAGCATCATGGGGCTCATGATGCTGGCAGCGGGTAAAGGATCCCGCCTCACTTTCCGCACCGAAGGCTCCGTCGATGACGCAGAAACTTTGTTCAGCGAGTTGGAAGCCCTCTTCGAGCGGCGTTTTGAAGAAGTCTAAAGACACCGTTTAACGCTGCCAGCAGTTCTGGTAACCAAGGTAAGTTTACCCACTTCCTTTCGATTCTACTCTTGGCAGCGTACGAATACGAAGATCGAGGCCATCAAACACAACATGCACGCAAGGCGCACATCAATCAAAGCACTCGCACTGGCAACCGCCACTGTGCTCGCAGGCTGTGTCACCCGTGCGCCCGATCCTCAACCCGCGCCGAGTGTCGAACTGCCCGCCGAATGGAACACACCGATCCCCGAAAATGCCGCCGCCAGCGCCTGGCTCAATGACTTGCAAGACCCCGCACTAAACGCACTCGTAGAGGAAGCACTCGCGGACAATGCCAATTTGCAAACCGCCGCCTACCGGTTTGCTCAATCCCTTGCCGAAGCCGGTCTGATCCGTGCCGATGAGCGACCCACCGCGAATTTCGGCCTCGATGGCAATCGCCAGAAAATCAACAGCATTGGCCCCCAATCCATCGACTCCGCACATTTTAACAACTACCAACTCGGCCTCAATATCAGCTGGGAAATCGATCTCTGGG
This sequence comes from Opitutia bacterium UBA7374, assembly GCA_002469895.1. Lineage (GTDB taxonomy): Bacteria > Verrucomicrobiota > Verrucomicrobiia > Opitutales > Coraliomargaritaceae > UBA7374. The sequence goes on from DKOA01000052.1 coordinate 25,669, forward strand.
GTAAACTGCGTGACCGCTCCAGCGCTGCCCTCGCCCAAACCGAAGCCGCCGCTGCCGAACTCCGGCTAGCTAAACAATCACTCGTCGCACAAATTGCCAAACGCTGGTTCGATTACGCCGAGGCCCATGCCCTCCTCCGTCTTGCCGAAGAAACCGCGCAGAGCTATGCGCAAAATGAAGTCGCCATCACGACCCGCTTTGAAAAAGGCCTAACCGACCGGCTCGACCTGCACCGCATCCGCACCCAGACGGCCAATGCACTCGCTCAGGTAGAAATTGAAAAACGCAAGATCGATGCACTCGCCAGACTCCTCGAAAACCTTCTCGGCCGCTACCCAGCCGCCGCCCTCGAACCCAATCAATCATTCCCCCCGCTCCCGCTTGCCATACCGGCCGGACTGCCTGCCGAACTCCTCCAGCGACGCCCTGACCTGATCACCGCCGAACGCCGGCTCGCCGCTGCCGAAAAAAATCTCTCGGCCAATAAAAAAGATCGGCTCCCGGCCTTCTCCCTGACCGGTCTCGGTGGCACTCGGTCCGATCAGTTTAATGAACTACTGGAAAACAATTTCAGCGTCTGGTCGCTCGCTGGCAACCTCGCACAACCGCTTTATCAGGGCGGCCGCATTCGTGCCAACATAAACCGCTCTGCCGCCCTCCGCAATCAGGCCGAAGCGCAGTACCGGGACACCGCGCTGCGCGCCTTCCGCGAAGTCGAGACCGCCCTCGCCGCCGAGAGTACTCTTCGCCGGGAATTTACCCGCCGTGCAGAAGCAGCCAAAGAAGCCGACGAAGCCGAGGCTCTCGCCTGGAGCCGTTATCGCGATGGAACCATCCCCTTTCTTGACGCTCTGGAAAGCCAGCGCACCGCTAACAGCGCACGCTCCGGATGTATTCTCCTGCGCAATCAACTCCTGCAAAACCGCATCGATCTCTACCTCGCACTTGGAGGCCCCTTTCAGGATCCATCATGAAACAATTCATCTCTATATTATTGATACTGGTCGTTGCCGCCAGCCTCTCGATCGCCCTGATTCTACTCAAGCCGGAAGCCGAGAAAAAACAGGTCACCCAACCCGTCACGGAAGTCACGGTGATCGAGGTCACACCCGAAACTGTACAACTCACCATACAGAGCCAGGGCACCGTCTTCCCGGTAACCGAGACCGACATCTCTCTCCAGGTTAGCGGGCGCATCATTGAGGTATCCGAATGCTTCAGGGAAGGCTGTTTTGTCACCGAGGGCACCCCCCTCCTCCGTATCGAAAAAGAAGATTATGAGGCCGCCCTTGCGCTCTGTCGGGCAGAACTCGCACAGGCACGGCTCTCCCTCGCCACAGAAGAAGCACTGGCCAACCAGGCACGGCTCGACTGGCAGGCCGTCGGCAGCGGAAAACCCAGTGACTTAACCCTGCGCAAACCGCAAATGGCTCGGGCAAAAGCCGTCGTCGAAAGCGCGCAGGCAGCCGTCGAAAAAGCCCAACGCGATCTCCAGAGGACCACCATTTCAGCTCCCTATGATGCCTACATACTAAAAAAGTATGTGGATCTCGGCCAATTCGTCGGCGCCGCACCGAGCACCCCGGCCGCACGTATCTTTAAAAGCTCGGAGGCCGAAGTACGCCTGCCCGTCTCTGTCGAAGAGGCTCTCCATCTCGAACAACCCGGCCCTGACAAAGGAAACATCACGCTCTACCGCGACACGCCGCAGGGTCGCATCCATTGGCAGGCACGGCTTGCCCGTACGGAGGCCACGATTGACCCTTCCAGCCGCTTGCTCCATGTCATCGCCGAATTGGATGACCCCTTTGGCGAATCCTCCGGAAGCGGTTCCATGCCGCTGAAGCGTGGCATCTTTGTCCTCGCGGAAATTAAGGGACGCACCCTCGAAAATGTCTACTCGCTCCCCCGCTACGCCCTCCGTGGCTCCGACTCCCTCTACATCGTCACACCGGATAACACCCTCGTCCGTCGTACCGTTGAAATCATCAAGAGTGATGCCAAGAGCGTAATTATCGGCGATGGCCTTTCACCCGGAGAAAAAGTCGCGGCCAGTCCGATCGCCTACTTCTCTGAAAACATGCCGGTTCAGGTAATCGACCGTCCATGATACGCTGGTTCACAAACAACGGTGTAGCCGCCAACCTGGTCGCTATTATCGTCATTATTGCCGGTTTCTTTGCCGCCAATAGTATTAAGCTGGAGCTCTTCCCCAGACTGGATCTCGATTTGATTAATGTCCGGGTCACCTACCCCGGCGCCGCTCCCGAAGAAGTCGAAAGCGGCATCGTCGAACTTGTTGAAGACCGCATCCAGGATCTCGACGGCATTAAACGCATCCGCTCAACGGCCGCCGAAAGCTACGGCAGTGTACTCGTCGAAGTCGATCGCGGGTATGATGTATCCGAACTACGTGATAAAATCAAAGTGCGGATCGATACCATCACCAACCTGCCTGAAGAAGCTGAAGAGCCAATCGTCGAGGAAATCGTCATCCGCAACGAATCCATATCCCTCGCTCTCTACGGAGATGCCGATGCCACCACCCTGAAAACCATTGCCGAACAGATACGAGACGAACTCAACGCCCAGGAAAACATCACGCAGATCGATCTCAAGGGCATCGCCAATTATGAAATCTCTATCGATGTCACCGAGTCGGCCCTCCGCCGATATGGCCTTACCTTTATGGAAGTGGCCGATGCTGTCCGGCGCAGCTCGGTCGATATTCCCGGTGGCTCGATTAAATCCCGTGGTGGGGAAATCCTCCTCCGCACTACCGGAAAAGCCCTGCGCGGAAACGAATTCGCCCGCATCCCCCTGCTCACTCAGCCAGACGGCGGTATTGTCCTTCTCGAGGATGTCGCCGAAATCAATGATGGCTTTGTCGATACCCCCCTCATTTCAACATTCAACGGCAAGCGGGCCGTCATGCTCCGTATCTTCGCCGTCGGTGATCAGAACACCCTTGATATCGCAACCAGTGTTCGGCGATTCGCAGAATCCTACAAAGAAAGACTGCCTCAGGGCTTCGAACTGGTCCCCTTTCGCGACTTCACCTACTACCTCAAAGGCCGTCTCCAGATGCTCATCGATAACGGCATCATTGGGCTCATCCTTGTCTTTCTTGTCCTGACCCTCTTCCTCCGGCCCTCACTCGCCTTCTTTGTCATGATTGGTATTCCCATATCCTTTCTTGGCGCACTCCTCTTTTTGCCCCTGGTCGGCGTCAGTATCAATCTCGCATCGCTCTTTGGTTTCATTCTCGTGCTCGGCATCGTTGTCGATGATGCCATCATTGTCGGGGAAAGTATCTTTACCCAGTTCCAAAAACACGGAGGACCCGGAGTCAACGCATCGGTCGCCGGCGCACACCGCGTGTCCCTGCCCGTCACCTTTGCCGTCCTCACCACCATCGTCGCTTTCATTCCCATCCTCACGTTGCCCGGATTCCTTGGTAAATTCTTTTTTCCCATTCCCGTCGTCGTCATCGCCACTCTTATTTGGTCGCTCATCGAGTCGAAACTCGTCCTGCCCTACCATCTCACACTTTGCCGTGTCGGTGCCGGCAAAGACCGCTCCGAAATGAACTGGTTACTTCGGCAACAGCGGCGCATCGCCGATAGCATGGAAACCTTTGTCGAGAAACGCTACCGACCCGTCCTCCAGTACTCCATTCGTTATCGTTACGCCTGTGTCGCCCTCTTTACCGGTGTCCTCGCTCTCATGCTGTCCCTCGTCGCCGGTAAACGCGTGCCCTTTGTCTTCTTCCCCGAAGTCCCATCCGACTATATCGTATCGCAACTTGTCATGCCCGAAGGCACCCCGATTTCAATTACCGAAGACGGGCTCGCCAAACTGCAGGACGGACTCGATGCCCTGATTGAGGAAACCGAAAAAAACGGGCACGGCTATCCCTTTGAAAACATCGTCATCACCCTCGGATCCCAACCCTTCGAAGGCGGCGGACCCATGGGAGGGACCCCCGAAGTCTTTAGTGAAAATATCGCCGAGATCGCCGTTGAACTGCAAAAAAGTGAAGACCGGGTGGGCGGCGGCACGATCAAAGAACTCTCGGCTCCCGCGCTGGCCAAGCGCTGGCGCGAACTTATGCAGCCCATCCCCGGCGCCAAACGCCTCAGCTTCTCGGCAAACGCTGCCGGTCAAGCCGGACTGCCCGTTGACATCCAGATTTCCGGTACCGACTTTGCCCAACTTCAACAAGTTAGCGAAACTCTCAAAGATAAACTGGCGACCTACAACGGGCTCTTTGACATCCGCGACAATTACAGTACCGGCAAGCGGGAGATTCAGTTCAAAATCAAGCCCTCCGCCCAAACTCTCGGCCTGCGCATGAGTGACCTCGGGCGGCAGATACGCGCCGCCTTCTACGGCATCGAAGCACAACGCATCCAACGTGGCCGCGACGACATCAAAGTCATGGTGCGTTATCCCAAAGACGAGCGCGTCTCCGTCGAAAACCTCGAAGAGCTGCGCATCCGCACGCCACAGGGCACTGAAGTCCCCTTCAGTGAAGTCGCTGAAATCGAAATCACCGAAGGCTTTTCCACAATTAATCGTGTCGATCGGCGACGCGTCATTAATATCACCGCCGATGCCAATAAAGAAGTCGCCGACCTCGATCTGATCAAAGAAGAGTTACACGGCAGCAAAGACGGAACCGGCTATCTCGATGCATTGATGCAGGCTAATCCCGGAGTCCTCTGGAGTCTTGAAGGGGAAGCCCGCGAGCAGGCCGATACTTATGACAGCCTGATCAAAATGACCGTTGTCGCCATCTTTATTATCTACGCCCTGCTCGCCATCCCCTTAAAGTCCTACCTCCAACCTTTCATCGTTATGAGCGTCATTCCTTACGGGCTGATCGGCGCCATCGGTGGGCACATGCTCTTGGGTCGCCCGATGAGTATCCTCTCCATCCTCGGCTTCGTCGCACTCGCCGGGGTGGTCGTCAACGACAGCCTCGTCCTCGTTGACTTCATCAATCAGGAACGCAAAAAAGGCGTCCCCCTGCGCGATGCCATTATCGATTCCGGAGCCATGCGCTTCCGTCCCATCATCCTCACCTCTGTGACCACTTTTTGCGGGCTCCTGCCACTTCTCTTTGAGACCAGCCTACAGGCTCAGTTCCTCATCCCCATGGCAATCTCACTCAGCTTCGGGGTACTCTTTGCTACGCTCATGACACTCATACTAGTGCCCGGCTTCTATTTTATCCTTCAGGACATCATTGATCGCACAGTTGCGCTCTTCAGAAAAACCCGCGCAGAATAACCCGCTCCCGATCAAACAGTCTCCTCCGCCCCTGCTTCTGTATCCGCTTCTGCATTTGCCGGAAGCTCATTGGGCAGGGCCAAAAAATAGGTCATCAACCACAAACTCCAGGCCCAGGGATAAAGGACGACCGGCAGCAACAAGCCTGCACTCAGGGAGAGCACCGCCAATACGGTACCATTGATCCATCCGACAAAAAAGAGCCCGACCAATATCGGCAGACAACCAAAGACGATCAGTCCGTAGTTCCAAACCATCGCACCGAGAAAAAACCCGTCACCGCGTGCCAGTTCCAAGGCACACTGCGGGCACCGATGATGTAGATGAAACCAGTTCCGGAATATCGGCCGACCCCCGCAATTGGGGCACCGCACACGCAAGCCCCGGAGGAGAATCTCGTATCGACTGACTGTAAATTTCACTTCGTTGGATCAATCACTCCACCGGATGCTTTGCGAAATACAAAAAGCGCGGCAATTAATAAGACTTGGCAAAAAGAACTCGCTTCCCCGGCTTGCCGGTAAAAGCGCAGGGCACAGTTTCACTCGCTGTAGAATCCGGGATGCAGCGCACAGTCACCTTATATTTCTTGGCGATTGAATCTTCCAATTCCGGATCACAACAGAAGCCCATCAAAGCAAAGCCCCCATGAGCCTCTCCCGGGTTGCCCGCCTCCGGAGTGAAAAATTCAACAAACTCTGCTTCGCTCGCAATCTCTCGCGTGTGCGCCTTCCGAAAAGCCTTCGCCTTGGCCAGCAGATTGTCCTGAATCGAATCCAAAAGCCCCGATATACCGGAAATGAAAGCAGACCGATCCATGCTTTCTTTGTCCTTCGGAGCACGATCCCGACGACCGACAAAGACGGAATCCGCCTCCATGTCTCGGGGACCGACTTCGACACGCACCGGCACACCCTTCTTGATCCACCCCCAGGTCTTTTCACCACCACGCATATCGCGGTCGTCAAATTCCACTTTTACGCGACCATCGAGAAAGACTTGCGCCTCCAGTTCCCGCTTTAATTCCTGACAGTACTCCAATACCGCAGCTCGCGTCGACTCCTTCGGCGTCACCGGAATAACCACAACATGAGCCGGCGCAATACGCGGCGGCAGCACCAGCCCGTCATCATCTGAGTGCGACATAATTAAGCCCCCCACGAGGCGAGTCGAGACCCCCCAGGAAGTCGTCCAGGCATATTCTTCCTTCCCCTCGGCACTGAGGTATTTGATCTCACTCGACCGCGCAAAATTTTGCCCGAGGAAGTGCGAAGTGCCTGCCTGCAATGCCTTTCGGTCCTGCATCATCGCTTCGATTGCAAAGGTTGCCTCCGCTCCGGGAAACCGCTCCGCCTCCGTCTTTTCACCGGTCATCACGGGCATCGCCAGATGGCTCTCCGCAAAGTCTGCATAGACCTCCAGCATTTGCCGGGTCTCTTCCATCGCCTCCTCCGAACTCGCATGCACCGTATGCCCCTCCTGCCAGAGGAACTCCGCAGTACGCAGAAACAAACGTGTCCGCATCTCCCAGCGTACTACATTCGCCCACTGATTGATCAAGAGCGGCAGATCCCGGTAGGACTGTACCCATTTGGCAAACAGTTCGCCAATGATCGTCTCCGAAGTCGGGCGCACAATCAACGGCTCTTCCAGGGGACCCGCCGGTTGCAGCTTACCATCGGCATCGGCCTCCAGCCGTGAGTGAGTCACCACCGCGCATTCCTTGGCAAAGCCCTCCACATGATCCGCCTCCTTCTGCAGAAAGCTCATCGGTATAAAGAGCGGGAAATAAGCATTCTTGTGGCCGGTCGCCTTAAAGCGCGCATCCAGCTCACGCTGAATATTTTCCCATATGGCATAGCCCCAGGGCTTGATCACCATACAACCCCGCACCGGGGAGGTCTCGGCTAGATCAGCCGCTTTGATCACCTGCTGATACCACTCAGGGTAGTCCTCGGCGCGTGTGGGAGAAATCGCGGTTTGAGCCTTCTTCGACATGCGCCAATAGCAAAGCCCCAGCGACCGCGCCTGCAATGACAAACTACTCCGGATCTGCGCTCACTGCATCCGACCCAGAATCCAGTGAATCCGGAATCCAGTCCAGCACAGTCTCAACCACCATCTCCGTAAGATTCGGATTGAGCCGACCCAAAGCAAAAAAAATACCGATAATGATCAGGGTGATGACAATGCTCTTACTCAGCTTAATGACAAACTTCATCACCACGACCAAAGCCAGAACGAGTAGAGCCCAGGCAATCCAATTACCCGACTTCAATGCCACCAGAATCGTTTCCAAAAAGCTTTCGTTCATGCCCTTATAATAGTTCGATTCAATGACACCGATCCCATCAGGACAAGCCTAGGATGTCGCCTCCCCGATATGGGACTGCCCCATCCAGGGGATCAGGCAATCCGGCACTTTCACCCGACCGTCTGCCTGCAGATTATTTTCCAACAAAGCCGCCAGCACGCGCGGTACCGCCAGACCCGAACCGTTCAATGTATGCACCGCAGCCGGCTTGCCATCAGCACCCCGGAAACGAATCCCCGCACGACGCGCCTGAAAATCCGTGAAGTTACTGCAACTCGAGACCTCCAGCCAGCGCTTCTGCCCAGCTGCAAAAACCTCCAAGTCATACTGCTTGGCATGCGGAAAACCAATATCACCCGCACACATCCGCAATACCCGATAAGGCAAATCCAACTTCTGCAGAATACCCTCCACATCTGTCCGCAGTTTCTCCAGCTCTTCCATACTCGTCTCCGGGTGCGTCCACTTCACCAGTTCCACTTTATCAAACTGATGCAAACGATTCAACCCACGCACATGCGCACCCCAACTCCCCGCCTCACGACGAAAACAAGGCGTGTATGCACAACGATAGACCGGCAGTGATTCCCCCTCTAAAATCTCGTCACGGTAAAAATTGGTCACCGGCACCTCTGCCGTCGGTATGAGATACAAGCCCTCGTTCTCATCCACGTACATCTGCCCCTCCTTGTCCGGCAGTTGACCGGTCGCAGTTGCACTTTCCGCATTCACCACAATCGGAGGACACATCTCCTCGTAGCCGTTGGCGCGCGCCTCCTCGAGAAAGAAATTGACCAGCGCGCGTACCATCCGGGCCATCTCACCGACATAAAAAGGGAAACCCGCACCGGCCGCTTTGACCCCGCGCCCAAAATCGATCCTTGATTCAAACCAGGAGATTTCAAAATGAGGCAGCGCATGCGGATACGCCGCTTCCGCATCGCCCCAGGTCGAAGCCACTTCATTGTCCGCCTCCCCCTTACCATCCGGAACCGATGGATCCGGCAAATTCGGAATGCCCAAAAACGCTTCATGAAAACGCTCGTCCGCCTCTTTCGCAGCCGCTTCCAACGCCTTCGCCTCCGTGGCGATCGCCTTCATCTCCGCTACCTTCTCTAAAAACTCCGGTGATCCCTTGGCCAACGCAGCCATTTCCTGATTGGCTGCCTTCTGCCGCGCCCGGGCATTTTCCGCATCTGTGATAGAAGCACGCCGACGCCCATCTAAATCGAGCACAGTGTCGATTTCGCAAGCGAACTTTTTACGGGCAATCGCAGACCGGACATAATCCGGCTGTTCACGAAGTAGCTTAATATCAATCATAGGGCCTGTGGAAAGCACGGATGAGATGCCAAACCGGCAACGGGGTCAAAACGATATTTACAATGAAAACAGAAATTGAATCCCCATCAATTTACCCCATCTTGTCGCTGTGAAAGTTCTTCAAATTCTCCCTGAGCTCCATGCCGGCGGTGTCGAGCGGGGCACGCTTGAGCTCGGTCAGCACCTCGTACAAAACGGGCACAGCTCCGTTGTTATCTCTAACGGCGGGCGTTTGGTCGAGCCGCTGGAAGAACAAGGCAGCCGCCACATCCGTTTACCCGTTCACCGAAAATCCATTTTCTCCCTATCCCAAGTCGGCGCCCTGCGGGACATCCTCCACGCCGAACAGCCCGACATCCTCCACGCACGCTCCAGAGTGCCCGCCTGGCTCGCCTGGCTTGCCTGGCGAAAAATGCCACCGGCCAGTCGCCCGAAGTTTGTCACTACCGTACACGGCTTCTACTCCGTCAGTCCCTACTCCGCCATCATGACGAAGGGGGAAGCCGTCATTTGCGTCTCTTCCGCTGTCCGCCAGTACGTCACCCAAAACTACCCCCGCGTCAGTCCTGAAAAACTCTGTGTCATCCATCGCGGGGTCGACCCGGAAGCCTACCCCAACGGCTACCAGCCATCACCCGAATGGCTCCAAAACTGGACTAAAGAATTCCCCAAGACCCGCGGCAAATTCATCGTTGCCCTGCCCGGTCGTATCACCCGCTGGAAGGGCGCACTCGACTTCCTCCAAGTCATTGCCGCACTCAAAGAAAAAGGCATCCCCGTACACGGTCTACTCATTGGTGAAGCCCACCCCCGCAAGCAGGACTTTTATCAAGCCCTCCACGCCGCCATCTATCGCGCAAAACTGGAAAAAGACATCTCCCTCACCGGACACCGCGGCGACCTCCGCGAAATTATGGCCGCGAGCAATGTCGTCGTCTCCTGTTCCACCGATCCGGAAGCCTTTGGGCGCGTTACCCTCGAAGCCCTCACCCTCGGCAAGCCGGTCGCCGGCTATGATCACGGCGGAGTCCATGAGCAACTGTCCGCCTTACTCCCTGCCGGCAAAATCCCCATTGGCGATACCTCTGCCATGGCCGAATGTCTCGCCGCCTGGCAGACCGCTCCGCCGCAACCCAAAGCGAATGATCAATTCACTCTGCAAAATATGCTGGAGCAAATCTGCGCGACTTACACCGATCTACTCAAGCCGGTCAAGTAACCGCCGCAATAGCCCCGACTA
>DKOA01000052.1:36236-40231 GCA_002469895.1 Opitutia bacterium UBA7374
TTCGACCACCCGTCCTTTCAATACGCCACCACAGGCAAACTTCTTTTTAAAGCTGCGCGTTAAATCCTCCAGTGCTGGAATCGTCACCGCAGGAGCAAAACCACGCAATGTCGTCACCGTCTTGCCTCCACGACCAGCTTTTTCCCGGCGCACCTCAACACGGCCTTTACCACCGCCTGACTTGCGCGCCCCGCGCTTCGAATCCGCACGCTCCGTGGGCGGCTTCGCCGTGCCCTCGGGCAACCCATCCAAATGCAATCCGGCAAATGCCGAATTCGATAAATCACGGCTGCCACCGGTCGAAATTTTACCCTCTTTTTCCCGACTCATAAACGATGGGGTAAGGTAGGATCTTCCACCCAGGCAAGCGCCTTCGTGTAACTACGACGCTCGATGTAATGCTGTAAATCGCCGGGCAAACCGCCCGCCTGCGCTTGCCCATCCAGTCGCTTCAGCACGTCCACTAATTCCGTTCCCTCGGGCAAGGAACGATGCCCTAAAACAAATTCCAAATCCTGCCGTAATACATCCAGTGCTTCCATGTTTTCTAATTAAATAACTCCGGACAGAACTGGCAAGTCGGCAAATTTTACTTGGCATCAAGGTATAATCAAAAAAATCTCTATTCTTTTTCCTTTATCGTACGTATAACCTTGCTTTACGAGGTGTCCCAGTACTAATTTGTTTAGGTATTGAGTGGTCAAACAGATTTTTTTAGAATTATCTTCATATGAAGCAAATTAGCCTTGCCGGTCGCTGGAACGCCGATCTGATCGATCAGAATTATCATATCTGGCGGGAAGATCCCCAGTCTCTCAGCGCTGAATGGCGCGCCTTCTTTGAGGGCTTTGCCCTGGCCACGGCCGAGAATGATAGCCCCGCGCTAGCGAACAGCGATGCACCGAAACAGGCCAACACTATCGGCTTAATCTATGCCTACCGCTCCATCGGGCACACCATCGCGAAAATCAACCCCTTGAGTAAAGAAGCCCCGGTCAACCCACGCCTGACTTTAGAGCGGCTGGGCTTCAGCGAGGCGGATCTCGACAGCGTTGTCCACACCGGTAACTACCTCGGCGGCACTGAAATGTCCCTGCGTGAGCTCATTGAACGTCTGGAAACAACCTACTGCAATACCATCGGCTGCGAATATATTCATATTCAGGAGACGCCCAAACGCCGCTGGATTCAGGCACGCATTGAACCCGAGTGCCTGGTGCCCCGTTTCAGCAAGGAGGAAAAAGCCCGCATCCTGCGCACCATATTGGAAGCCGAAGACTTCGAAAACTTCCTGCAAACTCGCTACGTTGGCCAGAAACGCTTCTCCCTCGAAGGCGGCGAAACTCTCATCGCCTGCCTCGACTCCATCTTTGAACGCTGCGGCAAAAATAAAGTCGATGAAATCATCATGGGCATGGCCCACCGCGGCCGACTCAATGTACTGGCTAACTTTCTCGGCAAATCCTTTGAATATATCTTCCGTGAATTCTCCGAAGACTACACCCCGGATACGATCTACGGAGACGGCGATGTAAAATATCACCTCGGCTATGAAACCAAGCGCACCACCCTCGACGGGCATGAAGTCGACATCCGCCTCGCGGCCAACCCCAGTCACCTCGAAGCCGTCGACCCTGTGGTCGAGGGCAAAGCGCGCGCCCGCCAGCGCATCATTGGTGACACCGAGCGCAAGCGCGTCCTCCCCATCCTGATTCACGGAGATGCCGCCATCGCCGGTCAGGGCATCGTCTCCGAAGTCTTTAACTTTTCTCAACTGCAAGGCTACCGTACCGGTGGCACCATTCATATTGTCATCAATAACCAGATCGGTTTTACCACCACCCCAACCGACGCGCGATCCAGCCGTTACTGCACAGACGTCGCAAAAATAGTGGAAGCCCCCATATTCCACGTTAACGGCAACGACCCCTTTGCCGTCATCGCTGCCATGGAAGCCGCCTTCGATTACCGACAAACTTTTGGCTGTGATGTCGTCATCGATATGTACTGCTGGCGCAAACACGGACATAATGAATCCGATGAACCCGCCTTCACCCAGCCCGTGCTTTATAAGACCATCGCAGAAATGCAACCGGTCGGGCGCTCGCTCGCCGCAAAGCTGATTCAAAATGGCGAATTCACCGCAGAGGAAATCAAGGCTCTTGAAGACCCCTACCGACAACGCATGGAAAGCGCCTTTGAAGCGGTCAAAGAAGAGGAGAATGTCCCGGGCGATCCCTTCTCCGAGTCCAACGCAATTCAGCAACCACCCTATAGCTTTAAAGGATACAAGACCCACGTCGACCACAACACCCTGCATCACATCGTCAAAAAGCACGTCGAATTCCCCGAAGGCTTTAATGTAAACAAAAAGATCCTCCGGCAGATGAAAGCCAAACTCAAAGCTTTCGAGGAAGACAGCGGCATCGACTGGGGCATGGGAGAAGCGCTGGCCTTTGGCAGTCTCCTCCTCGACGGCACCCCCGTCCGCATCAGTGGACAAGACTCCAAGCGTGGCACCTTCAGCCATCGACACGCTGTGGTCTACGATACGGAAACCCGCGAACGCTACTCCAACCTCCTCGACTTGGCCCCCGACCAGGCCATGTTCTGCGTCCATAACTCACTCCTTTCCGAAGCCGCTGTGCTCGGCTTCGACTACGGCTACTCACTCGACTTCCCCCAAATGCTCTGCATCTGGGAAGCCCAGTTCGGCGATTTCGTCAACGGCGCACAGGTCATCATCGACCAGTTCATCTCCAGTTCCGAATCCAAGTGGGGGCGCCTCAGCGGCATCGTCATGCTCTTACCCCACGGCTATGAAGGCCAAGGCCCCGAACACTCCTCCGCCCGCCTCGAGCGCTTCCTCCAGGCCTGCGCCGAAAACAATATTCAAGTCTGTAATCTGACCACCCCGGCACAGTTGTTCCATGTCCTCCGGCGTCAGATGAAGCGGGAGTTTAAAAAGCCGCTCATCATCATGTCTCCAAAGAGCCTCCTGCGGCATAAAGAATGTGTCTCTAAAGTCGCTGAATTCAGCGAAGGTGAATTTTGGTCGATCATTGATGACAAGAGCGTGACCAAAAAAAATACCCAACGGATCATCCTCTGTTCGGGAAAAGTCTACTACGATCTGAAGGCCTACCGCGAAACCAACAAGATCAAAGACACCGCCATACTGCGAGTCGAACAGCTCTATCCGCTGCACCGCGAACTTCTCCATAAATTGATCAGCAAATTCCCTGAAGACGCCGAAATTGTCTGGTGCCAGGAAGAACCTAAAAATATGGGCGCCTGGTCCTTTATCATGCCCCGACTGACCGAATTACTTGGCCGCAGCCCTCGTTACGCCGGTCGACACGCCTCGGCCAGCCCGGCCGTCGGCTGCCTCGCCAAGCACAAGATCCGTCAGGCACGGCTCGTTGCCGATGCATTTGGTGTCAAACTTTCCTAAGCCCAACCGAACCGAATCGAAACCAATCTCGTACCATTATGGCAACTGAAGTCAGCATCCCCGCTATGGGTGAATCCATCACCAGCGGCATCCTTGCCGCATGGCATGTCAAAGACGGCGAACACGTCGAGGAAGGGCAGTCCATCTTCGAACTCGAGACCGATAAGATCACCTCAGAGGCCACCGCTGAGGTTGCCGGCATCATCAATATCCTCGTCGAGGCCGATGAAGAAGTTGAAATCGGTCAGGTCGTCGCCCGCATTGAACCGGCCGCTGCAGGCGCCGCACCAGCCCCGGCAGAATCACCCGCCGTAGCCGAAGCTCCGGCCGAGGCCGTACCCGCCGAGAGCCCACCGACAGCCGCGCCGGTGCCCGCCGCACCCACTGTCGATCCACATGAGACCCTCTCTCCTGCAGCGCGTAAAGCCGCTGCCGAAACCGGCGTCGATGTCGGCAGCATCCCCGGATCCGGCAAGGCCGGACGCGTCACCAAAGGCGACATTCTGCATGCCGCAGAAAAGAGCCCGGCACCGGCTACACC
>DKOA01000052.1:40644-46918 GCA_002469895.1 Opitutia bacterium UBA7374
CGCAAAATGACCCCATTGCGTCGTAAGATCGCCCAGCACCTGGTCAACGCCACACAGCAGTCCGCCATGCTCACGACCTTCAACGAAGTCGACATGAGCGCGGTCATGCAGCTCCGCAAAACCCATCAGGAAGCCTTTGTCGAGCGTCATGGTATCAAGCTCGGATTCATGTCCTTCTTTACCAAAGCCGTGACCCACGCTCTTCAGGCCGTGCCCGCAGTCAACGCCCGGATCGAAGACAACGAGATCGTCCAACAGCACTACTATGATGTTGGCGTCGCCGTCGGCACGGATAAAGGGCTGATGGTCCCGGTCATCCGCGACTGCGACGAAAAAGACTTTGCCCGGATCGAACAGGACATCCTCGGATTTGCCAAATCCGCCCGCGAAGGAAAGATCCAGTTTCAGGACCTCGAGGGTGGCGTTTTTACCATCTCTAACGGGGGCATCTACGGATCCATGCTCAGCACCCCCATCATCAACTATCCGCAACCGGCCATCCTCGGACTACACAACATCCAGCAGCGACCGGTTGTCCGCGACGGCGAAATTGTCGCCCGTCCCATGATGTATCTCGCCCTCAGCTACGACCATCGTCTGATCGACGGCAAAGAAGCGGTCACCTTCCTCGTCAAAGTCAAGGAAGCCATCGAAGATCCCGCACGCCTCCTCTTCGGCATCTAATCCAAAACGATTTACACCCGCCTCCCATGTCCGAAACGCTTCCTTTCGATCTCGTTGTCCTTGGCTCCGGCCCGGGCGGCTACGTCGCTGCCATCCGCGCAGCCCAACTCGGCTTTAAGACCGCCCTCGTGGAAAAAGATAAGACCCTCGGGGGCACCTGCCTGAACGTCGGCTGCATCCCCAGTAAAGCACTCCTCCACTCCACTGAGATGTTTCACTTTGCCGGTCACGGTGCCGCCGATCACGGCATCGACCTGACCAACCTCTCAATTGATGTGAGTAAACTCATGGCCCGCAAAGACCGCACCGTTAGCCAGCTCTGCGGTGGAGTCGCCCAGCTGATGAAGGCAAACAAAGTCACCGTCCTGCAAGGGCTCGGTATGCTCGAGGGGCCGGGCAAGGTTCGTGTCTCCGGCGAGTCGGGTGAATCACTGATCGAAGCACCACACATCATCATCGCTACCGGCTCTGTCCCGGTCGAACTCCCCTTCCTCCCATTTGACGGCGAATCCGTGGTCAGCAGCACCCAGGCCATCGCTTTCAAAGAAATTCCCGAACGTCTCGTCGTCGTCGGAGCCGGCGCCATCGGCCTCGAACTCGGCTCCGTCTGGGCACGCCTCGGCGCTCAGGTCGATGTCGTCGAATTTCTTCCGATCATTGCACCGACCTTCGATAAAGATGTCTCTAAAATGGCCGAACGCCTCTTCAAAAAACAGGGCCTCCATTTCCACCTCGGCACCAAAGTAACCGGCATCAAAAAGGATGCCGGCAAACACTTCCTTCAGGCGGAAAACAAAAAGGGAGAAACCCTCGAACTGGAGGCTGATAAAGTCCTCGTCGCGGTCGGACGTAAGCCCTTCACTGAAGGCCTCGGTCTGGAAAAGGCCGGGCTTGAAACCGACGATAAAGGACGCATCCCGGTCAATCAGCACTTCCAGACAAAGGTTCCCGGCATCTACGCCATCGGTGATGTCATCGAAGGTCCCATGCTCGCTCACAAAGCCGAAGAAGAAGGGGTCGCCTGTGTCGAGTGCATTGCCGGACAGGCCGGTCATGTCAACTACGGGGTCATTCCCAACGTTATCTACACCGAGCCGGAAATCGCCAGCGTCGGGCTGACCGAAGCCGCCGCCAAAGAGCAAGGCCTCGCGACCAAATCCGGCAAGTTCAACTTCGCCGCCAACGGGCGGGCCATCGCCTCCGATGCAACCGACGGATTCGTCAAAGTCATCGCCGATGCCAAGACCGACCGCTTACTCGGCGTTCAAGTGATCGCCCGGGGCGGATCCGAGATGATTGCCTCGGCCGTCAGTCACATGGAGTACGGCGGCAGCGCCGAAGACCTCGGCCGCACAGTTCACGCCCACCCCACCCTCAGTGAAGCGATGAAAGAAGCCGCCCTCGCCGTCGGTGGAAACGCCATCCACAGCGTCTAGCTCGGCTCAAACAAGGGTCATCGACCTCCCCCTCAAAGAACGTTGTTCAACGTTCCCTCCCCCTAGCGAAGCTTCCCGGGAAAATCACTCCATTCCTATTTTCCTCCTTTCCTTATTCCAACCACCTTCCTGCATCCGGGTCCATCCGCGTTCATCCGTTCATCCGTGGTTTAAACCCATTCCTGCAAGGCTATCAGTGCCCCAGTTTCCAGTTCGACGTTCGACGTTCCCTGTTCGACGTTCGACGTTCCACTACCCTTTGAGAATCTTCGCGAGCCTTCGCGGGAAACCTACCTTTATGCCTACCCTCAGCGCACTCTGCGCACTCTGCGGTTAACCCATCGGTTAACACTACAACGCCACCAACCGACGGAAAGCATCCCGGTCGGCCTTCCGGTCAGTCCGCAACTCCAGCACGCGGATACCGGGTACCGGCTCTCTGCCGATCTCCCCGGCAAATGTCTCCCAGTCTTCGATCAACTGATGCGAGACATTGTGAGCCGCAGACAAAGTTGCGATGGAGACCGATTGCGGCGTCGCAAAGAGACCTTCAAAGTCGACCGCCGCCTCTGCCACCGGCAAATGCTCAAAAATCCCGCCACCATCATTATTGATCACCACGACGGTCAGACTCCCCGATAACTGATCCGCTGCGAGCAGACCATTACTGTCGTGCAGGAAAGCCAGATCACCGCTTAAGAGGAAAGCCGGTGCCCCCCCGTGAGCCACACCCAGCGCGGTCGACAGCGTCCCATCGATTCCATTCGCCCCGCGGTTGGCAAAGATCGAAACGGCCCGGTCTCCCGCGCACCAGAAAGACTCCGCATAGCGCACGCTCATGCTGCTCGCCAAAAAGACCGAACTTCCCACCGGTACGGTGCGGGAAAGCAGCCAGGCCGCCTTCCCTTCAAACATTGCCGTCTCTTCTGCCAGGGCAGCGTCCAGTCGTGACGCCGTCGTTGCCTCTTGCCCATACCAGGCATCCGTCCAGGCCGCTTCCGTATCCATCGGCTCCAGCGCATCAGCAAGAGCCCCCGCCGTCCCCAGAAGGGGCACCGCCACCCGATGCAGCGGATCGGTATTAACCGGCCGCTCGTTTAGTAAAAAGTGCACCGCCCCAATATCCTTGAGCCATCCGCGCAAGCACTTGCTGGTCGGCAACGGACCGATCTGTAAGACTGCATCCGGTCGCAGGGCAGACGCCTGATCGGCTGAGCGCAGGAACGTATCATAGTGGCTCACTAGCCGGGGGAGCGCCCCGCCCTGTCCGCGTAAAGGATTCAAGACATCGGCCAGCACCGGCCAGCCCAACTTATCCGAAATTGCCGCCACGGCTTCGGCAAATGCCCGGCCCCCCGGAGACGGCATGACATCTCCCACCACAACGATCCCCCGCCGGTGACTCGACATTCGCTCCAGCACCACCGTATCAATTGACGGCAGGATCCGCACGCCCTCACAAATCCGGCTCACTACAGTAGCCGCTGCCTCCATTTCATCTGCCCCAAGCACCGGCTCTGCCGCCCCCTCGGGATGCAACGGCTCACGAAACGGGAAATTCAAATGCACCGGTCCCGGATTCACTGTCATCGCACGCTCCACCGCATGGACCAGCGTCTGCCGCAAATAGTCCAGCATCGGCGGCGCCACTGCCGGCAGAGCCATTTCAACAAAGGCTCGGGGATACCCGCCATATAGCTCGATCTGGTCGATCGTCTGCCCGCTCGAACAGGCGCGATCCTCCGGTGGACGGTCCGCCGTGAAAACCAACAAAGGCACCCCACTCATTGATGCCTCCACCACCGCGGGAAAGTAGTTGGCCGCCGCCGTTCCGGAGGTGCAGACCAGAACCACCGGCTTTTCCTGCCGCCGGGCCAGCCCCAGCGCGAAAAAGCCCGCACTGCGCTCATCGAGTAGGCACCGGGTATCGAGACGGGGATTGCGCGAAGCCGCCACCGCCAGCGGTGTGCTCCGCGAACCGGGGGAGAGGACCACCGTCTCCACCCCGAGCCGCGCCAATACCTCCATCGCCAGCGCCCCCCAGGCGCTGTTTACGTTGGACCGGGCTAGCGGATCAAAAGGACTCATTTCGGTAGCGTTCACTTTGTAAAATAATGTCTAAAAGAGAGTGTGTCTGCTTTCTCAGCGGGAACAAGCTTGCATCACAGTTCTGCAGACTGTCCCCTACAGCTCGAAAAGCTACCTAATAGTCGAAACCTTCAATTCGATGTCTGCCAACGCGAAAATTCTGTCGGAGTGGTATTTCCAATTAGCCCGGCATCTGGAAACGGGTGTTCCGTTCCCCGAGGCTTGGAGTCTACCCGCCGGACCGGCCCATAAAGACCGCCGAGAAAATACCCGGCAGTTGCAGGATGGCGCATCCATCGCAGACATTCTCCGGCACAGTGGCCACTGGTTGCCCAAGACCGACCGCGCCCTGCTCCACTCCGCCGCCGCATCCGGACGCTTGCCCGAAACCTGCCAGCAGTTGGCCGGGCGCCATCAGCGGCTGGCCCAGGCCCGTCATCAAATCCGCCGCAAACTGCTCTACCCGCTCCTTGTCTTCCACCTCGCTGCTCTGGTTCTCCCCCTCGTGCGTATGATCAACTTCGAGGCCGGACTCAGCGGATTCGATCTTTCTGCCTTCTCTCTCCAAATCGCCGCACTGCTCCTCCCTCTCTGGTCCCTCATCGCACTCGGCAGTTATCTGGCAAATACCCGACACCCCGCACTCTACAGACTCCTTCGCCTCTTTCCCTTCCTTCGCAGTTATGCCCGTGAGCAATCCATGGCCGACTTCTGCGATGTTTTGGGCAGCGCCCTGGCAGTCGGCATCACACCCCAACAAGCCTGGCAACAGGCCGCTGATTGTGTCCATGCCGGTGGTCTGCGGCGGGCCAACCATACCGTACAGGCGATCCTCGAAAAAGGTCAGGATCCGGCTCCGGCGATTGCCGCGATCCCGACCCTACCAAAAGACTTTATCGCCTATTACCAGACCGGTGCCAACTCCGGAAAACTCGATTCCGTCCTCCTTGATCTGAGCCGCGACTATGAACTGCGCGCAATCAACAAACTGACCGCTGCTACTGCTTTCTATCCCGGCATTGCTCTCCTCTTCGTCGGCGGCATGGTCGCTTATTCTCTTTTCGAATTTATCGGCAGCTACCTCGACCTCCTCGACTCGTTTACCGGCTAACCGATAGACCGGAGCCTATCGCCTGACTGCGCTTCCCCGGCAGACAAAAAAACCCTGCTTGCGGATTGCACCGCAGACAGGGCTGTATCGGAGATAACTCCTTTAAATGGTTGATTACTTGGAACCGCAGCAGGACTTCTTGGCAGAGCTTGCTTTCTCTTTCGAGCAGCAAGACTTCTCGCTACCACAGCAGGACTTCTTGCTGCAGCTGTCTTCCGAGGCTTCAGGAGCTGCTGGCGCAGAGCCGCAACCACCACAACCGGCGCTAGCAGTCGCTACAGCGAATGCCATTAGTACAGGGATGAGTAGGATCTTCATAGGATTTATTTGGTTTCGTATTGGTTAAAAGTAATGATCGGCTATTTTTAAACCATTCATCTAGATGCGTGTCCATCATATACGACAATTGAACGGGCAAACAGTGCCCAAACTTAACGAATATTTCGCAAATCCACAGAATCTCCATGCTCGATTGGTTTAAAAACGACAAATTCCCCCTGTATCTGGCGCCCATGGCCCGCTACACCGATATTGTCTTCCGTCAGTTCTGCAAAGAACAGGGGGCCGATGTCATGGTCACCGAGTTTGTTCAGGCCGATGCCATCATCCGCGGCGACCCCCGCCTCTGGGAAACTGTCGACTTTACCGAAGCCCAGCGACCCATGGGCATACAGATCTTCGGTTCCAATCCCCAAAGCATGGCGGAAGCCGCGAAAATGCTCAACGATCGTATGCGCCCGGACTTTATCGATATTAACTTCGGCTGTCCCGCCGAACGGGTCATCTGTATGGATGCCGGATCCTCCATGCTGCGCAACCCGCCCAAACTCGGTCAAGTCACCGCCGCCGTGGTCGCCGCCGTTCCCAACACCCCGGTGACCGTAAAAATCCGTACCGGCTGGGACGATGACTCCATCGTCGCCGAGGAAGTCGGGCACATCGCCGAAGATGCCGG
>DKOA01000013.1 GCA_002469895.1 Opitutia bacterium UBA7374
CGGATTTCGGTCTCGGCGCAGTGTCCTCCCACTTTGTCGCGAAAGTTGTCCAGGCTCTGGCCGTTGGAAAGGGTGGCACTGGTCAGTATAGCCGAACTACCTCTTTGGAAGAGAGCTTGTTGGAGGTGTGGGGCTACATCGAGAGGGGCGCTGCGAAAGGTCGTGAGGTTGCCGTGCTTGCCGCTTCTTTCTACCCAGTAGACGTGATCTTCTTCGGCTAGCTCGATAAAGTTTTGGATGCCCAGTCGGTTGGCGGCGATGCGCCGCCGATGATCGCCCAGTTCATCACTGAGGCGTTCATCTTCTGTTTTTTCGATCAGTGCATCGATGCGTTTGGTGACTTCCCGGAGAGGTGCGTCTGTGGTGTTTTGGCAGATTCCGGTCTGGCGGATACGTAGTACAGGCTTCTTCCGGAGGCAGGTTTCATTGATCGCTTGGAAAAATTCATCGCAAGCGTGGATGGCGTTCTCGACAGCCTGCAGGTCTTTGGGGCTTCCGTATTTCTTGAGTTGTCCGCGGCGAGTGCGTGGATTGTAAAGGCGTTTGAGTGCGCGATCGATGCCGTAGGAACTGATATGAAGCCCGAAGTGGTCTGTGGCGATTGAGGGAATGCGGTGGGCTTCATCCAGTACGACAAAGTCCTCCGGTAAAAGAATACCGCGCTGATCATCTCCGGGTGGCATGCCGGCGTTGATTAAAGAGAAAAGCAGGCTGTGGTTGAGTACGATGCAGTTGGCTGAAAAGAGTTTCTTGCGGGCACGCTGATGGAAGCAGATGGCGGGGTCACAGTTTTTTCGAGTACAGGTGGAGCTGTCGGCATTGACTTGATCCCATACTTCGGGGAGCGGGGGTGGGGAGAGTTCCTGAAGGACGCCGTTTTCTGCAGTGGCGGCCCATTGGGTCAGCCGAACAAGGTCTTCTCTTGCCTGATTGGGAAGGAGTTCGCTTTGTGCGCCGCCGGCTTCTTGGATGGCCGCGGCAAGGCGAGTGGTACAGCAATAATTTGCCCGACCAAGCATGATAGCGGTTTTAAAGTGAGCATATTTCTGGAGTGCCGGGACAGACTGGAAAAGGTCGCGGCAAATCTTCAGGTCTTTTTCCCGGATTTGTTCCTGTAGCGCGATGGTATGACTGGAGACGACAAAGGGGCGCTCGGAGTCGATTGAATGAAGGAGTCCGGGGATCAGGTAGGCGAGGCTTTTACCTACCCCTGTGCCGGCTTCGAAGAGCAGGGGTGTGTCTGCTTCAAGCGCGTCGGCAACCGACTGGGCCATATCTGCCTGCTCCGGTCGATGTTCCAATCCAAGAGCGCTTTCAAGATGGCCGCCCGGCTGAAAAATAGCGTCTACGAGCTTGCTGAGATTGCCCGGCTGTGCGGGTCTGCCTGTCTGTTCTGCCAGTCCGATCATGGTCCTCTGCGTTTTGAGGTAAACGTTGGTAGCGTACTATGGCACAAGCGGCTGGTTCTGAAAAGAGTGAAGCTTTTATTTCCAGTTCTTTATCACCGCGTATCGTTCGAATCGGGCAAGTAGAATGCGTTTGCTTTTTTAAGGACCGGGAGGCAATTTTCTGCCTTTTGACCGATGACTGAAAATAACGCCCAACCAGAAAACACTCATGATCTGTTCGCTGTGCGCTTGCAAAAGCTGGAGGCACTCCGCGCCGCCGGTAAAGATCCTTTTGCTGCGAATTGTGAGCAGTCGCATACTTCAGCGGATGCCTTAGCCTCTTACAAAGAGGAGGCTCCGGATGAAGAGCAGCCGATCGTACAGGTAGCCGGGCGGATTCTGGTCTTCCGGGTGATGGGTAAGGCTAGTTTTTTAAAGATTCAGGATCGCGAGGGCTTAATCCAGTGTTATGCGACGCGCGATGAATTACCGGAGGGCGAGTACAACACATACTTCAAGAAGCTTGATTTGGGTGATATTATTGGGGTGGAAGGTCGTCTCTTTAAGACGAAGACCGGAGAGATTACAGTGCGGGTGAGTCGCTACACGCTGGTCTCAAAGTCGCTGCGTCCCCTGCCTGAGAAGTGGGCCGGGCTAAAGGATGATGATAAGATCTACCGTCAGCGTTATCTGGATTTGATTGTCAACCCCACCTCACGCAATCGCTTTAAGCAACGTTCTGCGATTATTCGGGAAATGCGCC
This sequence comes from Opitutia bacterium UBA7374, assembly GCA_002469895.1. Lineage (GTDB taxonomy): Bacteria > Verrucomicrobiota > Verrucomicrobiia > Opitutales > Coraliomargaritaceae > UBA7374. Next base: position 2,152 of record DKOA01000013.1, read on the forward strand.
GTTATTTGTGGGATCGTGATTTCCAGGAGGTGGAGACGCCGGTCCTGCAGGCGGTCGCCGGCGGTGCAGCGGCACGTCCTTTTCTGACGCATTTCAACGCACTGGACTGTCGCTTCTACATGCGAATTGCATTGGAGCTCTATCTCAAGCGTATGTTGGTGGGGGGCGAAGATCGGGTCTTTGAGATAGGCCGGGTCTTCCGCAACGAGGGTCTTTCCCGTCGACACAATCCGGAATTTACCATGTTGGAGTTGTATCAAGCGTACACGGATTTCCGTGGAATGATGGAGTTGACTCATGGCCTAATTCAGCATGTGGCAAGTAAGGTAATTGGTTCGATGGATATCGAGCGCCCAGACGGAACCGTGATACACCTGGGTGGTGAATGGCGTGAGGCTCGTTACAAGGATTTAGTCATTGAGGCTACGGGCGATGCAGATTGGTTCAGCTATGATAGCGCGACAAAGCTGGAAAAGGCGCGCGCTTTGGGGATCGAAGTGGACAGTGACTTGGAAGATTACGAAATCTCCAACAACGTGTTCGAAAAAGTAATCGAGCCGACGTTGATTCAGCCAACTTTTGTCACGCATATTCCCCGTGAGTTGTGTCCATTGGCGAAGATCACAGAGGACGATGAAACTACGATTGACGTGTTCGAGCTGTGCATCAACGGGCAGGAAATTGCTCCGGCTTATTCTGAGCAAAATGACCCGATTATACAGAAAAAGATGTTTCTCGAACAGGTGGGTGAGGAAGTGCAGGATATGGATAACGATTTCATTACTGCGCTGGAGCATGGGATGCCACCGGCCGGAGGTATGGGCTTGGGGATCGATCGTCTGATCATTTTACTGACCGGTGCGGAGAGTATTCGCGACACGATTCTCTTTCCCAGTCTAAAGCCGGTATCAGCTGAGCAGTCAGCTTCCGAGGACGTTACATCCTAGAGCGGTCGGCGCTTAAAATTGACGCTTAAAAAGAAGGAATCCTTCGTTATCGGACGGTGCGTTTTCATAGGCATCCGGGTAGGCGGCACGCACTTGATTCCAATCATCATAGTAGTGTCCATCGATCCAGTAGCGTTCGCGTTCTTCAATCGCGTTAAACATATGTTGGGTGTAAGAAATGTCGTAGGCATTGAGAGGTGCGTTTGGTCCAATCGCCGAGCCACCCTGCACCAGCTCCGTACGTCCGTCTGCGTCGATGTCTGTACGTATCCAGCTTAGGCGAAGGATGCGATGGTAGCTGCCATCGGCTTGCATTATACGTATTTCTCGATTGAAGTTTTCTAGGATGCTAATGGCATGGGGGTGCTCTATTCGCAGGGCAAAATGAAGTGGTTGAATCAAGACTGGCTTCAGCCCGATGGCGAAATAGTCTTCCGCTTCTATCCCATGTTCGCTGACTAAATGATGGACAACCAGCGAATCCACCAGTGCATAGTCGCACTGCCCTAGCCAAACAGATTTTATGTTTTCCATATCATTTGGCCCGTGGTGGATGTGGACGCCTTCCGCACTTTCCAAGAGATCCCCATAAGCATAGCCTTTGACGAGTCCAAGTCGTTTACCTTTCAGGGCATCGAGGCTTTGAGCGGATACATCGAGGCCTTTTTTGCCAATCAGGATGAGTCGATTTTCTAGATACGGATCGGAGAAGTGCAGGTATTTTGACCGTTCTGGGGAATTCCAGATTGTGCCGGATCCATCATATATGCCGGCCTTTAAATCACTTTGCAGTGTAGCCCATTGATCGATGATCTGCGTTTCTGCTTCAATACCGATCCGGAGTAAGGCGAGATGGACAATGTCTAGGGCAATGCGGGTTGCCTCAAAACTGTCGGTAAACGGCGGCCAGCGATTCGAGACGAGGGTAAGTTTTTCTGCTTTTGCGCTTGTGGTCGCACAAATCGACGATGAGACGCTGGCAAGGAGTGCTGCGGTTACAGTGAACAAGAGGGTAGTATGGAAGGTTCGAGCAATCATAGTATTTCTAGAAAATAGCATCAATTAAACAACTGCAAGCTAAAGGCGCTTCCGATTTTTCCCGGGAGCGTAGCTGAAATGTTTTAGATGGTGCCTATGTCGTGAGCGAATGGATGACTGACTGATGCATGCGAGAGAGGACGTGTCGCTTCATCCAGTAGAGCCGGATCTCCCTCTGGTAAGGTTTGCCTGCCATCGTATGGTAGGAAACTTTTCTGTGCCTGTGATGGGGAATCGCTATCTTCGGGGTAAAGGTAAAGCCCATGCCTTGTTCGACTAATCCCAACAATGTATCAATCTGTGTCGCTCGCATGATGAATTGTGGCTTGATGCCGACCGCTTCGCAGTAACTTTCACTTTGTTCAGAAAGGCAGTGCGTCTGTTCCAGCAGTAAGGCTTTCTCTTTGTTTAATTGAGCAATACTTATCTTTTTTTTCTTCTCGGATGAGTGGTCCTTCGGGAGTGTCAAGATCAGTGGGTCTTCTAACAGGAGTAGACTCTCTGTGCCGTTTTCGGAGGCACTGTGCGGACTGAGGAGGGCGAAGTCTAAATGACCATTTCTGAGCGCATCAGCAAGCGTAGGCGTGACTCCTTCGACTAGTTCCAGTCGGGCGTCCGGAAGTTTTGTTTTTATCAGTTTGAATACTTTGGGAATGAGGTAGGGTGCTACTGTCGGAATGGCTCCGATGCGTATCGCTTTTTTTGTTTTGCCCTGGGAGTCACGTATAAATTCTTCAGCGGTTTGAACCTCTGCCATAATCGCGCTGGCGAACTGTAAAAATATCTGCCCATGCTCTGTTAGTTCGATATTGCCCCTTTTTCTGAGAAGGAGCGATCCGCCGACTTCACCCTCCAGTTTCATGATCTGCTGACTGAGGGAAGGTTGTGAAATGCGGCAGAGCTTTGCGGCTCGGGTAAAGTTCTTTTGGCGGACAACTTCTAAAAAATAGCGAATTCTTTGGATATCCATAATTATAGTTAAAACCTATGAAAGCTTAGGTATTATATATTTTACTAATTATTCTTTTTCAAGTACTTTAGTGGTAACATTGCGTTTATTATTATCCGTTATTAAATTGAATACCTATGAGTACAGATACCACCTATACAAGTAACGAAGCGGCAACAGACAGCGGTTCGAATGAAAGCAAGTGCCCGTTTTTAAACGGCTCAATGGGCCAAGGAGCGGGTCGGGGAACGAGTAACCGCGATTGGTGGCCCAATCAGTTGAAGCTGAATATTCTTCGCCAACATTCGAGTCTATCGAATCCGCTGGGTGAGGACTTTGATTATGCAGAAGCCTTTGAGAAACTGGATCTGGAGGCAGTGAAGAGTGATCTTACGAAATTAATGACCGACTCCCAGGATTGGTGGCCGGCGGATTATGGTCATTACGGGCCCTTCTTTATTCGCATGGCATGGCACAGCGCGGGAACGTATCGTACTGGCGATGGCCGTGGAGGTGCCGGTACAGGGGCACTACGATTTGCTCCGTTGAATAGCTGGCCGGATAATACAAATCTCGACAAAGCACGTTTGCTCTTGTTGCCCATCAAGCAGAAGTATGGAAATAATCTTTCCTGGGCGGATTTGATGATCCTTACCGGGAATGTTGCTCTGGATTCGATGGGCTTCAAGACTTTCGGGTTTGGCGGCGGACGAGCCGACGTCTGGGAGCCGGAAGAAGACATTTATTGGGGTTCCGAAACCGAATGGCTTGGCGACAATCGCTATGAGGGCGATCGTGAGCTGGAGTATCCGCTTGCGGCCGTGCAGATGGGTCTGATCTATGTGAATCCGGAAGGCCCGAACGGCAATCCGGATCCGATAGCGGCGGCACGCGATATCCGTGAAACTTTTGGCCGTATGGCGATGAATGATGAGGAAACGGTCGCCTTAATTGCGGGCGGTCACACCTTTGGCAAAGTACACGGTGCGGCTAATCCGGACGAGTATTTGGGCCCGGAGCCTGCCGGAGCTAATATCGAGGAACAGGGGCTTGGCTGGAAGAACAGTTTCGGCACGGGTAATGCGGAGTACACGATTACGAGTGGTCTGGAAGGTGCATGGACGCAGATGCCTACGCGCTGGAGTAACCTCTATTTTAAAAACCTTTTTGAACATGAATGGGAATTGACCAAGAGTCCGGCGGGGGCGCAGCAGTGGAAGCCAAAGGGCGATGCCGGTGCAAACACAGTGCCCGACGCGCACCGTGATGGGGTACGCCACCAGCCGATGATGTTGACTACTGATTTGTCACTTCGACTGGATCCGGCCTACGAGAAGATTTCCCGTCGTTTCTACGAAAATCCGGATGAATTTGCTGATGCTTTTGCGCGTGCCTGGTA
>DKOA01000023.1:0-16336 GCA_002469895.1 Opitutia bacterium UBA7374
TCTCGAAGGCGCTGACAGAATTCAGGCACCACAGAAGGGTCTCCCTCGCGCTGACGCTCCAATAAGGCCACGCGCTCGGCCTCGGGCAAACGCTCCAATAAGAGTAATAGCGGTAACGTGAATTTACCTTTTTCCAAATCGGTGCCCAAGGTCTTGCCAATCATTGCCTCCTCCGCATAGAGATCCACCAGATCATCAAATAACTGATAAGCAATGCCCAGACGACGGCCATAAATGCCGGCAGCCTCGCAAAAGGCCGGCTCGTACCCGGCCACCCGCGCCCCTAAAAAACAAGCCGCCTCGAAGAGTTCCGCCGTCTTTAGCTGAATAACACGGAAATAAAAGTCGCGATCATAGTTTACTGATCCACGTTGGTAAGTCTGAGCGATCTCCCCGGCACACACCCGGGCGGTAGCCTGCGCGACTAATCGACAGACCTCTGTCGTTTCAAAATCAGCCGCCAACTTTAATGCGTGAGAGAAGAGAACATCGCCAATTAAAACAGCCGCCGATGCGCCGTATTTCTTCGCTGCCGTCTCCTGCCGATGCCGCGTGTCCGCACCATCCAGAATATCATCATGCACCAAAGTGGCCAAATGCACCAACTCAATCACCGCGCCCAAACGTACCAAATCCTCCTGCGCACTTTCTGAAGGCCCCTCCCATCCACTGTAGGCCACCAGCATTGGACGCAAACGCTTGCCACTGTGCCCCAAGACATAGTGAACGTGCTCGCGTATCTCCGGTTCAAAGGCCTCAACCTGTTCCAGAAGAAACACATCCAAAGAATCCAGATAGGGCTTCACCGGCGTATACACCTCGGAAAAGCCGGCGGCAGCCACCTTGTCGGCTTCAGATATGGATTGGGTAGTCATCAAAGGTAGGCTAGTTATCGATCAATTGAGGATGTCGATCTGCCGGTTAAAAGCAACTGGCAACTCATGAAGGCATAATCAAAGCAGTTAGAAAGCCATCGCGATCATCAAAGTGCAAATTATGTCCCGCCTCCGGCAAAACCACCTCTCTCAATTGAGGAAACCATGCCTGCATGGCCTCGGCATCACCCTCCTGAATAAAATCGGACTGTCCTCCACGGAGTAACAGAACCGGGCCCTCGTAGCGATCGCCTTCCCTCATCGGGCTTTGCCGGATATGCGGTAAGCTCTTGTACAAAGCCTCCAGATGAATCAACCAGCGGAAAACCTGCGTTGCTTCGTCGCGCACCAGATTGGTCAAAAGAAATTGTCGCATCCCCCAATCCGCAACAAGCGACTCTAATAACTGCTCCGCTTCCCGACGACTACCCAGTTCGCTCAGGTTCAGGCTCCGCATGGCTCGAAATTCCGCTTCGTGATAAGGCGGATACGTCTTCGCGGCAATATCTGCAATGAACAGCCGGCGGACTCTCTTCGGGTAATCACAAGCCAAACGCATCGCCACTTTACCGCCCAAGCTGTGCCCCAGCAAAACGACCGAGTCCAATTCATGTTGGTCCAGATACCTCTGTACATCGGTAGAAAGCTCTGCCCAACGCATCGAATCGGCATGCGGCGAATTCCCGTGATTGCGCAAGTCTACGAGGTGTACATCGTAGCTTTTCTGCAACTTCCGGCCGATAGAAGTCCAATTACGCGAGGAACCGAGCAGCCCGTGCAAGACGACCAGCGGCGGCGCTCCGGCATTGGCAAACTGTACAGAATGTAATGATAGTGGCATCACTCACTTACTTTAGCTCATGGAACGAGCGCCCTGTCACGAACTTTTACAAATCAGCCCGCCGGTTAAAGTACACTTTTGATTTTACCTTACCCCGAGCATAAAGCTTAGTAGCCAAAGAACAACCATGCCGGCTAAAAAGACGCAGAAGCTCACCCCCATGATGCAACAATGGCACGAAATTCGTGCCCGACTGGCAGACGATACGCTCCTGCTCTTTCGGCTAGGCGATTTCTATGAGATCTTTAAGCAGGATGCAGAGAAGGGGGCGAAACTGCTTGGTATAACCCTGACCCACCGCCACGGCATGCCCATGGCCGGTATCCCCTACCATGCTGCGGACAACTATATGCAAAAGCTGCTCGACCGGGGGATTAAGATTGCGATCTGCGATCAGGTAGAGACCCCCCAGCCGGGCAAGCTGGTTAAGCGCGAACTTACCCGCATCATTACCCCCGGCACGCGTCTCGCCGACAATCAGATCGAAGCCCACCGCAACCACTTTCTCCTCGCTCTGGCTCGTCATAAAAACGACCTGCTTGCCGCCTGGCTCGATCTCACCACCGGTGCTTTCTACATCGCCTCCGACTCGACCCCGGAAAACCTGCTCTCCGCCCTCGAAAGCATCGATCCGCGTGAGATCCTCGTGCCCGAAAACTCTTCCCAGCACTGGCACGCCGACGATTGCCCCGCCGCCCTCCGAGAAGGCCTCGCCCGCCTCTTTGATGAACGCACCGTCACCCCGCTGCCCGATTACCACTTCGAAGCCCACTCGGGCGCTCAATCTGTCCTCCAGGCACTTGGCGTCCTCAACCTCGAAGGCTTCGGTATCGACCTTGCACACCCCGCCCTCGGCCCCGCCGGCGCACTCGTCCATTATGCCAGCGAGACTCTCTGCGCAAAACCGGAAAACCTGCGCAACCTGCGCGAATACAGCACCAAACGCAGCCTACTCCTCGACCCCGCAACCCTCCGCAACCTGGAAATCTTCAAATCGGCCGCCAACACAAGAGAGGGCTCTCTCCTCAAGGCCATGGACGGCACCGCCACTCCGCCCGGCGCTCGGCTCCTCGAGCGCTGGCTCTGCGCGCCCCAGCTGGACCTCGAGGAAATCAAACGACGCCAGGCCTGCGTCGAAGAATTTGTCACTGCGCCGGGCCTTTGTTCCGAACTGCAGGTGTCACTCAAAGGCATTCGAGACATCGAGCGAATCCTCGGGCGCCTGCAAAACCGCCTACGCAACCCGCGCGAACTCAGCGGGATCCGTGACACTCTCCGTGCCCTGCCCGGAATCGCCCTTCATCTGCTCGAATTTCCCGGCACCCCGGTAGCTGATATCGCCGCCCGCATTCACGCCTTTGACGCACTCACAGAAACCCTGGAAAACGGACTGGCCGACGAACCCCCCGGAAAGATCGAAGACGGCGGGACGATTCGCGACGGCTTTGATCCGGAGCTCGACCATTTTCGCAGCCTCACCCGGGACAGCCAGAAGTGGCTCTCTGAGTTTGAGCTCGCGGAGCAGGAACGCACCGGCATCAAAAACCTCCGCATCCGTTACAACGGCGCTTTCGGTTACTTCATTGAAGTGACGAAGAGCCACCTCGCGGATGTGCCGGAAAACTACACCCGGCGGCAGACCATGAAAAATGCCGAGCGCTTCACCACCGATGTGCTCCGGGATAGGGAACGCGAAATACTCGAAGCGGAGGGCAACGCCCTTGGCCGCGAGCAGGCACTCTTTGAAGACTTGATCGCCGCCATCCTCAATCGGGCCGATGAACTGCGCGAGACCGCCGAAGCACTGGCCGAAATCGATGTCTTTGCCGGTTGGGCGACCCTCGCCAGAGAGTGGGACTATTGCCGCCCCGAAGTCGACGGATCCGACCAACTCGTGATCAATCAGGGGCGCCACCCCGTGGTCGAGCAAATGATGCGCGGGCAACCGCTCGGGCTCGCCGGCACCCATGCCTTCGTCCCCAATGACTGCCAACTCGCCGCTTCCGGAGGGCAGGAGCATCCGCAGATTGCCCTCATTACCGGCCCCAATATGGCCGGTAAATCGACCTACATTCGACAAGTCGCCCTAATCGTCCTGATGGCCCAAACCGGTGCCTGGGTACCCGCCCAAAGCTGCCGTCTCGGCCTTGTCGATCGCATCTTCTCCCGAGTCGGCGCAAGCGACGAACTGGCCCGCGGCAACTCGACCTTCATGGTCGAAATGAACGAGACCGCCAACATCCTGAACAATGCCAGTCCCCGCAGCCTCGTCATTCTCGACGAAATTGGACGGGGCACCAGTACCTACGACGGCCTCTCCATCGCCTGGGCCGTCGTTGAACACCTCCACCCCAAACGGCCTGAAGGCGGCCCCCGAACCCTCTTCGCCACCCACTACCACGAGTTGACCCAACTCGCCAAAACCCTCCCGCGACTACAAAACCTCTCTGTCGCCGTGAAGGAATGGAATGACGAAATTATTTTTGTTCGCCAAGTCGTCAAAGGCGCTGCCGATCGCTCCTATGGCATCCAAGTCGCCCGGCTGGCCGGTCTCCCCACCACCGTAATCGATCGCGCAAAGATTATACTGGAACGCCTCGAAGCCGACGACTCTTCCCATAACCTCCTGCGCAAGCGAATGAAAAAGACACAGGCCGGCGAAGACCCCGACGACCAACTGGGCCTTTTTTAGGCCGACGTTTTACGGATCAATCCGGAGAGAAAATAGACCAGTGGCAAGGCCGCAAAGCCGCTTAAGACCCACCAGAAAACCGGCCAGTTTGAGGCTTCAATAACCGCCCCCCGATAGAGCCACTCACAGAGAAAGGCACCGACGATCCCGGTGACATTAAAGACCAGCAAGCTGTACAATGCCTGAGCCTGTCCCCGTATGGTTTCCGGCACCCGCTTGTCCAGATAGAGCCGTCCGGCCACGGCGATGAAAGTATAGACCGGGCCGTGCAGAGCGACGCCACACCACAATATAGTCAGCGTGCCCAATTCTGCGCCCAGAGCAAACAGCCCGTACCGTAGCACCGCCAGCGACATGCCCCAGACAAGAAACCAGCGCACCCGGAAACGCCCTGCCACCGCGCTGAGAAAGAGCATGGCCACCAGTTCGGTGGCCTGACCCAGCCCCATCTCTGCCGTCGGATGCTCGCTCCCAAAGGCGGTCAACATGGTCGGCGTAATCATAAAATGCGCCACTCCGGGAATGAAGAGGAGCGTCGATGCCACATAAAACCGGCGCAATTCCGGATCGCGCAATAAACCGAATGCCCGCAAGCCAAGTGCCGCTGTCCAGCCCCGGCTTTGCTTGTCCGTTGGCGGTGTGCTCGGGAGGGTAAAGCAGAGAAAGCTCATTCCGATACGGATAAACATGGCCAAGCGCCCGACCTCTGCCGAGTGATCCAAGGCCAGCAGACTCACCAGCAAGCTGCCACACAACCAACCCAGAGTCCCTCCCATGGAGTAGATCGGGAAGCTCTTCTCCGGATTAGGCAAGTTAGCCAGCTTGACCTTCGTGATGAGCGGAATCATGGGCGATGAAAGAAGCGCATTGCAGGCCTGAAAGAAGAGGAACCAGCCGGGATGCCAGCCCCAGGCTAAGGAAGAAAAAGAGAGCCAAACAAAAACCGCTCCGGACAAACCAAGAATCCCCAGAAGACGCCCCGCATCAATCTTCCGGTCAGAGAGAGAACCAAAGATCAGAAGCGAAAAGACCGCCATAAATGGCGTCAATGCGGTGAAATACGGAAGCACCCACCGCGCATCATAGGCTTCCAGAATATTCGGCAGAGAAGGAATCCACATGCCCGGCGGCATAAACATCAGCAACATGACTACCCCCATCATATACCGCCGCCATTCCCTTGTTTTCCCCATAAGGCCGCAAGGTCAAGCGATCCAAGCAACAATAGCAAGCGATCATTGCTCCCCAACCACGACTTTAAAAAAATCTAATCTTTATACTTGAAATAGTGAACATAATTATACCTTTTTGCTTCCCCTTTGCTCCTTCTTTTTGCACTTCCGCACACTTTTGCAAATGGCCTTGCGCTACCTTTTTATCGATTTCGACAGTTTCTTTGCTTCCGTCGAGCAACAACTCCAGCCTCGCCTCCGGGGCTGTCCCGTCGGCGTGGTCCCCATGGCCGGCGTCGACACGACCTCCTGTATCGCCGCCAGTTACGAGGCGAAAGCCTTTGGCGTCAAGACCGGCACCCTCGTTCGCGAGGCCCGCTACCTCTGCCCCGGCATCCAGTTTGTTCAGGCCGATCATGCTAAATACGTCGGCTTCCACGAGCGGATCAAAGCGCTCATTCACCAGCATATTTACGTCGAGGCCGTGCTTTCGATCGATGAAATGTACGGCAAGATGCCCCCCCACTGGCAGGATCCTGAAATAGCCAAAGCAAAAGCCCTGGAAATCAAAGAAGCCCTGGCCGCCGGGATCGGCTCCTCGGTGCAGGCTTCCATTGGCCTCGCTCCCAACCGCTTTGTCGCCAAGCTTGCGAGCAAACGTGACAAGCCGAACGGACTGGTTGCGATCGACCTCGATGAATTGCCCGAAGCGCTCCACGTCTTTGACCTCGACGACATCACCGGCATCGGGCAAGGCATGCGCCGCCGCCTGAGAAATGCACGTATCAATACGGTGGAGTCTCTCTGCGCCGCGAGTCGCCATAAGCTCCGCCGTATCTGGGGCTCGGTCGAAGGCGACCGTATGTGGCACGCCCTCCGCGGTGTCGAGCTCCCCCTGCCCGAAACCCAAACCCGAACGGTCGGTCACTCACATGTCTTACCACCAGCTCTGCGCAATCGCGCCGGGGCACACGCCACCCTGCACCGTATGCTCCAGAAAGCCTGCCGTCGTCTTCGCGCGATGGACTATTTCACCGGACACCTTCTCCTTCAGGTCAAATTCGGCTTTGAACTGCGCTGGCAGACCGAGTGCACCTGCTTCCCCACCCAAGATAATGTAAACCTTGGGAGACTTTTGAACGACCTCTGGGACGGTCAACCCAAGGATGTACCCGATCCCACCAAAGTCGGCATTGTTTGCTCCCGCCTCGAACACCGACAAAATCATACCCCCTCTCTTTTTAATGACCCCGACCAACTCCGCCGCGACCGCCTCCAGCGGGCGATGGATCAGGTGAACCGTCGCCATGGCGGACGTACCCTTTATTACGCCGATGCGATGCAGGCGCAGCAGACTAAAGACGCCGCCCCCATGCGGATCGCTTTTAATCACATCCCCGACCTTGCGCTCGAAGGAGACGCCCCTTTTCTTTCAGAGCCATGAGCCACGCTACGCATTGTGCAATCGGGATAGACGGCTGCCCCGGCGGTTGGATCGCCGCGATCAAAATTGATGAGCAGCCTATCGGTTGGCACTTTGCCCCCGCGCTCGACGGCATACTAAAGACTGCACCATCGCATGCCTGCATACTCCTCGACATGATTCTCGGCCTGCCCGATGCCACCGAGCCACAGCGTCTCTGCGATTCCCTCGCCCGCGAAAAAATCAGGCCTCATGGAGCCCGCGTCTTTTCCGCCCCACCCCGTGAGGCGCTCCATGCCAGGGACTATGCCGAGGCCTGTGCCCTCGCCCGACTAGCCACCGACAAGGCCCTCTCCAAGCAGACCTTCAACATCCTTCCGAAAATAAGGGAACTCGACGCCGTGGCCCACGATTCGAGACTGCGCGAGGCTCATCCTGAACTGGTCTTTGCCCGCTTTAACAAAGGCCGCCCTGTGGGTGCTTCAAAGAAAACGACCGAGGGCCGGACCGCCCGAGGACAGCTCCTTGAATCCGTTTTGCCCGGCAGTAAGGACGCTCTGGATCTGGCCGGCAGACACTTTCTGCGGAGACAAGTCGCCCCCGATGATTGTCTCGATGCGCTCGCCCTCTGTGCGGCTGCAGTCAAGCCGGAACAACTTACCCGCCTGCCGGAAAATCCGGCCCAGCCGGGCATTTCGTATTAACGAGTAGTCAGCGCCTACATCACGTCGAGATCGACGAGGATCTCTCGTGGGCTGGAGCCGTTTTCCGGGCCGACAATCCCGCGCTCCTCCAATTCCTCCATGAGGCGGGCCGCTCGGTTGTAGCCGATCCGCAAGCGCCGCTGAAGCATTGAGGTGGACGCCCGTTTGGTACTGCGAAGGACATCGATGGCCCCGCTGAGCAGCGCATCGTCCCCATCTTCACCACTGATCGCACCGGCGCCTCCGCTGCTTTCCTCGTCGCTCGAATCAATTTGATTCTGAATTTCCTGAGCAAAGTTGGGCGGCTCGTTGTGCTCCTTCAGGTAATCCACAATGCCATTAATCTCATCGTCCGAGACAAAGGCACCCTGGGCGCGAACAAGATTTGAAGTGCCGGGAGGGATGAAGAGCATATCCCCCTTGCCAATAAGAGCCTCGGCACCGCCGCCATCGAGGATCGTGCGACTGTCTACCTTGGAGGCGACCTTGAAGGAAATACGGCTGGGCAAATTGGCCTTGATCACACCGGTGATGACATTGACCGAAGGGCGCTGAGTAGCGAGGATCAGGTGAATGCCGGCGGCTCGGGCAAGCTGGGCGAGGCGCGCGATGCCGGTTTCGATATCGGCCGGAGCCACCATCATGAGGTCAGCCAATTCGTCGATAATGCAAACAATATAGGGCAGCTTCTTTCGGGGGACCTCAAAGGCATCGTCGTCGCGAGGCACTTCGATTTGGCTAACGGCAGCACGCTCCTCGGCGGTCATCTCTGCATCCATCGCTTCGGCCTTCTCTTTTTCCTCTTTTGTCTTGGCCAGCTTGGCATTGAAGCCGGCGATGTTACGAACGTTCTCCTTGGCGAAGATCTGGTAGCGGCGCTCCATTTCGGCGAGGATCCATTTCAGCGCACCCGGCACCTTCTTCGGCTCGGTCACCACCGGTATAAGCATATGCGGTAGTGCATTATAGACCTGCATCTCAACGACCTTGGGGTCGACCATGATAAAGCGGATATCTTCCGGCCCGGCATGATAGAGCAGCGATGCAATGATCGCATTGATACAGACGGTCTTACCCGAACCGGTGGAACCGGCGATAAGGACGTGAGGCATCTTAGTCAGGTCGGTCACCATGGGCGTACCTGTAACGTCCTTGCCCAGCACCACGGGAATATCCGCCTTCGCTTCGGCCCAGGCTTTTGACTCGACAATGTCACGCATGCAGACGGGCTGGGAAACCTGGTTGGGCACCTCGATGCCGACCGTACCCTTCCCCGGAACCGGGGCGAGGATACGGACCGAGAGTGCGCGCAGGCCCAAAGCGATATTCTTATCGAGATTGACGATCTTCTCCACCCGCACACCCGGCGCCGGAGTCACTTCATAGCGGGTAATGACCGGCCCTGTGTGGATTTCGCCCGGAATAACTTTGACCCCAAATTCATCCAGCGTGCGCACGAGCGCTTCCATCGTAGTGGCATGGTCTTCCGGCATTGCCCCGGATGCATCCGGAGCCTCGGATAACAAACTGATTGGCGGAAACTTATAATCCCCCCGTTGCTCCGGAATCGCTGCCGTCGCTTTTTCTGTCTTTGCCCCGGAGATAATCTTAATGGTCGCTGGATCCAGTTTGGGCTTCTCCACCGCGACCTGCGGGGCAGGCACTTCTTCGGGGGTTGCCGTGGCCACCGCTGCCGGGCGCTTGCGGGGAGTCTTGCTGCCATTGCGCTTCAGGCCCGGAGGAGGACCGTCCATGCGTCGCAATAAAGAGGGCTTTTCTTCACCTTCTATCGGCTCCTCGTCAATTGCCCCCAGCGCATCTTCATCTGCCCGAGCTGCGGCAGCCGCTTCTTTTTTCTCTTTCTTTGACAACTTGTTCGCCTCTTTCGCGGCGCGCTTCTCCTTTTTCTTCTCTGCCGAGACCCGGCGGCGCTCACCCCAAGCTCCACCCAAGTTCTGCAGGATGGCCTGAAAGCGAGCTAACAAACTGCCCGGCGAGGGAACTAATCGACTGATGCCGAGATAGAATGGGGCTGCCAGGAAACAGGCAATAAAAGCAGTGTAGGCACCGAATGGGCCAATCCAGGGCTTGAGAAATCCATTCGCCAAGAAAGCGCCCACCAATCCACCCACACCCTGGGAAAGTTGCCGCTCGAAGAGCCCGCCTTGCATTCTCAGAATCTCGTCTGCCTCTAAAAGTGCGCTCAGACCAGCCGCCCCCAGCAAAGCAACAACGATAAGCAGACAAACCGTAAGACCCCTGCGAACGCCCTCTTGGAGAAAAGACAGCAGACCGACCCAAATGGTATACAATGGCAGTAGCCAAGAGGCTATACCGAGAATATAAAAGCTCCAAAAAGCAAACTCAGCACCGACCCAGCCAACCAAATTTTGCGCCGGATCTGTCTGCACCCGCCCGGACTGCTCTAAGTCAAAATCACCGATGGCCACGACGCCAAGCAGCCCCAGTGCGAGCAAAAAGATCCCCCACAATGGACGTGGACGAGCCACCCGCGGTTGCTGGGTAATCCCCCTGCGGGTCGTCGGCTTCTTTTTTTTCTTTGCGACAGCCATATTAGATAAGCCAGATACAATAAAGAGGCCGCACTCGAAAACAAGATTCGATTGCTTTGCCTACAGGACTAAAAATTTTAGCCTTTCTTTTTCATGGCCATTTTGCCGCAATCCGACATTTTGCGCGGAATGCAACTCATTGAATTTTTACCGCTCTACAAAGAGCGTGTTTGGGGTGGCCGCGGGCTGGAAACCCGGCTGGGAAGGACTTTGCCGCAAGATAAGATTATCGGCGAGAGCTGGGAGGTTGTCGACCGCCCGGAGGCGCAGTCTGTCATTGCCAATGGCCCACACACCGGGCACTCTTTGCGAGAATTGCTCGAAGGGCATGCCGAAGCGGTTCTCGGCCCGGGCGCTAAGGGCGATCGGCCTTTTCCTATTCTGGTTAAATGGCTTGATTGTCAGGATCGCCTGAGCTTGCAGGTCCATCCACCGGCAACAATAGCTCCCTCCCTTGGCGGTGAACCGAAGACAGAAAATTGGTACATCGCAGAGTGCGACCCGGGCGCCTCACTTATTGTCGGCCTTAAAGAAGGGACCACCCGCGAGCAATTTGAAGTGGCTTTAGAGAAAAATGAAGCCGAATCCTGTGTCCACCGCTTCCCCGTAAAGCCGGGGGACTCCATCCTTGTCGAAAGTGGCCGTATGCACGCGATCGATGCGGGCAATCTCATCCTTGAGATCCAGCAAAACTCGGATACGACCTACCGCGTTTATGACTGGGGTCGTGTCGGGCTGGACGGGGCTCCTCGCGATCTACATATTGCAGAGTCTCTCCAGTCAATTGACTTTGCGGACTTTGAGCCGGCGCCCCTCCAGGCCCAGGCCGGCGAGCAACTCCTAGCGGACTGTAGGGAATTCCGCATCCGTAAATTCGATTTAGAGCGAGGCGAGACGCTTCACTTACCGGCTCATAAATCCGCTTGCTTGCTCCATGTCGTAGAAGGCACTTTGGCTGAAAAAGAAAGCGGCCTCCACCTGAAAAAAGGCGGGAACTATCTCCAGCCATACATTACGTCTGTACATTTGACCGCGGCAACTCCAGTTACACTACTGGTCACGGACCACTTCTAAGCGCACTAATGCCTCGCTTTTGATCTAAAGACTGCCCTTGAATTCCTCCTTAGAATTCACAGATTACAACTTTCACATTCATCCCGCACGCTAACGTCGGGTCAAATGAATCACGTATTCTCTTTTATGACCGATAAAGACCCAGCCACTTCCACCGAGCCCACCGAGCCCAGCGAGCCTGCCGAGGTACCGATTGATGCGTCAGCGGAAGCTCCCGCAAACGCAGAAGTCGAGCCCACCGCACTGGAAAAGGCGCAAGCTGAAGCATCAGAGATGAAGACCCGCTATTTGCGCTCGGTCGCCGATCTCGAGAATTATCGCAAGCGGATCACCCGAGAGAAACAGGACCTTCTGCGGAATGCCTCCAGCTCCGTAATTGAAGCCCTTTTGCCGGTCCTTGATAATATGTCTTTAGGGCTCCAGGCAGCGGAAAATCACGAAGGTGCCAAAGAGGTGGTCGCTGGTTTTCAGATGGTAAGTGAACAACTGCGCAAAGCACTTGCCGATCAGGGGCTGGAAACCCTGCAGCCGGAAGGCGAAGCCTTTGACCCGAACCTGCATGAATGCATAGCCCAACAACCCTCAGCCGATGTTCCGGAAGACCATGTCATGCAAACCGTACGGGCTGGTTATCGACTGAATGAACGCCTCCTCCGCGCTGCCAATGTTATCGTCTCAAGCGGCCCTCCGACAGAGTAGACCTCACCGCGCCCGAAAAAAATGTCCAAAGCAGATTACTACGAAACCCTCGGAGTCTCCCGCGATGCCAGTGGGGACGAGATGAAAAAGGCTTACCGCAAACAGGCGGTAAAATACCATCCGGATAAGAATCCGGGTGATGCCACCGCAGAGGCAAAATTCAAGGAAGTCTCGGAGGCTTACGATGTCCTCAAAGATGAGGATAAAAGAGCTGCCTACGACCGCTACGGCCATGATGCCTTCCAGCAGGGCGGCATGGGCCGGGCGGGCGGCGGCGGTGGTGGTTTTCACGACCCCTTTGACATGTTCCGGGAAGCCTTCAGTGGTGGTGGCGGTGGCGGGATTTTTGAAGAATTTTTCGGCGGTGGTGGCGGTCGTTCCGGAGGCGCTCAACGTGGTTCCGATTTACGATACGACCTAGAAATAACGTTAGAGGAAGCGGCGGAAGGAACCGAAAAAGAGATACGCTACAAGCGGGCGGTTTCATGCTCGGCCTGTAGTGGCTCTGGAGCGGAACCCGGCTCCGGCAAGACCACCTGCCAAACTTGTGGCGGTGCCGGACAGGTGTCTTCCAATCGTGGATTTATCAGCTTTCGTCAAGTTTGCCCGAATTGCAGCGGTTCCGGGCAGCAGATTGACAAGCCCTGCTCCGATTGCCGCGGCGAAGGACGCGTCATCGACTCCAGTCAAGTCAAGGTGCGCATCCCCGCCGGGGTGCACACCGGCTCCAAACTCCGCTCTGCCGGGAAAGGAGAAGCCGGTCAATCCGGAGGGCCCTCCGGCGATCTCTACATCGTCATCCATGTAAAGGAACATGAGCTCTTTGAACGTCAGGATGACGATCTTTTCTGTGAGTTACCGATCAAGTTTACTTTAGCTGCTCTTGGCGGAGCCGCGGATGTGCCGACGCTCTTTGGTAAAGGGAATTTGAAGATCCCTGCGGGCACACAGAGCGGGACGACCTTCCGACTGCGCGGGCAAGGCATGCCGCGACTGCGCGGCGGCGGACAAGGCGATTTGTTGGTACGTGTGCATGTCGAGGTACCGACCAAACTGAACAATGAGCAGAAAAAACTACTGGAAGACTATGCGGAAGCCAGTGGAGATCCGGCGGCCACTTCAGGAAGCGGCAAGAAGCGGAAGTTTTTCGGATAATGTCCTACCCCATCGTCATTCTCGGCTCGGGTCGCGGGAGTAATGCCGAAGCACTTCTCAAGGCCGAAGTTTCCCGTCAACTGGGCCAAGCTTCTGTGGTCGCTCTTTTCAGTGATCACGAAGATGCCGGAATCCTCGATCTGGGACAAAAGTACAAAGTTCCCGCAATTTACATCGACCCTTTGAAAAAAGGGGCCTACCTGAGCGAGGCGGCCGAGCAAAACTATATCGAGCGGATCGAAAGTTTCTCACCCAGACTCATCGTGCTGGCCGGATTTATGCGGATCTTACGCCACAATTTCATAAATGCATTTGGTGGGCGCGTGATTAATCTGCACCCAAGCCTTCTGCCTAGCTTTAAAGGCGCTGATGGTATCGCTCAGGCGCATGCAACCGGTGTTGCCATCACCGGCTGTACAGTCCACTGGGTCACCCCGGCGCTTGATGCCGGGCCGATCATTGACCAGAAGGCTGTGCGTTTAGAGGCATCGGACACACTCCCTCAATTAACCAAGAAGGTCCAACTGGCAGAGCACCAGCTATTGCCCGATGTCATTGCCCGGATGAGCCGTGGTAAGCTTGCCCAGGAACCCCCCGAAGGAGTGAAGAAATGAGTAGCCAGATCGAGCTGCGGGCCGAAGTGTCGGAAGAATTAAGCGATTTTCTGGAAGCACACTTTCATGAATGCGGCACGGCTGACTGGGGCATTCTACAGCGTGCCCCGGGCTCGCCCTATGAGCTGTTTGGTTTTTTCCCGGATAAGCAAACCGCGGATACCGCACTCGATACCCTCCGCGCCATCTTCCCTCAATTGCCGGAGCAATTTGTCGACCGCCGAATATCGGATGAAGAATGGCAGAATGCCTACAAAGAATTCGTCAAGCCCTGGAGCCACCGGCACTTGCATTGGATCCCGCTCTGGGAACGAAAAAATATTCAGCCGCCGAAAGAGGCTGCCGTTGTCTATCTCGATGCGGGCATGGCCTTCGGAACAGGCAGTCATGAAACGACACGTCTCTGCGCTCAACGCTTGCTCGATTTTCAAGCAAGCCATTCGGCTGCTTTTGCCCAAGCACGGATCGTCGATGCCGGATGCGGATCCGGGGTACTCGCCTTTTCCGCTTCAGCCATGGGCGGTTCGAATATACTGGCTTTTGATAATGATCCCGAGGCGATCTCTGTTTGCCAGACCAACTTAGAGGAGAACGAGCACCTAGACGCACCTCAATTTGCTGTGGCCGACCTGCAGGACGGTTTGGCCGGTGAACAAGCCGACCTGCTTCTGGCAAATATTCAAGCGGATGTATTGCTTCCGCATTCGGACCCGGTCGTCCTCGCGGTACGGGCCGGTGGATCCCTCGCGCTAAGTGGCATCCTCACAAAAGAACTGGACCAAGTACGGGCACATTACGAATCACGCTTCGCTGCCCTGCGTCCCGGCATGATTCAATCCGTTGATTCCCGAACAGACGGAGAATGGGCGGATCTCTGGATCGAACTGAACTGAACCGAGCAAGCGAACTGATTCGTGCTTGCGATAGAGAAAAAAGAGCCGCAAATTATAGACTACGATGCAAACAATTGGCGAACGTTTGGAAGAAGCACGCAAGCGGAAGGGCATTTCCTTGCGGGAAGCTGCGGAGGCGACTAAGATTCGCAGCGATTTTCTCAGCAATATCGAACAAAACCAGTTCGATTTTGACTTGCCGGATATTTATAAGCGGGGGTTTATCGGCAATTATGCGCGCTACCTGAAGCTAAATGCGGATACGGTCCTAACCGATTATGCCAGCCAGCGACTGAGCAACAGCCGTCTGGGAAAAAAGGCTGGCTCGGAGTGGTTTGGGAAAATGGAAGTTAAGACTTCCGGTTCGGCAGAAGAGGGCACAGCAGAAGATACGGCACCGCCTTCCCTTGGGCGTATCAGTACGAGAAATGACGAGTCCGGCCGTGAAGGATCCGCGGATACGGCTGCCGATACCACAAATGAGACAACCTTCTATTTTAAAGTCGGTTTA
The DNA here is from genome assembly GCA_002469895.1 of Opitutia bacterium UBA7374. GTDB lineage: Bacteria > Verrucomicrobiota > Verrucomicrobiia > Opitutales > Coraliomargaritaceae > UBA7374. The sequence goes on from DKOA01000023.1 coordinate 15,227, forward strand.
CTCTTTGTCGGTACGCTCTCTCTTGTTTTTATTCTCTTTATTCTGGTTAAATCCATTCTGGGGGGCACGGGAGACCCGGGCACTGAGGCGAGCAATTCGGTTTCTTCGACGACCTTTGATCGAACCGCACTGCCCACCTTAGCCACTAACCCGGAAAGCCAACAAACGTCGGCCGCGAAGGATCCAATCACACTGGAAGCTACCGGCTCGGTCTATTTAGTCGCAAAACAGCGCGATAATCAGCTTGAACTCTTCCGGGGTACCCTTGGCGCGGGAGAAAGTAAGACTTTGGAGCGTTCCGGCGTCGTTGATATTGTCTTTACCGCCGGTGAAAATTTCACCGTGGAAACCAAAGGTGGGCGCATCCGCCCCTCCGTTTCCGGGGAAGCGCAGATCACCGTTGATTAAAGTGGGCTAGACCGCGCGAGCCATAAAGAATCGTTCTCGCCCGTTCATGTCACAAAGACTCCGGGTTTCCGATAAACCCGCGGCAATCGCCAATGACTCCAGCGCAGCATGCTGTGCGATGCCGGTTTCCAAGGCTAACAGCCCACCCTCCGACAAATATTGAACCGCCCCCTTTAGGATCGAGCGCAAATCACTCAGTCCGTCAACCCCGGCACAGAGAGCCGACTCCGGCTCATGCGCCACCACTTCCGGCGCAGCCGTGGCCATCTCATCCTCCCGCAGGTACGGTGGATTCGAGACAATCAGGTCAAAGCGGCCCGCCCCTATCAGCGGAGCAAACCAACTGCCCTGAAGAAACTGTATCCGGTTTTCTGCAGCCTGTGCAGAGGCATTCTCTTCCGCCAAAGCCAGCGCCTCAGCGGATTTATCAACAGCAATGGTTTCTGCCTGCGGAAAGGCCTGGTTTAGCGCGATAGCAATCGCTCCGCTGCCGGTGCCGAGGTCCAGTATTCGTTGCGGCGGGGTATCCACGGTCTGCCGGATGCGCTCGATGAGTTCTTCCGTCTCCGGACGGGGGATCAGTGCGCGGGAATCGACTTTTAGCGGGATGCCGCAAAACTCAATCGTTCCGAGTATGTACTGCAACGGTTCGCGATCGGCCCGGCGTTTTACCAGGGGGCGCAGTTGACTGAGCTGGGCCTC
>DKOA01000023.1:16719-18991 GCA_002469895.1 Opitutia bacterium UBA7374
AACAAGTCGGCATCCAACTTTGCATCGGGTACGCCTTTAGCAGAAAAAAATTCGGCTGTGCGCGACTGGATTTCGCGTACGGTGAGCATGGTAATCCGACTTAGCTTCAGGCGTTTTGCGCCTTGAGGAGATTTTCAATGCGGGCCTCGTAATCCACATTATAGAGGGCTTCGATTAAATCATCCAGTGAGCCCTCGACGACCGATTGCAAAGAGAGGTTCATCCCAATGCGATGATCAGTCAGGCGGCCCTGCGGATAGTTGTAAGTACGGATGCGCTCCGAGCGGTCACCCGTACCGATCTGGCCTTTACGCTCTGCCGCATATTTGGCGTTTTCCTCGTCCTCCTTAGCCTTCAGTAAACGGGAGCGCATGACCGTCATCGCTTTTGCCCGATTCTTAATCTGCGAACGCTCGTCTGCGCAATAAACAGTCGTGCCGGTTGGTTTGTGCACCATCATGACGGCGGAATCAGTCGTATTGACGTGCTGGCCCCCCGCTCCGGAAGCACGCATGGTTGAGATGTCGAGATCGTTCGGATTGATCTCAATATCCACCTCCTCCGCTTCGGGCAGTACGGCTACCGTAGCCGTCGAAGTGTGGATCCGGCCCTGTGTCTCCGTTACCGGTACGCGCTGTACGCGGTGTACCCCGCTTTCAAATTTGAGATGCTTGTAGGCGTCCGCCCCGCTAATATTAAAAATGATCTCACGGTAACCTCCGGTCTCTGCCGGACTCGTGCTCATGACCTCGACTCGCCAGCCTTTAGACTCCGCAAAACGGCTGTACATGCGGAAAAGGTCTCCGGCAAAGATATTCGCCTCGTCGCCACCGGCGCCCCCTCGAATTTCCATGACTGAATTTCGGCTATCTGTCGAGTCAGGCGGTATCATCGCGCGGAGCACTGCGGTCTCTAGACCTGCTAACTGTGACTCTAAAGAAGCCATCTCTTCAACTGCCATTTCACGTAATTCTTCCTCTAAGTCAGCATCGGAAAGCAAGGACTGGTTTTCTTCAATTTGCGTTTGAACCTGATGAAACGATTCAAACTTTTCAATCAAGCCACTTACATGCTGATGTTCCCGCGAAATCTCTGCTGCCCGACGCTGGTCCGAGTAGAAGTTAGGCTCATTCATCTGCTCATCAAGCTTGGAGAGTTTTTCTCTGAATGGGGCGATGTCCGGTATTTTTGTCATGTAACGTAAGGAAAAACACCATGGCTTGTAAAATTGCAAACGCTTACCGAATCATCCGATGCGGACTCATGCAGTCGAAGCAAATGGACCGGGCAAGAATCCCACAAAATAAGGCGTACAAGAAACCCCAATAATTGCAAAATACAGACGGCTACAAACCACCGGACATACGCCACAAGCCCTAGCGCATCCTCGGTCAGTTATAAGTGGAGCCTGTCTCCGTCAAATTTGTATTGCCTGCGGGAATCTCACCACCTCCTGAACGAGTGGAACCACCGACAGTACTAGCTGGTACACCTGCTCCGCCGTAAAAACTTTTAATATCCGGAATAGATATAGCTACCCTTCGCTTAGCCCCTGCCGGAAGCGATGTAATATTAATCGTAATTGTCTGTTCGTACTCGCTATTAAAATCTTCGAAATCAACTACTTTAAGCTCAAATGGGAATACATCAGATGGTGTTTTAATAAAGAATTTGCTCTCGCTAACTTTTTTATTAATTGTTTCGTCGTCAGTAGCTACTTCATCTAATATCTCTTCGTTGTTTACTAATAATGAATCGAACTCAATATCCCCGCTAGAGAACTGTAATTTGACGATCCGTTCATAGTTACTGTCTGTAATTTTTATTGTGTTTAATCCCAACGTCAATTCTACTCGATTATTGAAAAAGAAATTTATATTACTGTCTAAATTGTAGTTTTCAAAGTTCGGTACTAAATCTACGCTAGAGTTAACATTTTCTGTTACATCTTTAGTCAGTCCTGAATTGTCTGCACTTAGCGGATTCGTTGTTTGAATCACTACGTACGTTGTAAGACTTAAGGTTTTGAGAAATTTGACCATTCTGGTCTGCAAAATTTTTGAGTTCATTTAGTAGGCGTTCTTAACTGCCTTAAGTGTCATTAAGATAATGCGCATGTCAAACCATAGACCGGCACGCTCAATGTACTCTAAATCACATGCGATCCTGGAATGCAGACAAGTATCCCCACGCCAACCATTGACTTGCGCCCAACCCGTAATGCCCGGCTTTGCCGTGTGGCGCAGATTGTAATACTCTATTTTAGATTTAA
>DKOA01000035.1 GCA_002469895.1 Opitutia bacterium UBA7374
ACCGTATGGTGGTAGTCCACCTCAATATCGCCTTCAGCCTTTACCTTCAGGTCGAAGAGCCCATGGCGCGAGAAAAGCGTCAGCATGTGGTCAAAAAACGGGATGCCGGTGTCGATCTCCGACACACCGGAACCGTCGAGATTCAGTTCCATCTCGATACGGGTCTCCTTTGTATTCCGAGTCAGTTTTGCTATGCGTGATTCTGCCATGATTGAACAGCGGTTAAAAAACTATCCATATCTGCATCTGTGCCTACGCTAACCCGAATAAAAGAGCAAGTTAAAGGATGGTCAGGAAAATAACGCACCAGAATACGATTCTTCCGCAAGTCGGCAAAGAGATTGGCCGCCACTTCCGGGCCTGTCTCGCCCGATACATTGCGAGGCTCGGTAAAAAGAAAATTCGCTGCCGATGGATAGGTAAACCAGCCCAAGCCATCCAGAGAGGACCGGATGCGTTCACGCGTAGCGATAATCGCATTCCGCTTTTTCTCAAAATCTGCGACGTCCAAAATAGCAGCCAGTGCACCCGCTTGCGCAATTCGGTCTAAATTATATGCGTCGCGCACCCGATCCAGCATTTCGATGATCCCCGGAGCAGCCATCGCGTAGCCCACGCGCAAACCTGCCAGCCCATAGGACTTTGAAAAAGTCCGCACAACGACAAGATTTTCATACTCCTTGAGCAGCGGTGCCGCTGTCTCGCCGCCAAAATCGATATAAGCTTCGTCCACGACCAACAAGCCATCGACAGACTGTAGCGCTGCCTCAATGGTTTCTCTACCGAACGAAACCCCAGTCGGCGCATTTGGATTCGTCAGGAAAAAGAGCGGGGCTCCGGAAGCGGCCATCTCCTCAATCGGCAGCTCCATCTCCCGTCCAAACGGTACAGAGAGCAATCCCTGGCCGGACATTCCTGCCACCACCGGATAGAGCGAATAGCTCGGTACGGTATGCCCCACTCCCGGATCACCGGCAAAACAACGCACCAGTAAGTCCAGCAGATTGTCCGATCCATTGCCCAAAATTACCTGACGCGAATCCAGATCAAAACGCTCCCCAATAGCCGCACGCAGTCGTGCGCTCGTCGGCTCGGGGTAGAGTCGCAAGGATTCCAGTTCGGCAGCAATGGCCTCGCTGACCGTAGACGATGGCGAATACGGGCTCTCGTTTGTATTCAGCTTCACCCAGTCAAAACCCTCCGGTTGCTCCCCCGGCACATAGGCATGTAATTGCCGAACGTGCGGCACGGCCCGATTCAATGCGTCAAATTCTTTTCTCATGCACTACGCTTTTTACGCAGGTTCCTCTTCATTATTGCAAGAAAATCCTGAACAACCTACAAGCAGACTCAGTATTTATGGATAAGCAAACCCTACCTGTTCTCTGCATTACGCGCACGCTCCTTTTTATCAGCCTGATTTTCGGTTCGGGCCAATCTGTACTCCAGGCAGATCGACTACTCCTCAAAAATGGCTCCGTCATTATTGGCAATCTAATTAGCGCCGAGGCTGATGTGGTCGTATTTAATACACCCTTTGCCGGGGAGATCACGGTTTTACAGGAAAATATTCTCCGCATCTCCACCGAAAACCCTGTCACCGTGATGATGGAAGACGGAACCATCTATCGCGATCGTCAAATCGTCTCTACGGAGGAAGCGATGCTGGTTAAGGCAGAGGGGGAGTCGGGCGTGATGTTCAAGGCGGAAGACATCGAGATGGTAAATCCTCAACCTTGGAAACTCGGAGATGGATATCGGTGGAGTGGCTACGCACGCTTTGGAATCGAGCGCGAGCGCGGGAATACCGACTCAGAAGATTGGGAATTTAACGCCTCCAGTATCTGGCGTAGTCTAACTGATCGCTATACCCTTGAGGGCGATATTGAGCATGAAAAGAAGAACGGACGTCGTACCGAAAACAACTGGACCCTGCTGACAAAGTACGATCGTTTCTTCAAGGGCAGCGTCGAAAACTACTGGGGGGTGAAAAGCGTATTAGAAAGCGATGAATTCGCCGACCTTGACCTGCGCACGACGCTGGGTCCCTACCTCGGTCGACTCTTCTTTGAGAACAAGCTTTTTTCACTTCAGGCCGAGCTCGGTCCGGTCTATGTTAACGAGCAGTTCGGAAAGGTCGGCACAACCGAAACCACCGGCATGTCCTGGATCGTCAAAGCGGATAGCGGAATCATCGGGCACGGCACCAATCTTTACCTCAAGCACGATGGCAACCAGAACTTGGAATCCTCCGAAGACCTCATCCTCAATACGCAAATCGGCTTGAGCTTTCCACTCATCCACGGCTTTGAAACCGCCTTCCAGATTGAGTACGAGTATGATGGCGGAGCGGTCGAAGGGGTCAAAAATCTCGATACGACCTATGACTGGAATGTCGGCTACACTTGGTAGGCTACTGAGGTACGAAGAATCCTCCGGCAAGAATAGAAATATTCATCCGGACTCGGAACCTCAAACCGAGCCGTTCTTGCCCGAAATGCGACGACGCATCACGGCGCAACCCAGCGCAAGCAAACCTCCAATCAGCGCGTAGGTCCTCGGCTCCGGTACCGGAGTAACGGTAACGGAAAAATTATCCATCTGAGAAGATGCGCCAGCTGCTGCAGTGTTTATTTTCAGGCGGATATTCGCATAGTCGCCATTGGCAATCCAAGCGGTGCCCTGAATGTTCCCGCCTATGGATTCAGAATAATTGTTGATGCCACCTTCGATTGTATCCGTACCCAGACCGGCCAAGTTCACCATCTCAGATCCGCTTGCGACAGAAGCACCCTTGATCAAAGCTGAATCGCCCGTGGCTAGATACAAGAGCTGCCACCCCGTAGGATTGGCATTTCCCGGTTGTTTGCGGATGTCGAATGAAATATTCGTCAATTTAACATCCGAACCGGTATTATTGGTGATTCTGAAGTCGAGCAATTGCTGGTTCACTGAGTTACCAAACTTTACGTAGCTGCCATCAAACCAAGCACCGGTTTGGCCAAAAGTCGAAGTGCCTGTACCAAAGGCATCCCAACCCGAATTTGAGGTTCCTAGAACACCGAAGGTCAGTGTTAGGCCGTTTTCCGTCTTGGTAAGCGACAGGTTGTTTGAATTGGCTTGCGTATTGTGGTTCGCGAAATCGTCTACCGTGATCGTGGCAGCCGAAGCGACTGCGGCAGAAAGGGCAAAGGCCATCATTATTATTCGGTTTTTCATATTTGTATGCATCGCATTCATGCGGGGTTTGTATTGAACGAGTGGTGGTTGAACCGGAGCCGGAGACCGAAATGCGCACGGAGAAGGAACGTAGCCAGCATCCAAAAATAGGGTTTATTGATTATTTATTGATAAGGTAAATTATAATGCAAAAATATGCAAACTTTTTTTATATAGGCTATTTAAGCTATTATTAGTTTTAGCTCAGGGGCTGATTCGAATCCTTCAGCATTCGTAAAACAGTCACCGAAAGGATGCTGGAGACGAGTGGACTGAATCTGCCGATCCTCCGAAGTGGGGCCAATGGATTGCCTGAGGCACTGGTGCAAACCCGAGCTAATAAGCCTGCGCCAATTCTTTCTTTCAACTTCACTACGACCGCGCAGAGAGACGTATACCTCAAGGTAAAAGCAGCATGTGACTGCCCTGACTGGGTAATCACATCATTGAGGCGGGTAAATCAGGCCGCAATCCAGAGTGCTCGACTCAACGATACGTCCATAAGCGGTGCTATTCGCTCGTCACTTTGCCATGCTTAAATACATGCCGGGACTTTCTTTGTGCGCCTATGCTGTCCCCCGCATGCCGCAGGCATAGGCAAATCCGGGTTAAATGGACGGCTACAGACGAATCGCCACAGAATGGCCATGGCCGTCAAGCTGTTCGAGACGGGCGAAGGCCTCAACCACAGGAGCCGCTTGCCG
>DKOA01000017.1:0-5777 GCA_002469895.1 Opitutia bacterium UBA7374
ATTGATTTTATTGAATAATTGGTTGCGGGGGTAGGATTTGAACCTACGACCTTGAGGTTATGAGCCTGACGAGCTACCGGGCTGCTCCACCCTGCAATAAATGGTTTGGCGCAGTGATAAGCGTTTTAAAGCATCGAAGTATGGGGCGGATGTAAAGCGGTTTTTTTGGGCGCGGTGTTTTATCGGTGATTTTCCTGCAAAAATCGCATTGACAGGGCCTTTGTTTTTCGGGTTTTCTCGTCGCTCGCTTTTCGGGCGAGCGTAGCTCAGTTGGTAGAGCACCACCTTGCCAAGGTGGATGTCGAGAGTTCGAACCTCTTCGCTCGCTCCATTTTTTGGCCTCCGACAGTTTCTGTCGGGGGCTTTTTTTGGCGAAGTCGAGTTGTCGTATGGGCGGTGCTGGCTATTCTGTTTTGGCTATTGTCGATTCGGCTTGTCAGTTTCGGGTCGGACTCCCATCTTGCGGCTTGTTTTCACTATCATGGAAAAGACATTTATTATCCTCAAACCCGACTGTATGGAGAAGCGTATAGCGGGTGCAGTTATCTCCCGCTTTGAAAAGGCCGGTTTCGAAATTGTCGCGTCGAAAGTCGCGCAATTGGACGGGCCGATTCTGCGTGCGCATTATGCGCATGTCGCTGATCTGCCATTTTTTCCGGATATCGAAGCTTTCATGAGCTCGCGTCCGGTACTGCTGATGATTCTCTCTGGTGAGAATGTAATCCGTGCCGTGCGCGAATTGCTCGGGCCAACGAATTCTCAGGAGGCACCGGCGGGCACGATTCGTGGTGATCTGGGTACCGACATGATGCGCAATGTGGTGCATGCTTCGGACGGGCCGGAGTCGTCGGCTGTTGAAATCAGTCGTTTCTTCCCGGAGTTGGCATGACGCAAGTGCGAACGGGTCTGGGTATCGACAGTCACCGGTTCGTGGAAGGCGATTCGGAGCGGCCTCTGGTATTGGGCGGTTTGGAATTTAAGGATGCGCCTGCCCTGGCGGGCAATAGCGATGCCGATGTGCTGCTCCATGCGCTGACAGATGCGATCAGCGGGGTGACCGGTCGTACGGTGATTGGCGCGGTTGCGGATGAACTGTGCCAACAGGGCGTGGTCGACAGTAAAGCGTATTTGCGCGAAGCCTTGAAGGACTTGGCTCCCTCGGTGCTTTCGCATGTGTCAATCGTCCTGGAAGGTCAGCGCCCGAAGATCGATCCGAAGGTACCCGCTTTGCGGGAATCGGTTGCCGGACTGCTCGAGATAGAAACGGATGCGGTCTGCATTACCGCGACGACCGGCGAGCAACTCGATGGGGTGGGCCGGGGCGAGGGGTTGCGCTGCACAGTGGTGGTGACGGCGTCTCAGGCGTAATCAGTTTTACCAGTCAGAGCCGAGGATGCGTTCGATGTCCCGACGGTTTTTCTTGGTTGGGCGTCCCCCTTGGTCGAGGGCGTAAAGGCGCGCATTATCGTGCTTTTCTTTGGCCGCCTGACGTTCGGAGTCCGGCGTGCGGTCTTCGAGAAATTCCGTCACGCGGGGTGCGCCGACGCGCTTTTCCGTGAGGCCGGTGACCAATAGTGTGCGGGTCAGTGCGCTGGTGCGTGCGGTAACAAGATCACCGGTGCGCAGTTTGGCAGAGGGTTTGGCGATGGTTCCGTTGAGGCGTACAGCGGAGCCACGGCAGGCATCTGCGGCCTCGTTACGGGTTTTATAGATGCGTACAGCCCAGAGCCATTTGTCGATGCGGACGGCGGGTTGTTCGGTTTCGCTCATGGGGCGGTCGGTGATTTAGGCTTTTTCGACTGCGCGGGCGATTTTCTCGAGTGCTTCAAGCAAGCGATCACGGGGGCAGCCAAAGTTAAGGCGGAGGTGTCCGCGACCGTGGAAGGGGGTACCGTCGGAGAGGCCGACACCATGTGCTTCAAAGTGCGCGGCTGGTCGGGCGAGTCCGAGTGCAGAGACGTCGAGCCAGGCAAGGTAGGTGGCCTGCATCGGGTGGAATTGGATGCCGGGGAGCTCGCGCTGGACAAAGTCAGCAAGGATTTGATGGTTCGATCGAAGGTAGTGAATGAGTGCCTGTCGCCAGGGCTCCCCATGTTTATAGGCAGCTGCGGTTGCGGTGTAGCCGAAGCAATTGACTTCAGTGATCAGCCCACGAAAGGTTTTACGGAATTTCTGACGGAGGCCATCATCCTCAATAATCGAGTAGGCGCAGGCCAGACCGGGCAGGTTATAGGTCTTGCTGGCAGCCATCAGGGTGATGGTGCGACGGGCGATTTCCGGACTGAGCGTGGCGGTAGTAATGTGGCTGGCGGTCGGGTCAATGATGAGGTCGCAGTGGATTTCATCGGAGACGAGGATGAGGTCGTGTCGCAGACAGAAGTCGGCTAATTCGGTGAGTTCTTCGCGGGTGTAGACGCGCCCGACCGGGTTGTGTGGATTACAGAGGATGAAGAGGCGGGTATCCGGACGGACGGCCGCTTCGAGGGCATCGAAGTCGAGGGTCCAGAGATTGTTCTGGTTGAGAGCGAGGGGGACGGTGATCAGTTCGCGGTTGGCGTATTGTGGGGCACTGAGAAAGGGTGGGTATACCGGGGTAGTGGTGAGGACGGATTCGCCCGGTTGGGTGAAGGCGCGGCAGCAGATGTTCAAGGCGGGAACAAGTCCGGGCAGGAAGTCGAGCCATGGGGCTTCCGCTTTGTAGCCATGGCGTTGACTAAGATAGTCGAGAACGGCTTGTACGGGTGTTTCGTAGGGGACGGTGTAGCCGAAAACACCGTGCTCGAGGCGAGCCTGCAGGGCATCGAGGATTTCGGGAGCGGTCGTGAAATCCATATCGGCCACCCAGAGTGGGAGGATGTCACCGCCCTTGTATTTGTCCCACTTAAGGGAGCCAAATCCACTACGTTCCGGGCAGGTGTCGAATGTATACTTCGGTCCGGTCATCTGTTTGCGTCGGTCTGCTAAAATTGCCCGTTGGTTTATGGATGTTGTTGAATGGTCGATTCTAGGGCGAAGGAACCTAGAATTGGAAGCTCTTTTGATGCTGCCCTATGGCGTTTAAATCGTCCCGAACAGTCAGCGTGACGGTGTATTCTCCGGGGGCGTCATAGGTATGGGTGATCTGTTTACCGGTGGCATTTTGCCCATCCCCCAGGTCCCAATTATAGCGAATGATGACACCGTCCTTATCCCCGGAAGAGGCAGCATTTAGAGTGATTGTTGTACTGCCGGCCCCTTCCCTGAGAAGCGGCATGAAAGTGGCGGTGGGGGCAGCATTCCAGGAAGGGGTCCACTCAATCCCGGGTATCCAATCCTCTCCGCCGAATTCATAGGCACCGGCATCCGGAGCTTCGCCTTGGTAGTCGTCGTTGATACCGGCGACAAGTAGTCCCTTGTCGATCGCGATTGATTTTTCAGTTAATCGAAAGTCGCCATAGTCGGGCCCGACAAATGCAAGTTCTTCAAGGGTGCCGTGAACATTATTCCGGATGTCATTTCCGATAAAGTGACCGGTGGTGCCGATATTGTTGTAGGTGGTTATATCGGTCAGCTTTGCTCCTCTGGGTGCGTATTGCGCCATATCTTCGTGGGAACTATTGACGAAGGTATTGTTGTAGGCGTCGATGACTCGACTGGCCATGTTCATACGCATCCCATTGTGGTGATCCCAGACAACATTATGATGGGCGAGATAGTCATTGGATACATTGTCGAGGTAGACGCCGGTACACCAGGCAGCGGAGCGTTGATCTCGTAACCAGTTGTAGCGAATGATCGAACCTTCTCCGTCGGTTACGCCTGTTTTAATCGAGCCCTGGTCTTTGGTGATCCAGCCAACTCGTGCGACATGATTGTATTCACAAAGGGAGGCGATGGTATCTTTCATATCAATCCCATTGCGCCCGGCATCATAGATCGTGTTTCTTCGAATCGTATGATTGCGCCCGATGGCATGAATACCGGCGGCCCATCCGGCGATCCAGTTCACATCATAGATCAGACAATTTTCGATTAGATTATTTTCATGTGCTCCGTAGGGAACGGTTATTCCGGCTCCCCAGGAGTGTGCGATCTCGCAATTACGGATGATGCCATGGGAGGACTGCCAATGGATAGCGGCATCTCGCATCGCTTTCCATATGCGGATATGGGGAAGACTGAATCCGCCGAAAAGCGGTACCGGATATTCAATTCGACAACGATCGATGACGCAGTGCTGGCTCCATTGGTTGTGAATGTTTGCGGCAAAGAAATGGATGCCGGTTACATTTATATGGGAGGAACTTTTTATGAGTAACCCATTGAGCCGTGTGCGACCTTCGACCGTATGCTTGCCGGGATCGGCTTTATCGGGGCTTATAAAATAGAGATGCTGATCCGCTTTGTTGTAATACCATTCTCTTGCAGTATCGAGTGCATGGAGCGTATTAAAAATAAAGTACGGGCTTCCCTCTCTGGGTTGGAGTTCATGGACTCTACTATTGTTTATAAAGCGAAGGGTGCCGTCTACCTGTGCATCAATTGGGGAAGAGGTCGCGCACCATTGTTCGCCCGGGAGATACCACAGAGTTGCCCCTTGCCAAAAGTTGTCGGGAAAAGCATCGAGGGCTGGGTCGGTAAAAGCCGAAGCTCCCTGCGCTTGTACTTTTTTAAGAGGGCCCATTTTAGCAAAAACGGGCTGGAGATAGTTATTGTCGGTGTTTGGCCAGCGGGCCTCCAGCATCATCTCCTGATCGACAAAGACCTGAAGAATATCGTCACATTTTGCTTTGTAAGTCCGGTCTTTGTGGGGCTCCCAATGACTGATCGGATCCAGTCCGGTTATACGCACGGTCTCATTCGGGTAGGCCACAAATCGTATCTTCTGGTTCTCATTGCCGTGTTTGTTCCGGACGGTCACCGTTTCCCGATAAGTGCCACCGCGAATATAGCAGGTGTCTCCTTTCTTCACCAGATCGGCCGCGCGCTGAATGGTTCGAAATGGAGCTTCTTTGCTGCCCTCGTTGGCATCGTTTCCATCGGTTGCTACGTAGTAAGTGGCTGCTTCAATGCTCGAGAGGCAAGCAAGGAGCAGGATGGAATAGGTTAATTTCATTGGGTAGGAATTGACGCAATGTCGATCAACGGACGGTCTCTTCGCGGTGAATTGAAGATAAAGGAAGCGTACTGCCTGCATCGGTTAGGAAAAATTTCGTTTATTGCCTGCGAACACGGGGGATCCTATTTTTCCGTGCGCTCATTACGTTTGGACAGAAGATGGATTGAACCACCGCCTTACGATTGTTTCTTTGGTAAAACGACCCTTCGGCGGGGGACTGTACGAACGTTCTTCTGGGTGCCATTTGGCTTATTCGGAGTGGCTTGGGGGAAGCCAGCCGGTGGCTTGGGAGTTGTCCCGAGGCTCACACTGGTATTCACAGGCATGGCTGCATGGCTGCTGCTGATCAGGGTGACCTGCTCGGTGCTGCTCCCTTTTGTGACCATAACCGAGAGGGAGTTCGCATCGTAACTCCCGATTCGATAGCCTTCCGCGTTGGCCGCATTTTCTTTGATCCAAAAGCTTTTTTTTGTGCGTTTATCAAAGAAGCTAAGGGTGTAGGTGGCATTCATACACATGATGCCGCGTAGTTCGAGGCTACGGGCAATCTCACCATTGCGTACGTTGTTCGGTGGTGGTGGGGGTGGTGTTTTTTCGCTTTCGCTATAGCCGGGAGGGAGGAAGGGGCTGTCGCTCTGAAGGGTCTTATCGGCGCATAGAGCCACGGGGATGAGCCCTA
>DKOA01000017.1:6163-25771 GCA_002469895.1 Opitutia bacterium UBA7374
TCGGAGTTAGTCAGAGTTAGTCAGAGTTAGTCAGCAGTATCGGTTGTTTTGCGGAAGCGACCGGTCCATCCTGTTTTCTTTTTCTTCTTAGGGCCGGGCTTTTCTTTGATCAGACCACTGCCTTCCATATAGGTGTCGCCGGTCGTATTCGTTTCTAAATAGTCACTGACCGCTTCACTCTCTTCCAGAAGCCCAATGGCATTTTCGCTCAGTTGCTTGGTTTCTTCCGGAGTTTTCAAAACCGTCGGGCGGATGAAGATAATCAACTCGGTGCGGGTGTAGGTCTCGCTCTTGCCACTGAGTACCTGTTTAAATACAGGGAGTCGTCCGACGATGGGGAAATAAGTATTGGAGATGTCTTTTTTGTTTTCCTGAAGTCCTCCGAGGATAATAACGTCACCGTTGTTGACTGTGACGGTGGAGTTGGCTTCCCGCTTGCCAATGATGGGTCGCGTGTTGACATCTTCATCATCGGAGTCGTCCACGGTTTGTACGGTGTCGATGGTTTGTTCGATCTGCAGCTGAACAGAGCCGTCGGCTCCGATCAATGGAGTCGCGGTGAGCTTGATGCCGACATCGCGGTATTCGACCTGATCCTGTGTGGTAGGTCGTTCACCAGTGCTATTGTAGGTGGTGGAGGCGGTTTGGAAAGGGCGCGACTGACTGACATTGATGACGCCTTCTTCGTTGTGGCTGACGACAATGGAGGGGGTGGAGAGGATTTTGATTTCGTTATCACTTTCGGCCATATCGAGAACGGCATCGAGCGTGAAATTACCGAATTGGGTAGCCGGGTTTACTGCGTTGGCCAAGCTAGTGGTGGTTGTTTTAATTCCGGAGAGGCCGCCGGAGAGCTGGGTCAGGCCGTTGGAGTAGTCCAAGTTGAATTTCGAGAATCCGCTGGCTTGGTTGGCATCGAGGGAGACCTCGGTGATAATCGCTTCGATGCGTACCTGTGGTAGGGGAATGTCGATCTTGTCGATCAGTTCCTTAAGTGTGCGGAGGTCACTATGGGTGCCGTAGGCGACAATGGAGTTGGTCCGTTCATCGGCGGAGAGGCCGACAAAGTTAGAAAATTGGAGTGTGCTGGTGGAGTCGGCAGAAGCTGCGCTGGCAACAGCGGCGGGTGCACTGGGTAGGCCGGGTGCCGGTGGCTGGTTCGGCTGTGTATTGCCATTTTCATCGCGAGAGACCTTGGCATCTTCTTCGCGCCCTTCCTCTTGACCGGTGATAATTTTCTCAATGATCGGGACGACTTCTTCGGCTTTGGCCTGACGGAGTGGGAAGACTTCGCTGCTGGTCAAGGGTGCAGAGTCAATATCTACGCTCTCAATGACGTTGCGAATGATCTCCATATTCGGGGCATGGGTGACGATGATAAGCTGGTTGGTTCGTTCATCAGCGGTCACACTGGTACTGCCTTCGAGGTAGTTCTTGAGCGGGACACGGATGAGGTTTTCGAGCTGTTCCTGCATCTCTTTGGCTTGCACAAAGTTGAGCTTGATAAATTCGATGGATTCGCGGACGGATTGTGCCTTGTCGGCCTCGTTGAGGATTTGTTCAATGCGCTGGAGATTGATCAGGGCATCTGTGACAAGCAGGGCATTGGCCTTTTCAAAGATGACCAGGCCGGAGTTTTGCGAGAGGAGGGGTTGAACAATGCGGGACCCGGCATCGGCGGCAAAGAGGTAATCAATCTTAAAAATTTTCGCGTAGATTTGCTGACTGGGGGTCAGGCCGAGGCTGCTGCCGGTAATCATTTCGGGCACGTGAGTGTTCACGTTGGTGGCGGGAACGGCCTTCATGAAGCGTCCGCCGAGGTCGGTCAACATCACGGTATTGAGGCTGAGTATGCTTTCGAGAGCCAGTACAGCCTCGCTTTTAGTGAGTGGGCCGCGGGAGTTGAAGTTGATCTTGGCGGTGATGTCCTGACGGCGAAGGATGATCTTGCCGGTGAGGGTCTCGAGCAGGTCGATGACATCACTGGCAGGCATATCAACAAGGATGATTTCGCTGACAACTTCTTCCGGGTTGAGGGCCTCTGGCTCAAGGGGTACATAGGCTGCCGAGTTGGGCGTTTGGGTGGCGTCCTGCGACCATGCCGATGGCGGGGCGAGTAAGAAAGCTGAGGCCAGTAAGGTAGTAATGAGGAAGCGTTTCATGTGGTAAAATGTCTCTTTATTTCTGCGAGATTAGTTCGAATGAATTAATTTCGTAGCGCGCGTCGATTTGGGTGGGTTTACTGCGATTGGCTGCCAGGTTGACTTTTTGCACGTTTATATAAGGCGTTTCCTGCCGTAGCAGTTTGTTTAATTCGATAATTTCTGCAATCGAAATCCGGGCCAGCCGGACGCGCAGGTTATGGTCATTAAAGATCTCTCCCTGCCGGGAGCGCACAGGGTCGATATCGGCGGATCGGGAGAGCCGAGCTTTGCGCAGAATTTCATCGATGCGACCGGCGAGTTGCGCAGCGGAGTAGGTCTTGGCCGGGTCCACCCGCTGGAGGGCGGCTTCGAGCCCTTCGCGGTAAGTGCTTTCGCGATCGATCAGCAGTTGTTGAGTGAGGAGGTCTGTGGATGCCTGCTGGCGGGCATCGTTCCATATGCCGGAGCGTTTATAGATATTGGCAGACCAGAGGACGAGCATGGTGAGAAAGAAAAGAAGAAGAAGGATCTGTTCCCGCGGGCTCATCCTGCGGAAGAGTCGGATGCTGCTGTTTAGTAAATTATGCATCGCTTTGGGCAGGTTGGCCGGCTCCGCGGTTCACTGCGGACGCTTCTTTTTGGGGTAGGCTGTAGGCCAGTTGCAGGGTGAAGGTGGTCTTCCCCTGCCGGGTGATCGTTTTAGGGTCCTCAAGCAGTTCGAAGGATCCGGAATTTTGCAGGGCGTCGGTGTAGCTGTTGAGTGCATTCACGTTGTTTGAGACGCCGTCAATAATGACGGTGTTTTCTCCTTCGACAACGGTCTTGGTAAAATAGATGCCATTGGGCCGAAGATTGTTGAGTGCATCAAGGATAGCGATGGGGCGGAGATCATTGCGCTCGATTTGCTCGAGCTTAAACATCAGGGTTTGTTGTTCGGAGATGGTATCGACGAGGGGCTGCTGCTCAGCGATACGGGCTTGCTGGGCGCCGAGCCATAGGTGCGTTCCCAAGAGTGCCAGTTCACCGATCAGGAGAAGTAGGGCTGCTATCGCTGCCCAACTCAAGGTGCGCAGGGAATACAGGCTTACGCGACGGGCGCTCTGTTCAGACTTTTTGAAACGGGCATCGCGAACATCCGCGCGCCAGAGTAAGGTACCGGTCGGGCTCAGTTTAGTGAGGCGGGATTCGTCCGTAGAGGCATCGCCTGAGAGAGTCGCTTGGAAGTGAAAGACAGGCTGTTGGTTTTCTCCGAGAACGGCGGAAGTGGGCTCTAAAAGGATTTGCGGCACTTCAGGGCTGAGTGCCGGTGCTTCGGTGCGGAGTCTGCCGATGGCTTCTTCGCGCTCTTCCGGCAAGCAGGCGATACTGCTTGCGTGGGTCGGTACTCCGTTGCCTTTTGCAAAGTGGAGGAGGCTGCAGCCCGAATCGGAGGCAACGATGATCTCGGTTGTTTCGGGGAAGTGAGTACTCGCGAGGGGCGCAAATTCGGGAACAACCCAAGCATAGGCTTCAATGGGTTCAGAGACGACCTCCTTGACCCGCTCCCGGTGAGCGGCATAGAGCAGGATGCTGCTGCAGGATTCGGCGCTGAGAAAGCCCCAGTAGAGCTGATCCAGGGGAAAGGGTGAAATGGACTCAATGGTCAGTTCGGCAAAATCGTCGAGTTCACTGAGGTCAAGTTCCGGGGGGATGCTAATCCGCTCGATGAAGAATAGATGCGCCGGCAGACTCAGCACCTTTTCAGAAGTCGCTGGTTCGAGTAGTTTTTCTATGGCGGGATGTTTTAGCACGGGTCTTATAGCAATCTACTGTAGTGAAGCCGATTAGTTATCGATGTCCACCGCCGAATAGCGTGCCGGTTCGGAAGGTTTTTGTCCGTTTTTGTATTCATGTAAACGAATGATACGGAAGGGGTATTGGATAGCGGCTTGTTCGCTGCTCATTCCGGTACGGGGGGCATCATTGCTGGTCGAGGGGCCGGCGGATGGTTGGGGTGCAGTGATTTCATCGTCGGTTTCATTGCCTTGATTGCCGCCGAAATTCGGCTCGACCAGCGCCGTTATGGAGTAGGGGACTTCGCCCCGCTGTAGGGAAACTTCGATGCGCAGTAGTGAGGTCTCTGCAATGCTGTTTTCGCTGTCGACACTGGGCGGTGTATTTTCGAGATAGGGCTGATCGATTCCGTCGAAGAGAAAGTCGGCATCCCAACCGTCCTGGAGGGCGAGTATTTCAAGGAGTTCTTCGGAGGCAGCGTTGAGGTTAATCGGTCCGCTGTTATGGAGGGAAACAAGGGCAGCGATTCGCTCAAAAAATTCGTTGGGATTACCGTCTTCGTCAAAGAATTCTTCTTCCCAGATTTTTAGGAGTTGCAGTTCACGGAGCGACTGCAGGGGAGCGTTGGCTGCCCGGTAGGGTGGATCGTTTTCGAGATAGTCCTCCGACTCGGCACCATTGAGCATACGGGTATCGTCTGCATCAATCCAGTCGATCAAGGTACTGACCAGTTCGCGGGTGGTGCCATAGTCGAACTCGAGTTCTTCTTCGAGGATCTGGATGAGTACTTCGCTTTTGTCCGGGGTGGAGTTGAGGGGAAATTTCGCACTTTCATCGTAGATAGAAATGCGCACATCCCAGCCGTTTGGTGGCTCAATTCCGGAGTACTCCAGGGGGTCAGCCCAGCCTTGTTCGGGGGCGTGGAGTTTGCCTTCGTCGATTAGACCGACTTCGTGGATCGTCGCCAGTGCGACTTCAAGCATACTGAATGCGTAACTGCGGATTTCGGGCGGCTCATTAAAGAGGGCGCGATACTCAAGATCCTGTACCGCTTCTTCCATAAAGCGGGTGATCAGCATGGAGAGCAGAAGAATGATGCCGAGGACGGCCACGAGGACACTGCCACGCTTCCCCTGGGTGAGCCGGATCGTCTTCTCTCTATGGTATTCTTTCATTTTCAAAAGAGGAGGGCGGAGTCCATGGGGACCGGCAGGGTGAGCAGGCGGCTTTTGGTTTCTTCCTGATAGGTGAAAACAAGTTTGAGAAAGCGAGGTAGTTGGAAGTCTTCCTCGCCTTCACCGTCGAGCGGTTCGTCCTCTTCTTCCCACTTCTCGAAGGTTTCATCCCAGTAGAGATAGCGCAGTTCAGAGACAAGCGGACTTATTGGGGTGCGTTGCAGATCATCGGTATCTTCAACTTCTTCCTGAAGATTCGAGTGCCAGAGTAAGCTAAGGCCTTCGTCTGGATCAAAGTGGAGATAGAGGTCTACTTTCGTGGCTGGAACGTCATCAAGGCCGACGAGAAGCGGAGGAATCTCAGCCATGGTGAAGTAAAGCATCGGGTCTTCGTAGCCCGCTGCGCCGGGTGGTTTTTTCCACTGGATGGGGGTTTCGGAGTGGGCGATCAGGCTACTTCCTGTAGATGATTGGCTGGATCCATTGTCCGGTCTGTTCCCTTGGTTTGGGATGTTTACTGGAACTTCCTTTCCATTCGGATTGTTTCCCGCAGGGGGATTCGGCTGACCTCCTTCGTCCTGACTTAAAGAGAGTTCGTAACCGGCGTTGAGGAAAGCGGCCTTGAGGAATTCGGTGACTCCGTCGACGTGGTCTTCGAAGAAGTGCCGCTCTTCCTGTTCCGCCCAAATATTACTGATCGAGACGACATAGGCGGTGGCTGCATAAAGGACAAATCCGGCAACGGCGATCGCCAGGACGATCTCAAGTAGCGTCATTCCGGCCCGTCCAGTAAGGGCTGGGGTCGGCTGTCGGTGGCTTGTCTGCTGGATTTTCATGTGTGGCTAACGGAAATCCCGTTCCCGTTCGAGGGCCTCGCGTTTTTCCGCGAGGAGGTCATCGCGTTCATCTGGCTCCGACCAGGTAGGACGGAGTAGATAGAGCGTCTCGCTGTAATTTTCGGGCAGGCCTTCCGGGGGATCGGAGAACTCTACAAGGAAGCGAACTTGAAAAAGATCGACAAGCTCAGTCGGCAGAATCTCTGCCTGCCACTCGGCTTCCCCGCAGGAGAGGGTTTCCATGTTGTTCCCTTCTTCAGCCAATTCCAAGTTTGGTTCGAGGAGTAACTGCAGGCGCACCGCGCGAAGGTCGGCATCGAGCAGATCGCTTTGCACTCCGTGTTGTCTAGCCGTCAGGATAGAGGTAAAGGTCAGAGTGAGGCCCACGGAGGCGGCGGCAAAGATGGCCAGTGCAACGACCACTTCAATCAGGGTGAAGCCATTTTTCAGGGTATTTGTTGGGCGGGGTTTCACGGGCGTTTAATGACAAGGCTGGAGAAGGGGTCGAAGGCGAGTCGTTCCGGGGAGCCGATTCCGTAATCGATTTGTACGGAAAAAGGTTGCGAACTACGGTCTGGGGCAAAGCGCACCCGATCGGTTTTGATGCCCGGGTCATAGGGATCGGTCGATCGATCAAATCCGCTTGCCGGTGGAATCAGTTCAAAGAGAATTTCGCCGCGACCGTTGTTGGAGAAGTCCTCTCCCAGTGGAAAGTGGATCGGTTCGCCGGAACCGCTGTGCACTTCCAGCCGACCAAGTTCTTTGTTAAAGCTGAGTTCGGTGGTTTGCCGGTTGCGGGCAGCTTCGAGACGGGCGCTGCGAATGGCGGCTTTCAAGGTCTGATCGACGGGCAAGGTGGCATCCCGGTCAGCCAGTCCAATCACATTGCTCACGATCATGCCGGCAGCCAGCGCGATCAGAGCGATGACGAGAAGGACCTCGATCAGGGAGAAACCACTGGTCGGGGAGGCGGCGGGCTTATTTCCAGTTGCCGATATCATCGGCGCTTTCGGTGCCATCGGTGCCGAGTGACCAAATGTCGTATCCGCGGGCACCGCTCACATTGCGAGCACCGGGAAAACGGTATTGGTAAGGGTTGCCCCAAGGATCAAGGGGTACTTCAAAATCTTCCAGATAGGGGCCTTTCCAGCGACTTTCCTTACCTGCCGGTGATTTGATCAGGGCAGCGAGGCCGTCTTCGGTGGAGGGATAGTTGCCGATGTCGAGCTTGTAGGCGGTGAGCCCCAGTTTCATCCCCTGATTGACTACCTGCTGTGCGATTTTCTCTTGTTGGCCGCCAAAGATGCCACCGAGGTTGCCGATGGCAACAGTCGCGAGGATGGCAATCAGGGCAATAACGATGAGGATTTCAACAAGACTGAAGCCCTCTTTGCGGGCGGGTCTGGCTCTTAGTTTTTGAGGAGTCCGGTATTGCATAGTGTGATCTGGGTAGGATGTCCGATTTGAAATATAGACGCATAGGGTGAGCTGGGATTTGGCGAAGTGCAACGCCACAATTTACCGCGGATCGGTGTTCATTAAAAAAAAGAGCTTTACAAAGGCGCCGTAAACCTGTGTTTTCCGCATCTTTTCCGTTAATTTCCGCCATGCAAAAGACAAGAAAATCTATCGCCAAGCGATTCAAAAAGACTGGTACCGGCAAGCTATTGCGCCGCACACCGGGCCATCGCCACTTGCTCCGCAACAAGAGCGTGAAGCAGCGCCGCCGGGCAGGCACTAGCAAATTGGTTGCTGACGGCCAACGCGCGGACCTGATTCGTGCACTTCCATTTGCCTAAGCAGCGCTCATTTCGAGCAATTTGCTTTTCCTCACAATCACTCGTGCTCGTCGGGTAAGACAAACGAGGCGACCCGACAGCCGCCTAAGAGAAAGATAAAACATGCCCAGATCAACCAATGGACCCGCGACGCTCGCTCGTCGCAAAAAAGTACTGAAAAAGGCCAAGGGCTTTTTCGGTAACAAATCACGTCTTTATCGTTATGCGAAGGACGCTGTGGATCGCGCGGAGGTATATGCCTACCGTGACCGCCGCAAAAAGAAGTCTGAGTTTCGCCAATTATGGATTGTGCGGATCAATGCCATCTGCCGTGCCAATGACATTAACTACAGCCGCTTTATTCGTGGGATCAAAGCCGCTGGTATTGAAATGGACCGCAAACAGCTCTCTGAGTTGGCGATTCATGACGAGCCCGCCTTTCTCGCACTGATAGAGAAGGCCAAGGCAGCGAACGAAACGGCCGCCTAAACCTACATCAAGACCGGCCTACCTGTTTTAATTTATGCAATAAAAAACCGGCTCCGCAAGGCAGCCGGTTTTTTGTTTTAAAGCAGGTACACCCCTACACCCGGAAGTTTAGAGAGTTTCCACGATCCCGTCAGCTAAGCCGTACTCAATGGCTTCCGAAGCGGTCATGTAAAAGTCGCGGTCGGTATCTTGCTCAATCCGCTCGAGTGGTTGCCCGGAGCTTTCAGCCAAAATGGTGTTCAGCTCGTCGCGCAATCGTTCCATTTCCTGGGCTTGGATGTGAATGTCGACGGCAACCGCGACCATTTGCCCGGAGATTAGTGGCTGGTGGATCAATACGCGGCTGTGTGGGTAGAGCAGGCGTTTTCCTTTATCTGCGCCGCAGAGCAGGATTGAGCCCATGCTGGCTGCCATGCCGGTAACGACCACCTTTATCGGCGCGCTGATTAATTTCATGGTATCGTAGATGGCCATGCCGGCGGTGATGGATCCGCCGGGTGTGTTGATGTAAAAAGTGATTTCTTCTCCGGGAGCTTTCGCTTCGAGGTAGAGGAGCTTTTCTGTAATGTCCTTTGCGGATTTATCCGAGACTTCTCCCCAAAGGAGGACTTTTCGTTCCTTCAGGAAAGTCTCTTGTATTTGTAGGTCCGCTGATTTTGCAGGATCTTTCTTTTTTTCGTCTTCGCTCATGGTTTCTTAGGTTGAAAGAATAGTCTAAGGAGTGCCTATGCTTCGATTTTGTCAATCCGGCGCTGGTGACGACCGCCTTCAAAGGCCTCATCCAGCCAGGTGGCAACGATCTCCAGGGCGAGTTCTTCGGAAACAACTCGGGCACCCAGTGCGATGCAGTTAGCATTATTATGGGTTTTTGTCATGCGGGCGGACCAGAGGTCCCAGCAAAGCCCGCAGCGCACGCCGGGCACTTTATTGGCGGCGATTGCTTCTCCGTTGCCGCTGCCGCCCAGAACTATCCCCAAATCCGCTTTTTTATCGGCCACGGCCTGTGCCGCAGGGCGAATGAAGTCGGGGTAATCACAGGAAGCGTCGCTTTGGCAGCCAAAATCGAGCACTCTATGGCCACGCTTCTCCAACATTTCTATGATGGGTGCTTTGAGGGGAAAGCCTGCGTGGTCAGTCCCAATGGAAAGGATGCGTTGCTCTTCTGTCATGAAAGGTGCGGATGAAAACGTGGGGTGCGAGGCAGGGCAATACGGAATGTTGCTCTCTTTGTCTAGGAGCTAACTGGAATGTGGTGCCGGATAAAGGAGAAAAAGAACTTGCCCTGTGGCAAGCGACCGGTAGTTTTCGCTGCTTTTCTACTCACCCAAGAGGATTTTTATCATGCCTAGAGAACACGTAATATTGGAATGCACGGAAGCCCGCGAGGAAGGTAAGCCTGTCTCTCGCTATATGTCCACGCGCGACAAGAAGCAGCAGCCGGACCGCATTGAAAAGAAGAAGTACAACAAGCACTTGCGGAGACATACGGTACATCGTGAACTGAAGAGTTCCAAGTAAGCCTGCGGAAGCAAAGCACTTTCCCAAAAACCCGTCTGGCGACTTTATTTGTCCGGCGGGTTTTTTTTGGAAGTTTAGGTAACGACGACAGTTTGGGTAACGACTAATGTGACAAGTCTTTATCTCTCGAGCGCCGCCATTTGTCTCGGTGTTTGCGAATCCAATCGAGAAGGGCGCGCTCAAAGCCGATGTCACGACCTGCTTTTTCAGACTCGATCCACTTGTGGCGCAAAATTTCGTCACGCTCGGCGAGGAACTCTTGGTAGAGACTGGAGCGAGCGGCGAAATTCTTGTCTGAATCCGCTTTAGCGGCAGGTTCCATATTTTTTGAATCTGTTGGATTCATAGCAGGTAGCGACACGAAAAGGTTGGGTAGGATGCATCTTTACACTACATGTAGACACGGGTGCTAGCTAAAAAGATCCCTGAGGCGCATTTTTCTCCCTAGCCTAAGCGGTCGAGTATATTTTGTGCGATAGAGAAGAATTCTTTCGCTGCGGGGCTTTCGGGTGCGCCCACGACAATCGGTACTCCTTGGTCACAGCCTTCCCGGATGGCCGGGTCGAGGGGGATTTGGCCGATGAGAGAGGTCTCCAGACCCTCGGCCGTGGATTGCCCACCACCCTGACCAAAGAGAGTCTGCCGGGTCCCATCGGGTGCTTCCAGATAGCTCATGTTTTCGGCCACACCGAGCAGGGGCACATTAACTTTTTCAAACATGCGAGCGCCTCGGCGGGCGACATTACTCGCTGCCGGCTGTGGCGTGGTGACAATAAGTGCGCCGTCGAGGGGGATGGTTTGTACGAGCGAGAGTTGTGCGTCACCCGTGCCGGGGGGGAGATCGACGACGAGGACTTCCAATTCGCCCCAGTCGACGTTTTGCGCAAACTGCTGAATGGTCTTCATGATCATCGGCCCACGCCAGACGACGGGCGTATCGTCATCGACAAGGAAACCCATGGAGATGGTGTCCACCCCGAAATTACGGATTGGGACAATCATATCGTTTTTGATTTCCGGCCGGCCCGCGGCGCCGAGCATGAGCGGGATGGATGGCCCATAGATGTCACAGTCCATAATGCCGACCCCGGAGCGCCCCTCGGCATCAAGTAGATTTTGCAGGGCACAGGCGAGGTTCGTCGCCACCGTAGATTTGCCGACCCCGCCTTTACCACTGGCGACAGCTATAACAAAGCGCACTTTTTGCATCGACTGGCTGGTCGCTGGGGCCGCGCTGTTACTGCCTGCTGCAGAGCCGGGCTGGCGCTCTGGCTTGTGGATTTCCATCCGGACTTTAACTGTATCCACACCCTCTATCCGGCCGACGATCTCTTTGATCGAAGCCGCAATCTGCTCCGGGATGGAGTCGTCCGCGCTGGTTATCTCAAGTCCGACGAGCGCATCGCTGCCGGCTAATTCGACTGAGCGAACCAGACCGAAAGAAACGATATCGCGGCTGAATCCCGGATATTTTATGGATTTGAGGACTTCTTGAATTTGCTCTTCTGTGGCCATAGTATGGACCATGAGATTGTGTGAGATCTTCCGCGACTCAATACGAATCGCCGCTCTTTTGCCGGGATTTTTTTTGCTTAGGTCGATTTGCATTTGCCGATGAATCCCCTTTCACGCTAGTTATTTAAAATGCGCTTTTGGATTCATCTTTTTCGACACTTTTCGGCAGTCATTTGGCTGCCACTATCACTAGCCGGGCAGGTTATCGAACTGGATCCGGCGATCAGTCGTGATGAGGGCGTGCTTTCGGTCAGAGTTGAAAGCAGTGAGGATGCGTTGGCCGCGGTGGCCCGAAAGGCACTCTCCTTGCATGGGCGCTTCACGGTGGAAACAGGCGAGTCAGCCGTGCTGCGATTACAGTTTGAGCCGTCCGGCAGGGAAAGTGTCTTGCTGAGGATACAGGAGAGTGAGGGCAAGGAGCAGGTACGTAAAATTCACGGAACAGATACCACGGATGCCGTCCTTCGGGCTTGTGATCTGGTTGTCGAATGGAGTACCGGGCTAAAGGGATTTTTTGCCGGTAAGCTGGCATTTGTGGGAAAGCGTCGGGGAGTTGCAGAGATCTACGCAACCAATCTGCTTTTCCGCGACGTGCGCGCTCTTACCTCGGACCGTAGTCTGGTGACGGGGCCAAGCTGGTCGCATGATGGGATGCGATTACTCTACACAACCTACCACAAATCCGGATTTCCGGACATTTACGAGATCGATTTGCTCGCGGGGGAGCGATCACCGGTGGCTACCTATCGTGGTACGAACACCGGCGGCCGTTACAGTCCGGACGGTCAGCGGATGGCGATGGTTCTCAGCGGCACGGGAAACACCGAACTATGGGTGGCCAATAAGGATGGCGGCGACCGTCGACGCCTGACCAAGAATAACAGCCTGGAAGCTTCTCCCAGTTGGTCACCGGACGGCCAAAGACTGGTCTTTACCTCCGATCAAGCGGGACGCCCCCAACTGTATGAAATCTCCTCTGCGGGCGGACCGATGCGTCGTTTACGTACACAAGTTAGCCGTTATTGTGCCGAGCCGGCATGGAACCCTGTCCACCCGGAGCAAATTGCTTTTACGGCGGCGGTGAAAGGGAGCTTTCAGCTATATCTGTATGACAGAAGGAAGCAGACCAGTCGGCCGCTGACTAGTGGGCCGGGTGATGCGCTGGAGTCTTGCTGGCTCAATGACGGTCGCCATCTTATCTATACACAGCGCAACGGAGGCTCCACACGGCTCAAACTACTCGATAGCGTGACCGGTAAATCGACGGCCTTACATCGTTCCAGCGTGGGCCAGACGGCGTCCGCATCTTTTGTTTATTAAAGCGACCGGGTAGACTTGCAGCTTCTACTTAGTGCGCGTGCAGGTGAAGCTGAAACTGTTTCGTGGCGGCGTGGGTGAGGGCCACCCAATCGGCCCAGATTTCCTTGAGCATGGTACGGAGCGCTTGAATTTCTTTTTTCAGCTGACCGTGGTGCTCTGTGGCCGCTTGTTTCAGTTCGCGCATCTTGGCCGATAGAGCTGTCGCTTTTTCGTCAAATAAATCGGACAGGTGCTCGACTTTTTCACGGAATTCAGCCGCGGTCTCGCAGCCTTCTTCTTCGAGATGCTCGATCAGTAGCTTGCGGTCTTTCTGAACCAGCGATTTTTGTACGGTCAGTGTATTGATCGTACGGAGCTTGTTTGTCATGCCAAGCTTGGAGGCCAGCCAGATCGTCCATTTTGACGGATCGAAGTGGTACCAGCGGATGCCGTTGCGGTAGTCCGCAGCAAAAGCGTGGTGGTAGTTATGATAGCCTTCGCCAAAGGTCAGCATTGCAAGGATGGCATTGTCGACCGCGGAAAGTTCACGTGCGTAGGTTTTCGAACCATAGGTATGGCAGAGGGAGTTGATAAACCACGTACAGTGGTGGATCATAGCCATACGAAGGAGGAAACCGAAGTAGAAAGAGGCAAACAGATTACCGGTCAGGTACCAGCCAAGTAGCAGGATGGCCAAATTTATG
Source organism: Opitutia bacterium UBA7374 (assembly GCA_002469895.1). Classification (GTDB taxonomy): domain Bacteria; phylum Verrucomicrobiota; class Verrucomicrobiia; order Opitutales; family Coraliomargaritaceae; genus UBA7374. The sequence goes on from DKOA01000017.1 coordinate 19,395, forward strand.
CCTAGGGTTAGTTGCAGGTAGTACTTGTCCTGAAACACCACGCGTGGGTTTTTCAGTAGATCGGCGACCAGTGTTTTATCAAAACTGCGGTCTGCATCAAAAAGCCATAACACGTGTGCATACCAGAAACCCTTTTTAATGGAGTAGGGATCCCGCTCGGTATCGACATGATTGTGGTGATTGCGGTGATCGTGCGACCAACCGAGCGCAGACATCTCAAAAGCCAGTGTCGAACCTAACAGGATGCTCCACTCGAAAAAGGGATTCGCTGAATAGGCCCGATGCGCGTACAAGCGATGGTAGCCTACCGTGATCGACATACCGCCGATGATGTACGTCACGAGGAAGAGCGTAAAGGCCGTCCAGGTGAGTTCAGGCAGGACAAAGGGTATCAACACCAGCAAGAGCAGGTGATATATTGCGATGAATGCGAAGGTTCCCCAGTGTTTAATTTTCATGATCTGTATCCCGGTAGCTTGTAGTTAACTAAGGGCATTCGTCAAATGACTTCCTGACATTTACGTGTAGGTGCACGAGTTTGCATTGTCGGTCATCGACGCTGTCCACTACCCGCATAGACAGCGTAAAGTGGTTATCTGTCAAGGGATTTCGCCTATTCAGGAGGCTGTTGGAAAGTATAAAAAGGGGCGAAAATCCCCAGTTTTTTTCCGGATGGGCTATGAATAACTCTTGCCTTGCCCCGTATGCTGACTACTGATGCCGAGCTTACTTATTATTATTCAATAACCTGAATATCTACACATTATGGCAACAAAAATTGGAATCAACGGATTTGGCCGCATCGGTCGTCTGGTTTTTCGTTCACTCGTCGAGAAGGGTCTTCTCGGTTCTGAAATCGAAGTCGTCGCGATTAACGACCTCGTGCCGGCTGAGAATTTGGCCTATCTATTAAAGTACGACACCACTCAGGGACGTTTTAAAGGTACTGTCGAGACGAAGGGCGACGACATGCTTGTGGTGAATGGCCAGGAGATCAAAACGCTGGCTGTGCGTGAAGGCCCGGCTGCTTTGCCATGGGGTGCGCTCGGCGTCGACATCGTGATCGAATGTACCGGTCTCTTCGTCCAGGACGAAAAAGCCAAAGGTCACATTGATGCAGGTGCCAAAAAGGTCATCATTTCCGCACCCGGTAAGGGCGACGGCGTAAAGACAGTGGTTCTCGGCGTGAACGATGGCGAATTGACGGCCGAGCACGACGTGATCTCCAACGCTTCCTGCACAACCAATTGCCTGGCTCCGATGACCAAGGTCATTCTGGAAAACTTCGGGATTGCCGAAGGTCTCATGACAACGGTTCACTCCTACACCGCCACACAGAAGACCGTAGACGGCCCATCTCCAAAGGACATGAAGGGTGGGCGTACCGCCGCGCTGAACATCATTCCATCGACTACCGGTGCCGCTAAGGCAGTTGGCCTGGTTCTTCCTGAAGTTAAGGGCAAACTCACCGGAATGGCCTTCCGTGTGCCGACTCCAACAGTTTCTGCCGTCGACCTCACGGTCAAAACGGTAAAGAGCACTTCCTACGAAGAAATCTGCCAGAAGATGAAAGAAGCTTCGGAAGGTTCCCTCAAGGGTATCCTCGGGTACACCGAAGACCAAGTTGCTTCCTCTGACTTCATTCACGATGAGCTCAGTTCTATCTTCGACGCCGGTTCCGGCATGGGATTGAGCGACACCTTTTTCAAACTCGTATCCTGGTACGACAATGAATGGGGTTATTCCAACCGTGTAGTGGAACTGGTCCAAAAAGTTTCCAAGTTCCTCTAGACGGTCGTAATGAACGGTTTTTAATCAGCTGCGGCAGGGGGATTCTCCTGCCGCAGTTTTTCCGTCATCTATAGATTCGTTTACAGAAAGATCATTTCCTATGGCCATCCAATCCATTCAAGACGTCAACCTCACCGGAAAGCGCGTCCTCGTACGTTGCGACTTTAATGTACCGCTGAAAGACGGTGCCGTTTCCGATGATTCCCGTATCGTTGCCGCACTGCCGACCATCCAGCACCTCATGGAACAAGGCGCGCGCGTTGTTCTTTGCAGTCATCTGGGTCGTCCCAAAGGCGAGCGCAAAGAAGAATTCAGCCTCGCTCCCGTGGCCGCTAGTCTGGCCGGCAAACTCCGCCGCCCGGTGTTTTTACTTTCAGACTGTATTGGCCCCGATGTCGAAAGAGCGGTGGATGCACTGAGTGACGGCGATGTTGCACTGCTCGAAAACGTCCGATTCCACGCCGGCGAAACCGATAACGATCCGGCCTTTGCCGCTGAACTGGCCAAGCTGGCTGACGCTTATGTAAATGACGCTTTCGGCACGGCACACCGCGCCCACGCCTCCACCGCCGGCGTCGCCGCACATCTTTCTCCCTGCGTTTGCGGACTTTTGATCGAGAAGGAACTCGCCTACCTCGGCGAAAAGACCGCCAGCCCGGAGCGTCCCTTCACCGTGATTCTTGGCGGCGCCAAAGTATCCGATAAGATCAAGGTGATCGATTCACTTTTGGAAAAGGCCGACACCATCATCATCGGTGGCGCCATGGCCTATACCTTTGCACTCGCGGAAGGACGCAAAGTCGGAGAGTCCCTCAGTGAACCCGACCACATTCCGACTGCCCAGGCCGCCCTCGACAAGGCCGCCGCCAAGGGCGTCAAATTCCTCCTGCCTCTGGACAACCTCGCGGTCAAGGATCTCGACTTCGGCGCCGGCACAGTTGGCGATTCCCAATACTTTGAAGGCAACATCGAAGATGGCTGGGAAGGCGTTGACATCGGCCCCAAGAGCATCGAGCTGTTTAAAGCCGAAGTAGCCGCCGCAAAGACCGTTCTTTGGAATGGCCCCATGGGTATCTTTGAGATCGATGCCTGCAACAAGGGCACCTTTGCCGTGGCCGAAACCATCGCGCAATCCGACGGCACCTCCATCATCGGTGGTGGCGATTCGGTCAAGGCCATCAAAATGTCCGGACACAGCGATAACGTCACCTTTATGAGCACCGGAGGCGGCGCCTCCCTCGAATTCCTCGAAGGCAAGACCCTTCCCGGAATCGCTGCGCTCGACCAAAAATAAACCACATTTAACAACCTATTCTTATGAGCAACTCGCGGAAATATCTGATCGCCGGCAATTGGAAAATGAACTGCAACGCAGGCGAAGGGGCCGCCCTGGCCTCTGAAATCGTCGCTGAAGTCGGTCAACAGACCGATGTCAATGTATGCTTCTGTCCCGCCTTTACCGCATTGGAGACCGTCTCCAAAGAGCTGAGCGATTCCAATATCGCACTCGGTGCACAAAACATGCACTTCGAAGCATCCGGCGCCTACACCGGTGAAGTCTCCGCCGAGATGCTGCGTCACCTCTTCGTCAGTTACGTCATCCTCGGACACTCCGAACGCCGCGAGTACTTCGGTGAGACCGATGTCGTGGTCAATCAGAAGACCCGCGCTGCCCTCGCGGCCAACCTCAAGCCCATCGTATGCGTCGGCGAAAGCCTCGAGCAACGTGAAGCCGATGAAACTATCGCAGTGATCAAGACACAGGTGGAAGCCGGGCTGGCAGGCGTCACCGCAGAAGAATCCGAAGCCCTCGTCGTTGCCTATGAACCCATCTGGGCCATCGGTACGGGCAAGACAGCCACGCCCGAAATGGCCGAGGCCGTACATCTCGAGATTCGCAACTGCCTTGCCGGACTACTCGGCGAAGAAGCCGCCGGCAAGATCCGCATCCTTTACGGAGGTTCGATGAAACCGGAAAATGCCGATGCACTCCTCGCCCAGGAAAACATCGACGGTGGCCTCATTGGAGGTGCCTCCCTCAAGGCACAATCCTTTGCCAGCCTTGTACACAGCGCGGCCAAGCTCGCACAGTAGGCAGCGTAGATTCGGTTGCGCTTCGCGCTTCGTCTTCCTTGCGCATCGACATCCATGGCAGCAGCGCTCTAGTCTTTCCATACATTCATCATAGAATGTTCTCCGGAAGCTCGTACTCAATGGTGGGCAACCGATTTCCTTTAACCCGAACTATGCAAACGGACTTTTTGAGCAATCGGATTCTATTTGTAAGTGCCTTTATATCAGGCACATTTCTAATGCATCGCATTAGAAATGTGCTCACCAAGAGGGTGCTCAAAAATTCCTTAGGCGACCAAGGCACATGGCTGCCTGTCAGGTCAGCAGTCACGTATGTTTATACGCTCCCTCGGCCTTCAGTTGCCGAGCACTTTGCTCATCCTATTGAATAATCCGGGTTTAATCCGTCCTCACCGTGCTGCACATCGTCCTCTTCAATCCTGAAATCCCACAGAACACCGGTAACATCGGGCGGCTCTGTGCGATTACCGACACGCGCCTCCATCTCATTCATCCCCTCGGTTTCAACATTACCGACAAACAGATCCGGCGCAGCGGGATGGATTACTGGCACAGCCTCGACCTGCACCACCACGACGACTGGAAAGCATTTCAGGCCAGCCAGGAAAAACCGGAGAGACTGTGGCTCTTTACCACTCGGGCAGAGAAAGCCTACTGGGATGCCGAATATGCCGACGGCGACGGGCTCGTCTTTGGCAATGAAGGCCATGGCGCCCCTGATTGGCTCCATCAGGAAATCGGCGAAAATCGCATCACCATCCCGCAGGCCAATCCCGAACTCCGCTCCCTCAATCTGTCTACCGCTGCCGGCATCGCTACCTACGAAGCACTCCGGCAACTGCGCTAAGCCGAAAATCGCACCGCTTCGGCGAAACGATTTTTTGTTGTTTCCGGCGGAAGAGCTTATGCATTTTTCGGAACGCAGCCTCTGGGCCTTCGTTTTCGCAAAAGCTCCGGCCCACATCCGCGCCATCGCCCAATCCAGCCCGCGCCTTGCCCGTGACACTGCTAAACCGGTGAGATGTCCGGGCGATCAATCAGTCAGCCGCATCGTCCGAGTGCTGCAGATCCACCCGAATGCTCTCGGCGATCCGCTGACTACTCCCCCGGTTGCGCTCATGCCAGGCCCGGCCCGCCGCACCCATTGCAGAAAGCGCCTCCGGATCGTTCGCCAGTTTCAGCGATTGACCCGATAAATCCGCCGCATCTTTTACCGTGCAGGCCGCTCCGTTGCGCAGTAGTGCCGCGACCACCGCCTTGAAATTCTTCATTTCCGGCCCCATCAGCACCGGAATGCCCGTGCCCGCCGCCTCAATCGGAGTTTGTCCGCCCTGATTCGGCAGCAAGCTCTTGCCCACAAAAGCCAGGTCCGCCGCGTGCAGCAAGGTGGCGAGTTCCCCCGTCGTATCCGCCAGATGAATTCGCAGGCCATTTGCCGGAGTCTCTCCCGTCGAGCGTTGGTGCCAAGGCAGGTCTTGTCCCTCCAGTAGGCGTACGATCTCATGGGCCCGCTCAGCATGTCGCGGTACCAGTAGGAGGCGACAGTCGACTCCTGCTTCGATCAAGGCTCTTTGTGTTGTCAACAAGGCCGCTTCTTCTCCCGGCCAAGTCGAGGCCCCGACGAGAACAAAACAGTTGTCTCCGGTGTCCGTAGTAAATCCAAGCGCCTCTCGCAAAGCGGCTCGCTCTGCAGACTCCGGCTTCGGCCCGAGATCCACGTCCAGCTTGATACTGCCCGTCGCCACTGTCCGCTCCGGCGTCGCACCCAGTTCCAGAAGCCTCTGCTGATCCTGTTGGCTCGCCGCATAAATATGGACCAACTGACTGAGCAGCCATTGAGCCAATGGACGGCACTTCCCATAACGGGCAAAACTCTTGTCTGAAACCCGTGCATTCACCAGAAAAGCCGGCACACCCTTTTTTCGGGCGCGGTGCAAATGCTCCGGCCACAACTCGCTCTCCGTCAGAATGACCGCATCCGGCCGGATGCGCCCCCAGGCCAGAGCCGAAAAGAACCAGAAATCCAGCGGGAAAATACCGATCGCCAGAGCGATCTCCGGGTAACGTTTCCTCGCCTCGGCAAAGCCCGTGCTCGTTGTCGTCGTCAGGACGATTTCCATATCGTGGTTTTTTTGCAGCGCATTGATCAATGGACCGATCGCCAGCACTTCACCCACGCTCACCGCCTGCAACCAGATCCGTTGCTTGCCCGGAGCGGTCGCCGGCAAATGCGGAAAAAAGCCAAAGCGCTGGGAAAACCCCTTCCCGTAGCCCCCCCGCCGAAGCATACGCAGCCCGTAGTAGGGCAGGGCGAGCAGAAGCAGCGGAATAAAGAGGAAGCGGTAGAGGAAGATCACGACGGCAACAGATAAGACGCAGAGACTCTTCATTCCAAGGTTCTTTTGCGGCAGGGGCCATCCCTTTATGATTGACCTGCCAGTACTGCCTTCCTTTGTTCAACAGCTTCCGAGGAGAGGTGACAGAGTGGCCGA
>DKOA01000011.1:0-12036 GCA_002469895.1 Opitutia bacterium UBA7374
TGTTCAAAAGCTAACAGTACACATAGATTATGAGTGAGGACAGTATTGGTACATCTCGGGATACGCTGAGCCCAGCGACTTCTAAGCCGAGTGTGCGCTATGACAAAGATTTCGTTTTAACCGATGAATACCGCGCGAGTATGCCGGATATGCAGAATGAAGGTTTCCGCGAAATCTTTGGTGCCAATGTGCCCATACTGAAGGTCGGCATATCCAATTTTCGTTTGCCCTTGCGTTATATTACGCCGGATTCGGATACCCATACGCTGGAAACATCGGTTACCGGTACGGTCTCTTTGGAGGCCGGTCAAAAAGGGATCAATATGTCCCGGATTATGCGTGTTTTCTACGATTACGAGGAGCGCATTTTTACCCCGGATCTCCTCTGTGAAATTTTACAGGAATACAAAAAAACACTGCGTGCTCACCGTGCACAGATCAAACTGGATTTTACCTACCCGATTGCCCAATCTAGCCTGCGTAGTGGTTTGGAAGGTTGGCAGTACTACCCATGCGCCATTGAAGGCAGAATAGATGAATTGGATCGTTTTCGTAAGTATATCCACTTCGACTACACCTACTCTTCTGCATGCCCCTGTTCGTCAGAATTATCTGAACACGCCCGGGATAAGCGCAATGTTTACGGCATCCCCCATTCGCAGCGTAGTACTGCAAGGGTGAGTGTTGAAATCGCGGAGAACGAACATCTGAACATCGAGTCGATTCAGCAGATGTGTTTGGAGGCGCTAAAGACAGAAACGCAGGTCATGGTGAAGCGTGAAGACGAACAGGCATTTGCCGAACTAAATGGTGCCTTTACCAAGTTTGTCGAAGATGCGGCTCGCCTATTGTATGAGCAATTTAATGCGGATTCACGGATAGTTGATTTCCAAATAGCTTGCGCCCATTTGGAGTCTCTGCATTCGCATGATGCAGTTGCAGTGATCAACAAAGGCATGCCCGGCGGATTTAGTGGTCAGTTTGAAGATTTTAAGTCGCTGATACGCTAGCCTTAATGAAGTTGTTCACCGTTTTGCCGGGCATTGTGAATAACATTTCCGAGCAATTCACTTTGATATGTGCTAGTTGCACTCCACTACCATGTGTTCTGAAAATCTAACTACCCCCTTGGTTCAGGCTCACTTGCCCACAATTGTTGGCGACGAAGTCTTTGATGTAGTGGATGCCCACGATAAAGTGCTGCATCAAGAAAGCCGTACGAATATCCACCGTGGTGGATTACGGCATCGTGCGGTTCATGTCTTTGTCTTTAACCGGCAGGGCCATCTTTTTTTGCAGAGACGCTCACTGAGCAAGGATTCCGCTCCGGGGAAGTGGGTCAGCTCTTGCTCTGGCCATGTCGATGCGGGCGAGTCCTACGAGGCAGCTGCTATACGCGAGCTCGGTGAAGAAATCGGTCTCTATGGAGTGCCTCTCGAACCGTTGTTTCGGGTGAGTCCCTGTAAGCAGACCGGCAACGAGTTTGTTTGGCTGTACACTTGCCAGAATGAAGGCCCATTTGCCTTGGATCCGGATGAAATCTCTGAGGGCAAATGGATCGGCCTGAATGCTTTGTCTGATTGGATAGGCGAACAACCTCGTGATTTCGCATGGTCCTTTCTTCATCTTTGGCAAATTTATTGTAATCGTTGAATTGACTGCTGGGTGATTTTTTTCCCGACTGCTGTATTTTCCAGTGGCGGCAAACTGCTTGCTTGCTCTTCCACACCGACCTAGAAAGCTCACCACTACATGGACTCCAACGCGACAAAGCCTTCCATCCTGGTTATAGATGACGATAATGACCTGCGCTACTCTTTGAAACGAGTGTTTGCCAGTCACGGTTACGACGTGATTGAGGCATGCAGTGCGGAAGAGGGCCTGGAGATCGCCGGTAAGGGGCAACCCAGAGTTATTCTACTGGATAACCGCATGCCCGGAATGAGCGGAATCGAAGCGCTTCAGCATATTCGGGGGGCGAGCCCAAAATCCATGATCATCCTGATGACTGCTTATGGGACGACTCAAACAACGATCGAAGCGATGAAGTTTGGCGCATTCGATTACATTATGAAGCCGTTCGACCTAAAGAAGATTCTTTCGCTGACAGAATCTGCTTTGGCTGCTTCGATGGACTTGGATAAAGCCACAAGTGAGACGGCGGCAGTGGCTTCCCCGGGGGTCAGTGCCGAAGATGTGGAGGGCGGTATTATTGGTAATTCGCCGGCCATGCAGGCGGTTTTTAAAACAATTGGACAGGTCGCAGCCAGTGACGTCACGGTCATGATAACTGGTGAAAGCGGAACCGGAAAAGAGCTAATTGCGCAGGCAATCTTCAAAAATAGCCTCCGTGCGCGTAAACCCTACATCGCCGTAAATTGTGCGGCCATTCCGGAAAACTTGATTGAGAGCGAGCTTTTTGGGCATGAGAAAGGCTCCTTCACCGGTGCAACCAATCAACGCATTGGTAAGTTTGAACTCTGCGATGGCGGGACGATCTTTTTAGATGAGATCGGTGATATGGCTCTACCTACACAGACAAAAATCCTTCGCGCCCTGCAGGAAGGAGAAATCCAGCGGGTCGGTAGCAGTGAGACGATTCGCGTAAACGTGCGAATGCTGGCTGCAACGAACAAGCCCCTTGAAGAAATGGTGCGAGAAAAGACCTTTCGGGAAGATCTATACTATCGTCTAAATGTGGTACGTGTTCAATTGCCGGCCCTTCGCGATCGCCGTGAGGATGTGCCCGCCTTAGTCGATTTCATGCTCAAACGCCTTTTCGCCAAAGGCAAGGTGCGGGTGAACGCGATCGCGCCGGATGCCATGGCTATACTAAATAGCTTCAATTGGCCGGGCAATGTCCGCGAATTGGAAAACCTCGTCTATCGAAGTGCGGTTATGGCACAAGGTGATACTATTTTGGTCAAGGATCTGCCGGAAGAGTTACTTGAGTCGGTTGGGCATATTCCCGATGTGGCAACTGCGAATATAGCGGTTGATGAGGATCTGTCTACTGAGCAGGTGGGGAAAGCAGTTTCGGATCCTTTGGACGAGGCCTACTCGAGCTTGCGTCAGCAGTACTCGACAAATTTGCTGGAGCACTCCGAGCGTGCAATGATTGCTCGTGCCATGAAAGAACTGGATGGTAAGCAGGCGAAGGTCTCTACGCTTCTGGGTATTTCCCGAGCGACGCTTCGAAAGCGAATAGAACAATACGGATTGGAAGAATCCGCTGTTTAGCGGACTGGCTTTAAGGTTGAAAGAGGATGTGAATTTTAGCCTTACCGGTGATTCCGTCTGGTCCGATGGCCTCAATCTCGACAGTTTCTCTTAGAGAGCGGGAATAATCGATCGGTTCAATGACCAGATCAAATTCCGTTGGCGTATTCGTTGTTTCTACTCTTTTCAGACGAACCGTACTTTCATTGTAGAGAATGGAGCGGATGGAATCAACGTAGCGAGTATCGAGGCTGACATGTACCGATCGGGGGGAGCGTTCGGTAGGCTTATTCCAGTAAATCACGCTTGGCTGTGTTTTCACGAGCTCTGGGATATTGATGACCAAATGGAGGGTGGCTACAGAGTCCGTATTGCCTTCTAGATAGATATTTAATCGTGAGTGTGTTTTTTTTCTGCGTTTGCCTTTATTAAAAATTGCCCGAATGCGCGAGGATTCCCCGGGAGCCAGTATGCGCTTTCCGATGACAGAGTGCGTGCAACCACAGGACGACTCGACTTCTGCTATGCGTAAAGTTTCTTCGCTCTGATTGGTCACGTTGTAATCAGCCTGCACTTCGGTCTGGCCCGGCAGCATCTCGACATGTGCTTCCGTGCGATCCCATTCGAGCACCGAAGCGTTGCTTAACAGCGCTGGCAGAAGCACCAGAAAAAGAAATTTTATAAATAGATGGAAGCGCATGGGCATATAAAAGACATAATCTAGACTGCTTATGTAGGGTTAGGCAACGCGCACCTGTTGTTGGTTCCTCAAATCTTTCATTATTACCAGCCAGCAGGTTGCCAGTAGAAGCGCATTTCTTAGGAGTAGCCAGGCATAGTTTGTTTTTGGGCGATCGAGGGTGGTAAAGTCTCCAAAGCAGCCGCAGGCAATCTCCAGACCTCGCGCCCAGGCCTGCCCATGCAGGAGGATAAAAACGATGAGTAACCCGGCTAAAACAAGTCCGGAGGCTCTTCGAAGGGCAGGAGCAAAGAGCCCAATGGCACAGACGAGTTCGAGCCAAGGGAGAAAAAGGGCAATCCATACAGAAGTATACGTTCCGCACACCTGATAGTTAAGAATTACCACGGCAAAATCTGTGGGATTCAGTATTTTGGGAATCGCTGCAGTGGCAAAAACAGCCGTCAAGACGAGCCGAGCGGCCAGCAGGCCTAACCGTTCAGAGCGGGTGGGGCTTACTCCGATTTTTGCCATGCCGCCCAGCCTCCCTGCAAGTTGTAGATTTCTGCATCGGGCAATTGGATACGCAACCATTCGGCCAGTTCCCCGCTGGTTGCACAGCTTTCGCTGGCGCAGTAAATTACGATTGGCTTTGGATCCGTGAGCCAAGCATCCGCTGCCAGTAGAAGGGCCGCCTCCGGATCCTCTGGGTTGAACCAGAGAGCACTTTTTATATGTGCTTTGGCATACGCACTTTCTGGTCGGGCATCCAACCAAAGAACGTCCAGCCCTCGCACATCTTCGGCTCTAATTTCGCCGGGCTTTATCGGCAGTCCATGCCAAGGGTGACTTGCCCAGCCCAGAAAGAGAGAAACTATAGCGCCAGCGAGAACTAATATACCCAGAAGAAAAAACTCTCGTAGTAACGACATAGTGTAAAAACAGCCGTATAGTAATTTTTTGTGAGATGCCCTGGCAATTGCTTTTAGACTGCTTTCTTCGTTTACTCCTAGCCGATGGTCGACTATCTGTCATTTTTAATGGGAAAAGGTTCTATTGCTACCAAACAGACGCAAAATCTAGCGACAACTCAGGGCGGTCGGGGTTGGCTTGTTGTACTGTTTTTTCTCCTGTCTCATCTTGCCTGCGGTGATTCGGTGACAGGTTCCCGCCATATAGTCGAAACTGATTCAGGAGAACTTCTGATAGGGGAAGTGCTGCCCAAATCCACCGATTCGATACTCTATATTCGCTCAGGATTGTTGGGCGAAATTTCTCTGCCGCGCTCTCGTGTGGTTCGTTTGGAAGCGCGGCTACCATCGGCACTTCCGGGAGCAGACAAAAATACGGAAGCCGTCAAAAAGATTCCGAACGTGCCCACAGCAAAGTCCCCACAAAAAAGTGAAGTTTCGGAAAAGCCCAAAGCCCCCCAAAGCGCATCTTCCAAACTCTCCGAAAAAGATAAGAAGCCTCCGTTATTGGATGAGTCACCGCCCGAACTGGGTCTCTTCGATTATCTGCTTGGTCTACGTGCTCCGGATAGCTGGTCTGGAGACGCTCGTGTGGGCATTAATGTAAGCACCGGGGATTCGCAATGGACGCAGACTTATTTGCGAGGAAAGCTGGAGGTTCGGCCGAAGGGGAAGTCTCGCCTGTATCGTTTCTCAGGGTCTTACACATACCAGGAAAATGAAAGATCAAATGGCGATAAGTATCGTTCACAAGACAAGTATGACCTGAGTTTGCTCTTTCGTCATAACTTCAAAAATAACTGGTTTATTCAAAATACGTCTCAATTACGCGTCGATCAGAAGAAGGGCATTGATCGCGACCTCTCAAATCTTGTCGGCATCGGCTACAGTTTCCGGCCCCTGAAGAATGTGGAATTTAATGTCGGCGGTGCGGGTGGTATGGCTGATTACAACTCGAATAAGGCCAGTAGCCGTAATGGCAACGAAACCATTTTGAGTGTCTTTGAAGAATTTACATGGAAGCCGCTTAAGCGGACCTCTTTAGTGCACCGATTTAATTATTTCTGGAACCCGGATGACGATGAAGAATACAACTTCGTCATAAAGACCGCTCTACGGGTGCGTGTCACCGATCTTCTTGGCTTCGAGTTTTCCCACAATAAATCGTACGATAATAATACCGGTACTGGAAACAACAAGGATGACACCCGCTGGCTGAATGCCCTGATTCTATTCTTCTAATTTTGATTTTCCGAATACTCGGGTCATTAAAATTTTCATGCTTGGGAATGGGGCACTCACTAAGCGCAACTAGGTTATCCTAGATTCATTTAGCGATATTGAATGTTTTGTGTGGGTTCTACGCTTCGTATAGAGTAATTCCGAAGGTTTACGGCCATTGTTGACACATTGCGCGACTATTAAGTTGGCGGTGTGTTAGTTAGAATTAGGGTAATCAGGCTAATTTTGGCGTAGTATAACTAGTACTTGTCGCTTATTTACATTTAAATAAATAACTATTATATGTTAGTATGTAAATGAATATATAGAAATTTTAACCCTATTTAATATTTTCTATCAAAGACTAGCACCATAAAGGCCCTTAGGTGCTATCCCATCCATTCGTCATAATATGAAAAAATCTTATCACCTTTGTCCCCGTGCTACAAAAACTGCCACACCCGAAAATCAAGCCGATCTTTCTTTCATTGGGGGCGCCGGTGACTCCCTGTGGACGACTCCGGAAAACTGGGAAAGCAATACAGTTCCAGACAACAATTCCACTGGCGCGGCATTCAACGTGGATCAAACTCATGTAATCCTCGATGCTGCCACCAGTGCACTGTGCCAAGGGTTCATGCTCGGTATGTACGGTGCCGCGAACACCGGCGAATTTCACGGCGGCACATTGGACTGCACTTGGCTCGACATCGGCCGCATCAATGCAAACGGCGGTATGGGTACGTTCACTGTAAGTGGCGGCACAGTCACCGTTCAGAACATACTCAGCATTCCAAACCAGTTGGATTCATTGGTGGACCCTGATAACATGGGTACCGGTCATGTCGACTTACTCGGCGGGAGCATTGAGTGCAGTTCATTTCTTATAGGTAATCGGCAAGTTGGTCAAGGTGGAGGTATCGGCACGCTTCGGGTCACGGGAGGCACGCTCATTGTTGAAGGTGATTGTATCGACCAAATCCAAGGCTACATCGACGCAGGATATATTACGTCTGATGAGGGTCGGGTACTTGTTCTCGACTATAACGCAACAAATTCAGGAAAGACCACTCTTGTCTCCTATAGTGGCCCGCTAGGCCAGGCGCAGTCTCCAAGCCCTGAAAACAGTGCAACCGAGGTCTACGGCATACTGAAACTTAATTGGGACGTTGTTCCAGCGGCTACTGGATACAACCTTTATTTTGGCACAGACAGCAGTGCCCCCTCTTTCGCGGCAAGCATTCCTGCGACACATCCTAGCTTCATTCCGGATCCTCTGGACTATAACACAACCTACTATTGGCGCGTTGATTCGCTTCGCAATGCTGAGCAGGTTACTGGCCAGCTTTGGAGCTTCACGACGCAGGCCGCTCCGGTCATCGAGGAGGTTGTGCCGCCAGTTACTGATTATTGTGCGATGCTCAGCCAGGAAATCCAAGGCAAGAAGCATGGCTTCCTCGCAGGCAACAAGACGAACTATATAGGTGGCTTCATGCCGTCCTGGAGCCAAAGCGAAGACGAAACCATCGGTTTCACCCACCCGTTCCATAACGACCTGCGCAGCCGCGGCTATGGTATGGTCCAAGACTCCGACACCGGTTATGGGCACGACCTTACCGGATGGGAGTTCTACAAGGAAACCAAGGTCGCTTACGGCACCGTCATCATCAACGGCGATCACTATGAAAACCCGGTTCCGACCGCGATGTACTGGCGCCCTGATTACATGGTTTGCGAATACTCTGTCGGCGGTGTCGCTATACGCGAAGAGAAGTTCATCGCACGCAATGATACCGCGTGCTCTATCATCACCTCCGACGAGCCGGTCACGATCGAGTTTTCGGGCCAGAGCTTCTATAAAGAGAACGTTACCCAGTCCACCACGGCCACCTGTACGCTGGATATCGCCAATAACGCAGTGCATGTCGTGGAGGGCGGCGTCAATTTGGTGGAGCCTGTCAGAGATGACGTTCGTCCAGGTCCCATTATGTACGATGGCATGAGTACGATTATTAGTGCTTCCAAACCGCTTGAAGACTTTAAGAATACTACCGAAAGCACCGGGCAGCAGCTGTACTCTTTCACCGTTTCCTGCGACTCCGCAGGCCTCTCTCTGGTTTGGGCAATGAATGATGATTCGGCGACTGCCATCGGCGAAGCACAGGTGGTTCTGGCAGCTCCAAAGGCTGAACTTCAGGCGAAGACCGAATACATGAATGACCTGCTTAACAATCAGATCCCCTATTTTCGCTGCTCGGATCAGGATATTGTAGCTGTCTACTACTACCTGTGGGCGCTCTACCTGATGTACTATATTGACCTGAGCGATGATCTGGGTGAGTATTTCGCACACACTCAGAGTGCGGTAAATAATTTCCTCGGGCTTCACCGTTACGACTCGACCTTTCAGTCCGATGTGGGCGCATGGATTGCCGACAAAGATTATTACGCATATGGAAATGTGCTGACTTGGAAGCCACTGCTTGAACATGCCAATCTGGAGAACGGAACCATCCCCGGTGATAATCTGGGCCCGACATGGCGTTCAGGTTCCGATCTGTCGGGGGGCTTGACCCGTCACGTTCTGAGCTCATGGAAAATTTATGAGCATTCCGGTGACCTGAATTTCCTCTCCGAGGCGTATGGTTTCTTCCGCGCACTAATGTGGAACAGCACTCCTGGATTCTGGGGCTACAAATATGGAGCTGCCACTTGCCTGAGCCTGATGGCGACCGAACTTGGCTACGGACAAGAGGAAATCGACCATTGGGACGAGATGGTAAACCGCGACGGCTATGAGAATTGGCTCAATAATATGTGGGAGAAAGACGGCATTGAGCACTACTTCGGCGGAACCGCGGGTGAGCCCCTCCATTGGACTACCTTCGCCTATCTTGCAATGGACGACTTCCCTCAACAGTGGGCACGGGATATGGTGGAGACTTGGGCAATGGATTCAGTCGATGGCTTCAACGCTCAAGGGCAAATGAGTACAGTGGCTGCGAAAGACTGGGATCAGATTCCCAATAAAAACTTTTTCATAACACCAGACACAAATTACTTCGGTCTCTATGGTATGTATAAATCCGGGATTTATGATCGTGCTAATTTCCTAACGCTGAACCATTTGAAAGATTACAATATGCAGTGGGGCGTTCCCTGCGCTCCGGAAGCAGTCAACGAAAACTACGAGTTTCATGGTGACCAGTATTCAAACTTTAATGCGGGCAAGATTTTGCTCATACTGGAAGGCATGCTGGGGCTTTCGTATTCGGTGACGGGCAGCGGGGGAGTCTTTACCTTGAAAGAAACCATACCCACTGAGTGGAGCTATATGGAGTCCTATGTGCCAGTCACAGTGGATGGCCAAACAAAATGGACTCATGTGCGGGTGGATCGCAGTGAGGCAGACGGTGTCGTCACAAAGGATCTTGTGGTACGAAGCAACTACCAACGTGTGTTGAATCTGTCTCCATGGCTCGAAGGCAAGAGGCTTTCGTCGGGACCTGCCGACAGTACTTCTACAAACTCACCAGACCGAGTCGATTATCAATACTGGGGGAAAGGCACACATTCAATTCGAATCGAATTAACTGCTGACTAATCCAAGCGACCGAACGACTAAGCACTTCCCGGCCCAAACCTCTGTTAAGTCGTTGATATCTGTAGGACTACATGGCGGTATTAGTCGCCCGACGGATCCTTAAAGTAAGTGCACATCCCGGCAGCAAATCCAGCACCTGCCGAATTCTATGTGAACTTTAGCGCCACCGCTTTGATTTTGAGATACTTTTCCAGCAATACAATCTGCTTCAGAACTACAGCAACGGAAAATTAAAATGGTCGGGCCGACAGGATTTGAACCTGCGACCCCTTCACCCCCAGCGAAGTGCGCTACCAGACTGCGCTACGGCCCGACTCTGCCGTGCAATAGATGCCGACCCGTTCGATGCGTCAAGTATTATTGCCTCTGGCTGACTGCCACGCGGAGAAAGGCCTGATTGTTTCCGGAGATGGGGGCGGTGCGTCGGTAGGTGTAGCGCTCCATACCATCGTATTCTGTGGCGATGGAAAAGAGAATGACATCATCGGTAGAATCACTCCAGGAGTCTTCCAGATCGGTTGTTGTTTCAACCGCATATTCAATCGCATTGTCATGCATCGGCCGGGCAAAGTTAATCTGCAGATAGCTGTTTCCGCCGTCCTCGACGATCGTATATTGCGGGGCGATGTTGGCTTCCGGAGTTTCGGGGTCTCCACCGAAGGCCTGTTCAAGTAGGTTGGCAAAACCGTCGCCATCGGGATCATCTCCCGGATCCTGGAGATCGAGTGTTGTTGCGGAACTAAAAGAGGATGCCTGCCAAAGTGCGTAGTCTTGGTAGAGGCGACTGCGCCAAGCTAGAGCATATTTTACGGAACGATTCGTCGCAACCGTTAGGGTATAACTGCCGGCGCTGAGTGCCTGTCCGCTGCCTCGCCAGATATGCTCGATATTGTCTACCGGGCTGTTGCTAATATGCGTGGTCATATTCGCACCGGAAAGCTGTAGCGAAAGGTCAGCCAGGGAAGCAGAAAAGGTTGCAGGTTCCCACCAATTGTTTGACTCGTAGCTAACCTCACGGTTCCAAGTGATGAGTGCGGAGAGGTCGTGCAGTTCAAATCCATCGGGCACGGTGATCGTGTAGTTGTGGCTGTTGTTGTTGTTCAGGTTGGCGAGGTTCCAGCCGCGTGCTTGCAGGGTGCTGCCGCTAGCCTGTTGCCCGGCCCGCTGAATGAAGTAGCTTTCGTAGATGTCCAGCTCGCCCGCGCCGTAGACCTCATCAATCGGGCGGGTGGTCGTCTGATCCCAGTCTGTAGAAATCGCTTTGTCAGCCCCCGCCAGCAGAGTGGCTTTTAGGACAATTGGATCATCCGCACTGGAATTACCGTCTGCGGCGTCGATCAGAAAAGCCGCTGCCGAGGTTACCATCGGTGTGGCGAAGCTGGTGAAGTTGGATGGTGCTACGATTTCCGGTTTTGTGCGCCCGATGCCATCGTATTGTGTGGTGCCAGTACGGTGTGAACTGTCGCTCACTCCCACGGAAATACCATTATAGATGGAGGCATAGATGGGTGGGATTTCGGTGGGTCTTACAGGAATTGGATTTGGATAATCTGAATTATCCAAGCCGGCAATCGGCAGAAACGAGTCTCTTTCGGCAGCATAGTCCATCCGCACGGTCATCTCTGCGTTTGGTTCGCTGAATGTAGATCCACCCGAAAGCCAATTTACCCAACTGTGATTTTGTAGGGGGTTTGTTTCAGTGGGCGGTACACCTGTACGCCAGGCACTGTTGATGAAGCTGTTTGCGGAATAAGCGTCCACGGTTTGGATGCCTGGACTGATCGATTGGGAATTTCCATACAGTTCTCGACCTACGTTGGTGGCATGACCAGAACTCGAACCGCCGCCGCTCTGGTCGGTAATCGTCTTACCGGAGAATTGGCCGTTCTGACTGTTGGGTAGAAAGTTTCCTGCACCGCTCGTTTCTTCGGCTTCCACCTGAGTCACCGATACGCCCGATCCGTCTGGTAGAGCGATGCCCCGCAGAGAGAGCTCTGTGCTCAACTCATTGTAGCGAATGGCTTCTTTGTAGGCATGTAGCGGATGACTAAAAAACAGTATACAGAAACCAATCGTAGAGGCAGCACTTAGAATTTTCATTCAATAGCAAATAAGTATATGACACTATAAAGATTTCTCGTAGAGACAAGCTATCAATTGTTAAATAATTATAAAGTACCTAGGCGAATATGTCTCAGTGGCTGCCTTATAAACACGAAAAAGCCCCGATAATAATCAGGGCTGTACGAAATGTGGTTTCGTTTTTACTGACGCACCGCTTCGATGTTAATCGTAACTTCCACTTCATTTCCCACCGCCGGGGCGCCGGCAGTAAGCCCCCA
>DKOA01000011.1:12441-28547 GCA_002469895.1 Opitutia bacterium UBA7374
CTCACTTCCAAAGTCACCTCTTTTGTTATGCCCAGCATGGTGAGTGGGCCGGTAACTAAAAACATGGTTTCCTCATCGGTGGACTCCCACTTGGTGGATGTAAATGTAATGACGGGGAATGTAGCAGTGTTGAAATAGTCATCTGCATTGAGGTGGTCATCGCGCATTTCATTAGCTGTATCGACTGAGCCTACAGTAATCGTGGCTTCGACGCTACTTTTGCTTAGGTCATCGGTATCTACTTGTATGGATCCTTCAAACTGATTGAAGGATCCGGTAGCCTTGGCGACAAAGTGGCGGATACTGAAGTTTACCGAAGAGTGAACCGGGTCGATTTTGTAGACCTCTTCATCTGCATTTGCTGCAGTCAGAGAAATGAGGGCAGCAACGGTGATTGTGAGGGCTCTATTTTGTTTTTTCATAATGTTATTTTTTAATGACAGTACTTAATGTATATTTCTCCTTATCGTTTTATTTTTCTTTGGCTTACGAATGATTGCCTTAAATGATAAGCATAGCATCGCCGTAGCTATAGAAACGATATTTCTTCTCCACGGCTTCTTTGTAAAGCTCTTGAAGCCATTCAATGCCATTTGTGCCATTTGGATCCAGAAATGCGGCGACTAAGCAGAGGAGGGTCGACTTCGGTAGATGAAAGTTGGTGACCAGATGATCGACTGCTTTGAAGGGGGTCGGCGGGTAGAGAAAAAGTGTGGCCTCCGCTGTAAAATGGCCTTCCGGGGAAAAACAGTTTGCTCGATTATCTTCACCTCGGCGCATGGCGTCCTCCATGGAGCGCACACAGGTCGTGCCGACAGCGACCCGTGGGCCTGGGCGATCGTTTTCTAGTTCAAGGTAGGCATTGGCAGGAATTTCGTACCATTCGCTGTGTATCGGGTGGTCTTCTATTTGATCGGCCTGTACGGGGTGAAAGGTGCCGATGCCGACTTGCAGAGTGAGATCATGAAAACGAGCCCCGGCGGATTCAAGTCGTCGGATTAAATCTGGCGTAAAGTGCAGACCTGCAGTCGGCGCGGCTACTGCAATTTGCTTTTTATAATCGGCATAGACCGTTTGGTAGCGGGCGTCGTCGAGTTCGTTACGCGGGTCTTCCGGAGAGCGCTCAATGTATGGAGGCAGCGGCACAGCACCGATTCTGCGGGAGAGCTCAATCACCGATGGATCCTGCAATAATTGGAAACGTACGCGATAATGGCCATTATCTCCAACTTCGAGCACTTCGGCACCATAGTGGCCCTCCAGAGAGAACCCGGACGCGGCGGCTTTTTTTCCGGGCCGGAGGAGGCACCACCAACAGGCCGGCTCAGCAGATGGATGCAATAGGAGACATTCGACGCGCCCGCCGCCGGGGCGTATGCCATGGAGACGTGCTTTGAGAACGGCAGCATTATTCCGGAAATAGCGGGCGTTCGTCGGGAGAAATTGTCCGATCTCTTTAAAATGAGCATGAGTGACCGCACGGGTTGTGCGATTGACTACCATCAAACGGGAGTTGTCCCTTTGTCGGGCGGGCTCCTGTGCAATCCTCTCGGTAGGCAGGTGGTAGTCGAAAAGGGAAGTGTCCATTGAATAAAAGTCGTTGTCCTGCTTCTATCGCTGTCCTACCAATTTACCTATTGTCAACGACAACCGTACTTAAGCATGCCAGCAAATAAACCGGAATGGGAGCGACTAGCCAGTAAACTCGCAGAAGAGTTGGGCGGTGCGGCTTGTTTACATCCGCAGGTTCGCGCCTACCTGGAAGCAGGAGCTTGTCGCCGAATACTGGTTGCCGCCTCGGGTGGGGCGGATTCGGTCTGCCTGCTTTGGCTGCTCTGCTCGTTGCGGGAGAGTTACGGGTACGAATTGCGAGTTGCCCACTATAACCATGCTTGGCGTGAGGCGGCATCGGATAAAGACGCCGAATTTGTCAAGGATCTGGCGGATCGTCTGGGCTGTCCATTTTTCGAGGAGACCTGCACGGATCCTTCCATTCCGCATACAGAAACCGCAGCTCGCGGGTTGCGGTTGGCTTTTTTGCGAAGAGTTGCTTTGCAGAATGATTGTTCGAGCATCGCCTATGGGCATCAGGCTAATGATGTTTTTGAGACGCAGTTACTGCGCTTGTCCCGTGGTAGCGGAACAGAGGGTTTGGCTGCCCCAAAACCTTTGCACGTCTTTCCGGATGCACCTACGCACATGCGTCCACTCCTCCTCCTTTCTGCGGATGCAATTCGTCAGGCGATGGGTGAAGCGGGATTGGCCTGGCGAGAAGATGAATCGAACGCGAATCTAGAGATTGCCCGCAACGCAGTGCGCCATCAGGTGGTCCCTGTTTTGTCGAAGTCGATGAATCGGGATATACTTGCCGGGGCGATTCGTTCCCAAGCTTTGCTGGAGGAGGATGCCGCAGCATTGCGCGCATTGGCAAAGGAGTATTTCTCGGAGGCGTTTGCTAGCGCCCCATCCTTAGCTAGAGAAGCCTTACGCAGGCATCCCGTGGCATTGGTTCGGAGAGCCTTGACTGAATGGTTGCACAGGCACGATCTTTTAGGGTCGATCAGTGCCACGGCAGTAGATAATTTGTTGGCGTCTTTGCGGTCGGATGCAAAGTGTGTTCGACAGAGTCTTGGGGCTGCATTTGTCGTCGCGAATGAGAAGACGGTATTGATTGATCGAGGCGAGGATACTGCGACTTTGCAGAATGTATACACTTTGCGTTGTGGAGAGGCGCTGAAATTACCGAACGGTGGCGTGCTTTCAATGGCTCGCGTCAGGGTTGACCAAGCTCTGCAGGCACGGCTCAGTTCTCGTTTGATCCTTCCGGAAACGGAGGCGTATCTTGCGGACTTAGGAGAGGAGTCTTTCCGCGTGCGTGGATGGGAGCCCGGTGACCGTTTCCGCCCGCTTGGTGCACCTGGTGAAAAGAAATTAAAGGAATGGTTCCTGGATCGTCGGATACCGATTTTGGAACGTCGGTCATTGCCGATTGTCTGTAATCAGTGCGGAGAGATTTTATGGGTGCCGGGATTACCCCCGGCAAATGCCAGAAAAATCCTGACAGTTACGAAATCGGCTCTAAGGTTGACTTACGAGCCACCGAATCCAACTTAAGTGCTCCAATGCCTACAGAGCAAAATCCTTCGAATAAAAATAACAACGGACGTAATTCCCCTCCGGAGCGCTTTCAGCCGAGGGTTTTACTCGTCTGGTTAGCCATCATTACAGCGATGATAGCTCTCTGGTATGCTTCGCCGCGTGATGGGCTGGGTGCACAAAAGCTAAGCATCGCAGAATTAGTCCAAGCAGTCAAAAACGAGGATATTCAGCCTGGAGATGGGGTCATGAAGCCGGACCCATCACTCGGTCGGGATGGGTACATCATTCAGGGTCAAATACGCAATCCGGAATACGACCCAGCGATTGCCGAAAGTATAGGGACCGCTGCAAACACCTCAGTGCCACAAAAGATTCGTTTTAGTGCTGAAGGTCGTGTGACCGATGCTGACTTTCCCTTATTGAGTACCTACCTTAAAGAGGAGCGGAGCAGTACCGCCCTACAGGAAATACTGATCAGCTTTCTTCCTTTTGTTCTCATTATCGGGTTGCTTTATTTTCTCTTCGTCCGGCAGTTGAAAAACGCAGGTCGCGGGGCGATGAGCTTCGGCAAGAGCAAGGCCAAGATGTTAACCCGGGAAAAAGATTCCGTCACATTTAAAGACGTGGCCGGTTGCGACGAGGCGAAGGAAGAAGTCTCCGAGGTCGTGGACTTTCTGAAAGATCCAAAGAAATTTCAACGAATCGGCGGACGCATACCCAAAGGTGTACTGATGGTGGGTCCTCCGGGTACGGGTAAAACGCTATTGGCCAAGGCGGTAGCGGGAGAAGCGGACGTTCCTTTCTATTCGATTTCTGGATCCGACTTTGTGGAAATGTTTGTTGGTGTGGGGGCTGCCCGGGTACGTGATATGTTTGAGCAGGGTCGGAAGAATGCTCCCTGTATTGTCTTTATTGACGAGATTGATGCAGTTGGTCGCCAACGGGGAGCGGGTCTAGGCGGAGGCAATGACGAGAGAGAGCAGACTTTAAACTCATTGCTTGTCGAGATGGACGGCTTCGATGGACATGAAGGCGTCATCATTATTGCTGCGACGAATCGTCCGGACGTACTGGACAGTGCATTGCTGCGTCCGGGTCGCTTTGACCGCCAAGTGACGATTGATTTGCCGGATCTGAATGGCCGCCATGAAATACTGCAGGTACACGCTAAAAAGATCGCACTTTCTGAATCCGTCAATCTGGAACATGTGGCGCGCAATACACCTGGTTTTTCGGGAGCGGATTTGGCTAATTTGCTCAACGAGAGTGCTCTGATCGCCGCCCGCTACAACAAGAAGATGGTCGAAGCGCAGGATATTGATGAGGCCCGCGACAAAATCTCATTTGGCCGTGAGCGACGCAAGCTGATGGATGATGAAGACCGTAAGATTACGGCTTACCATGAGGCCGGTCATGCGTTGGTACAGGCAGTTGTTGATGACGGGCATCTGCCGGTCCATAAAGTAACTATCATACCGCGTGGGCAAAGCCTTGGATCCACCATGTTTATGCCGAAGAAGGATGTTTTGAATCATTCAAGGCGTCGGTTATTGAATCAAATTTGCTGTGGTATGGGAGGGCGTGCCGCGGAAGAGATTGTTATCGGAGACATCACCTCGGGTGCTTCGGGGGACATTCGTATGGTTACGAAAACAGCCCGTCATATGGTTTGTGATTGGGGGATGACGGATCTGGGACCGGTTGCATACGGTGAAAACAAGGATCACGTGTTTCTCGGTCAGGAAATCCAACGTACGCAAAACTATAGCGAAGAAACGGCTCAGAAGATTGACCACGCCATCCACCTGATCGTTGACGATCAGTACCACCGGTCATTGAAAATTCTCAAAGAGAATCGCCAGGCTCTGGATGTTTGTGCGGAGGCTCTACTTGAGCACGAGACTATCGAGGGTAAGCACGTACAAGAGATCCTTGAGCACGGTGAAATCCGTTCGCCGATTATCAAGCGTGAGCCTCTTGCTGAAGAGCAGGAAGCTGCAGCGGAGGATATAGAACAGCCTGCTAGTGACGAGCCGAACAGGCGCGATGATGGCTTAGCTGCGGGAGAAGCCCCCGCAGGTGCACCTGCCTAAGCAGATGCCTTTACCTCGCTAGGGGGTTTGTTAATTATCGATCAACCCAAGGGTTGCTCGTTTTTAATGCTTTCAGTCAGGCTTTGCTTCTGTAGTTAGTAGACTGTCTTACGAATTTAGTTTTTGGCTCCTAGATGCACAGAAGTAGTAGAAGCATGAACAAAATCCCATTTTATGGGTACCTTACTTGGCCTAACTTTACGGATTGGTTGGTAACGATCTGTCTCTGCGTACTATTTGTTCTGGCCGGCGTGAGTATGGGGTCTGTTCGTCCGAATACCCACTTACTTCTTTTGCCCGGCTTTGCCTTGCTCTTGAGTCTGCACGGGGTCTGGTACTTGACCGTCAAATCCGCGGAGCGTTTGAGCCTGATCCCCTTTCTCTTTCTGCCGTTTCTTCTCTGGGCGGCTTTTAGTTCCGGCAGAATAAGCCCGATGGCTTGGCGGGGCTGGCAGGACTGGATCTACTACATGGAGGCGTTTATCCTGCTCTGGGTACTCTGCAATAATGGGCAGACAGTGAGTCACCTATGGTTTATCTGCATTTCTGCACTCATACCGGTTGGCTATGGTACCTTACTCGGCTTTTACCAGTTGTTTCAGAATCCGAATAAGATAGCGGATGCCTTCGTCGGGGTTCCGATTGAAATGAGCGGTGAGTATGTCGGTCGTTCGATCGGCGTTTTTGTCGATCCGCACTCGTTTGCTTTACTTTTACTCTTTCTCTTTCCCTGCATATTTTTTGTCGGTCTTTCCCGTCGCTTATCAGTTTTGCTGCGTATACTCTGCCTCTATATAGCGGCTATACTCTTGGTCATCACGGTACTCACTGAGGTATTTTGGGTGCTTATTGGGCTGGTTATCATGCTGCTGACAGTCGCCTGCTTTTTGTATAAAAATCTCAGTAAACGAATTAGGGCAGGATTATCATGGGCGACTGCTTTTCTGTTGTTCGCGGGTTTGCTTATTGTCTTCAACGAAGTCATTCGAGAGCAGGCTTTGCTTGCTTGGTCAACTGATGGCGAAGGGGTGCGACGGCTCCTCTGGCCGGAGGCCTTAAATCTGGCCATGGAGAACATTGTTTTTGGTGGCGGTGGAGGCGCTTTTCGTCTCTTGCTTGAGCAGAGCCCAAGGATCGGTATGTCGCATGAAGTGCAGACGCCACTGAACGATATTTTACATCTGTCTGTTGAATATGGTCTGCTCGGGCTCTTATTCATAGTCGTGCCTATTTTGCTATTGTTGATAGCGAGTAACCGGTCTCTTTCCAGACAACCCTACCAAAAGTATTCAGGGCGCACCCGGAAGCGATTAGTCATGCCGACACAACGCTTTTTTATTTCTCTATCCTTGATAGGTGCACTTGCCTTTTTCGTGGGGTCTTTTTTACACGGCGTTTTACTTTTGCCCGCTCTGCTTTTTCATGGGACTCTTTTTTTAGGCGTATTAATTAAGACGAGTTTTAAGCGTACGCTTATTTTGCCGCACCATTGGTTTGTTCGTTCGATATACGGCATATTTGCACTTTTTGCGGGATTAACTTTCTGGGATTTTGCCAGCCCGGTGCTTCGTGCCAGAGAGATTGAAATGGTCGCCTCGCAGCGACTGGAAGAGATTGTCGAGCGCAAGCTTCATCTTTCCGGAAATCTGGAAACTCTCAACGAAGTGCTGGCCGAGTACGCGAATGGATGCCTGCTGGATCCAGAAAATGCGGACTTATGGTTGGGGAGGAGCCAAGCCTCGGCACAACGTATTTTTACCAATCCATCGTTATTTCGAGAGATTGGAGAGGAATCATTGGTTTTTGCAAAACGTGCAGTCGAAATCAGCCCATCCTATAATCGTGCATGGTCGCAACTGGGCTTGGCTTATGCACTTTCTGGAAACACAGATGCGGCCGAAGAAGCTTTACTCAAGGGCTTGGCTTTGGCTCCGAATTCCAGTAACGCCCATTACTATTGGTCTTCTTTTGCCGGGGCATTCGAAGACAAGATGGAGGCTGCGAAAAAATCCGCTAAACGTGCGGTAGAAATCAATCCGCAGAATGGGCCTGCTTTACGTGTCAACCGGAAGCTTAATATATTGTGATGACTACCCGGAAGCTTACGTGCCTACTCCTTCTGCTGTGTTGGATGCTCCCACACTTGCTCATGAGTAATCGATGGGTGCATGGGTCTCTTTATCTGCCGGTGCTTCAAGAAGGGTACGAAATTTCTCAATTTAGTGGCCATCCTTTATCGATTGAAGAGGAAGCCGCAGTGCTTCCCGCCTCCATTCGTATAATAGGTAAAGCCCAAGAAGGTTTGTTGCTCGCGGGATCGAATGGATTACGGCTGCGTTTTCGTGGGCCTGGAAGTCTTGCCTTCGAACGTTTTGAACAACAGGTTTCCGGCAATCGTTTAGCGGGTAAAAGTCGCAGCATACTTTCTATGAATACGGGCAGGGTTGAAGTCGACAGCCGCGCGCTGGCAAATGAATCAAAGCTGATTTTTGAACTTCCGATTGGTCAGGTTCAGATGGATCATGCGTTGGGCCTAATCGAAATAAGTTACAGTTCTCGTAGTCGTATTTATAGCTTCGAAATCGATTGTCTGCAGGGTACTGTGTTATTTGCCGATCGTTCGGGTCGAGACTATCGAATTGAGGCTGGGCAAACACTGACGGGTGCTGGGGATTCTTTTGAGCCGTCTCTGGAGATTTCGGATTTGACCGGCAGTGTGCAAGATAAGCTAGCAGCGTTTGTTCAGAATTGTAACCGGGGCTTGAAGAGCATTGAAGATAATCCGCAATTATTTTTTCAGGAGATGATCGAGGTGAGAAATAATGATCGTAAGAAAAAACGGTCAGAGTCTATGCCGGCGGATGTGAACGATGGCAGTGAGCCCTACATTATTGAATTTTCTGCAAATCCAAGTTTGTTGATCCCTCGATACGGTGTGGCAGGCCAGCTCTCCCCGTCCGAAAAAGAGTAGTTTTCTGGTTCCACGGTCGCTGAATGCCTAGAAAAGTTTAAGCAGTGAATAAAAAACATTACCTTTTTAGCTACCTCTTAATCTCGGTGCTCTCGATTATGCTATGGCTCGGATTGTCCTGGTACGGATTTCTGGATGGGCTGGATCAGGAGGCTTTGCGCTGGAGCTACCTCGTACGAGGGGAAAAGCCTGCGGAAGACCCCGTTGTCTTTGTTGATTTGGATGCGTATGCGATTTCACAAATTGGGGACAAACCGTGGGATCGATTAAACTATGCCCAAACAATCCATGCATTACTCGGCCCGGGAAAAGCACGTGCAGTGGGAGTGGATTTGGTATTTTCAATCTTTGGTGCGAGTTCGCTGTTGGACGTTGATAAGGCGCGGAAAGGAGATCTGCGATTTGGCCAAGTCGTTAAGGCGTTTCATGACAGGCTGGTTCTGGCAGCGATTTACTCGGGAACGACTTCCACCACCGCAGAGTTGCCTCTTTTGCGCAATGGATTCCGGGATCCTGCAAATATGCCTTTTCCCGAGGCGCCGACCTATCCCATTATAAAGTACGATTCTGGCCGACTAGGCCTCGCTAATGTCGATGAAGAATGGAATATGGGAACCATTCCCTATGTGCTGATGGCCTTTGTCGAGACCGAGGGCAATGCATTCAGTCGGCACTTGGTCGATGGAAAGATGCGTCACTTCAGTACGGTTTTGCAGGATGCCCATATCGTCGAGAGGGAGAACGAGTACCGAGTGGTCGATAGCGATGGGTTTGGTCCGCCCGGAGTCTCCAAGTACTCCAAGCGGCTCCTCTTAACTTTAGGTTTAGAAGTTTTCTTGGCGGCCCATGGTCTGGATGCAAGTGCGGTTGAATATGATACCGATGAACTACGGATACGAAAGGAAGGAGAAGTCTTTCGCAGGATTCCTCTGGTCGGTGAGCAATCGATCGAAGTCAATTGGCTGGAGGGTTGGGGCTCCGTTCCCAGTACGAAACATTACAGTATGGGCGAAGTGCTCAATCAGGCAAATCTACTGGGCCAGGCGGCGAAAGAGGGGGACTCCGAAAGAGTCGCAGAATTGGAGTCCTGGTTCGCCCGTTTTCAGGACAAGGTCATCTTTTTTGGACCGGTCGATGCAACGCTGAAAGACCTCGCCCCAACGCCCTACGATCGTGTTCCGGTTCCCAAAGTAGCCCTGCATGCTAACTTGTATCGAATGCTAGTGGAGGAAGCTTATATCCAGCGTCTGGAAGATTGGCAGAATAGCCTGATCACCATAGTGCTCACCGCGTTGTTAGTTCTGCTCGCTATTTTGAGTGGTCAGGGGGGGTGGATCACACGAATAGGCGTGGTTGTCCTACTGTTTGCTTATATCCTTTGTGTTTTCCTCCTCTTTGCTGCGCAAAATTGGATCCTGCCTTTGATCGTGCCGGTTGGCTCTTCACTCACCGCCGTACTGTTTGTCGGCTTGTTAAAGCTGGGATCGGAAGAATGGCAACGCCGCCGGATCAAGACAATATTTGGCTCTTACCTGCCTCCCCAGTTAGTCGATGAGATGGTTGATTCGCAGCGTGATCCTGAGCTGGGGGGCGCTGAGGCAGAGATCACCGCACTGTTTTCCGATGTGGAAGGGTTTACCGCATTATCCGAAAACTTACCGCCGGAGCAGTTGGTAGCTCTGATGAATGAATATTTGGGAGCGATGACGGAGGCGGTTTATAATCATGGGGGTACGTTAGATAAGTATATCGGAGATGCCATGGTAACCATGTTTGGGATGCCCCTGCCAATTGAGGATCATGCTGTGCGAGCCTGTATGGCGGCACTTCGCATGCAGGAGAGGCATGCACAGTTGCGCGAGGGCTGGGCACGATCCGGTCGCTGGCCAGATGCAGTTAGTCGTATGCGCACGCGGATTGGTGTAAATACGGGTCGGGCAGTTATCGGTAATATGGGTAGTGAAGTCCGCTTTAACTACACCATGATGGGCGATTCCGTGAATCTGGCGGCTCGTTGTGAAAGTGGTGCCAAGGCATACGGCGTGTATACCCTGATTACTGAAAATACCATGGAGTCCTGCCTGGTGTACGGGTGCACGCTCAATCTACGGAAGTTGGATCGTGTCGTGGTTCAGGGGCGAAGTGAACCGGTGGAGATTTATGAGCTGTGGGATTCCACCGTGGATGCTGACCACGTGGAGCAATGCCGGGAACTGTATGAAGCTGGCCTAGAACACTATTTTGCCGGACGCTGGGAAGCGGCTCTCGACCTATTCGAGCAATCTGCTGCTTTCGAGCCAGGGCGGGACTACGCGCCAACAACACCCTCGGTCGTTCTGGGGTCTCGATGCAGAACCTTTATGGAGCAGGGCGGACCGGAGGACTGGAATGGGGTCTATCAGATGCAGGCCAAATAATCTGATCTCCCATCGGGCAAGCGAATTACCAAACTTCTTTGCGGACCAAGCTCTGGGGCCGGGAATCTTCAAGTACGAGTAAATCATCTACGTAGACTTTTACCCAGATGCCCTCCAGCTTGTCTTTGCTCTCACGTGCCTTTCCCCCGTCATGGCCGGACCAGCGCCACCCGGACAACAATTGAGTTTCTAACATAGGGAAGCTATCCGTAGCCAATCGCTTCTCGGATCGGCTAAGCAATTGTTCAATTTGTTTTGTCCCCTTTTTTCGCTCCATTTCTCCCATACTGCGCTTTTTGGCTGCTACTTCGTCAGTAAATTTGAGAATCAGATATTCAACGCGGATATTCCCGATCGCTTGATCAGTCGTATTCTTCAACACGACTTCGTAATGCGCGTCGAATGTAGTCGATTTAATGCCACCGCAGGAGCTGCTTGATTTATCGCTTTCCCGATCGCAAAAGCGCATCTCTATAGCACCATTTTTAAGAGATTCCTCGAGAGCCCATTGATGAATGTACCCTTGGTCCTCCTCCGAAAATACGCTAATCGACACTTTAGTGGCGAGTCGGTCACTGCGTTCAATAAATACGTCATCTCCGCTGACCTGAGTGACTTTTGCTTCCATTTCTCTGCCTTGTTGATCTGTGAAGGTACGATATTCTGAACCAATGCAGAAAATAGGCACTAAAATCCATATAAATTGGGTTATAAATCGATACATGATGAGTTATTAACCTCAATAACTCTCATTTGTGCCCTCCTGACAACAAAATACAGATTAGTCCGTCATTGTTCCCTAAAATAAAACAAATCAGGACCGCATACTGGCGCGAAAGTCTTCCGGTCTTGATGAATTCTTGCTACCGAGGCTTTCCTTCAAGTGCCGGATTGTCTGGTTCTTCTACTATCGGATAGGCGTGGGTATTCTTTGGCTCGCGGGGGGACAGTGATCCAAATGTTTCACTGATTGGTTAAAATGTCGCGGAGCCCTAAGAAATCAGCGAAGTAAGGCCCGCGCATATGTATGCAGCAACGATGCCTTCGTTCATCTTGTCCGTACGTTTTGCCTTTTTAAAACGCAGGGCGAAAGCAGGGTATGGATTGGGGAAACGCTTATTGGATGCAGGTCGAGTGGCCATGCAGATTTTACCAGACCTCTTTTTGCATCAGGCTTTGAGGCCGGGCTTTTTCTAGCGCTAACGTATCCCCTACGTAGACTCTTACCCAAATACCTTCCAGTCGATCCTCGCTGTCGCGGGATTTTCCCCCTTCACTGCCACCCCAAGTATAGCCTGCTTCTAATTCAGTTTCCAACATCGGAAAGCTTTCTGTTGAGAGTCGTATTTCTTTCCGACTCAAGATTCGTTGCACATGAGCTTTACCTTTCTTGCGCTCTAACTCTCCCTCGCTTCGCTTCTTCGCTCCAACTTTATCTTCAAACTTCAACATAAGATATTCCACATGTATATCGCTGATCTCCTGATCGGTGGTGTTTTTTAGAATTACTTCGTAGTGAACCTCATATTTTGTAGAACGAATACCGCCGCTACTGGTCGATACTTTTTCGGATTCTTTGTTACTGAAACGTGCTTCGATCGCGCCTTCTTTTAGTATCTGTTCGCGAGTCCATTCACGGATAAAGGCTTGATCCTCCGGGGAGAAAATCAAAGCCGAAACTTTTGTTGCGAGTCCATCACTACGTTCAATCAAAATTTCGTCTCCACTGACTTGATTAATTTTAGCCAGCATTTGCCGACCCTGCTTATCCGTGAAAATGCGAAAATCCGAGCATACCGCGACAACGGGCAATAGAATCGGCAAAATATAAATAAGATATTTGTTCATTCCATGCCAGCTATCGCCATAAAGTTTACTAGTGGCCTTCCGGCAATAAAGTCCAGATTTCTTTGTTGTTGTTCATGAAATATACCCAATCGCCTACGGTATACTGGTGCGCCAGTCCATAGGTATCAGAATATACAATTTCACTATTTTCCGGATGTATTCCGATTAATAAGCGTGCGTGACCCGGCACAAACCAGATCAATGGAACGCCCTTTTCTATCTTCTCTCGCAAGAGGCCGGGATCGGGATCTTTTAACTCGCGTAGCTTGAAGGGTGTGCTGTTACAGATGCGTCGCATGGCCCGGATAATCTCGTCGCGACGGGTGCCGCCCCGGCCCTCCGTTTCGGCCAAATCTGCCAGCGCGTGCATGTCGATTGGATAACCGTAAAACTGAAGTACACGAGCCAGAGTAGCTGCCGCACAGTAACCCTTTTCGCCCTGATCTATCATCGGTATGGAATCAATGTAGCGATGTCCATCCTCGCTCGTTGTTACCTTTGAAGCGATTCTTTGGGTGAACGTTTCCGGATCGAAAGCACCCGGCTTGTTGTCTTCCAAATAACGAATCGACTGTAAGCTGAGAAGTAGATATTCGCCGGACTTGTAGCGCAAAGATACACGCAGATCGTTCGGTAGGAGAAAGACTTCTTCCTGAATCTTCAGTGCAGTTATCGACATACTTGGTGCAGGATCCTGTAGCATTGTCGGAAAGGCACTCTGAATCTTTTCTAGGTTTTCACGGATGATCAAACGGGCACGGGTCGGGCGTATGCGGCTCCGGTGGGCGTCTCCCTTATTCCATACCTCGATCAGCACGCGCGGGTCCTTCGGGTCGGTGTACCGTATCTCGCTGGCCAGCGGCTGGATGCCCCAGAAGGATTTTGGGCTCTTCGCCGTGAGAACGTCTGCTGAATCCTTCGAGCCCGAAGCCAGAGTGAAGTTTTTTTCATGACCAAAAATCTGCCTCGCCTGTTCCTCGATCTCCTTTGGCCAGGGGTTCACTGTCTCCAGCAGCGTCTGCAATAAGGGAAATTCACTGATCAGCGCATGCACCCGCTTGTAGGCTTCCACTTCTGTTGCCGATAGGTCGGGCGATTCAATAAGCGCCTCCAGCGCTGCCTGTCCATAGCGCTCATAGGAGACCCGCCAGAGGGATGGGTCTGATTGTGATCCGAGAACATTGACCCGAATGCCCGCCTGAAAATCTCCCAGTTTATGTTTGGGATTTTCCGGGTCATAAGCCGGAGTCGGCTTTGTAAAGGTCAGCGTCTTAGGCAAATCAATCGGGCGATACTGGGCGAGCGCGCAGAGAGCAGAGCTTAAAAGAGCGAGGATTAGGAAAACCCCGCCTTTAGCGACTGCCTGTCCGTAAAACCGGACCGCATTGATTTGCTTGTCCATTTTTCCTTTTTATAAAAGATGGAAAACGATATGTCAAATAGACCTTCGATCATCGTTCCGGCTCGTTTGGAATCGACCCGATTTCCACGCAAATTACTTCATCAGGTGCGGGGCAAGCCAATCCTCCTCTGGACAGCCGAACGAATTCGTGCCGAGGCGCCCGAATTTCCCCTTTATTTTGCTGTCGATGATCCCTCATTGGCGGATTGCTTGGAGGCCGCCGGCTTTGAATCTATCCTAACAAAAGTAGACCATGTCTGTGGTACCGATCGTCTTGCCGAGGCCAATGCCCGGATCGGGGCTGCCTCCGTGATCAACGTACAGGGCGATGAGCCGCTGGTCACCGGCGCTCAAATACGAGCTTTGGCCGAGGGCCTGCAGCACGATGTAGCCATCGCAACACTCGCCGTTCCTTTTCAGGAGCCGGCTGATTTTGCTGACCCGAATCAAGTAAAGGTGGTGCGTGCCCGGAACGGTCATGCCCTTTGCTTTTCCCGCTCGCCCATCCCGTTCGCTCGCGCTTCCGGTGGCGCAGTGGATGCTTCCTCGCTGGCTCAAAACACCTGTTTGCGTCACCTCGGGTTGTATGCCTACGATGCTGATTTCCTCGCCCGCTTTGGTCGTCTCGAGCCGGGCTTTCTTGAACAGGTAGAACAGTTGGAGCAATTACGTGCGCTCGAGCATGGCTATCGCATCCATGTCGGCCTGACCCATGAGAGTACCATTGGCATCGACACGCCAGAGGATGCCATTGCCTTCGAAGCTGCCCTGCCAGCTTGACAAAGCCCCCAGTCCGCAACCGTATAACAGAATATGCAAACTGCCACTCCAGCTCTCGAAGTCGAACCCACCGCGCTGCCGGATGCCCGCGGACACTTTGGCCCTTACGGCGGCATGTACGTGCCCGAGACCTTGATGACGCCCCTGTTTGAACTCACCGAGGCCTATCATGCAGCGCGACGCGATCCCGCTTTTGAAGCAGAACTGCAAGAATATCTCCGCGAGTTTGCCGGACGTCCGACCAATCTCTACTTTGCCGAGCGGTTGACCGAGCATTGCGGCGGTGCACAAATCTATTTCAAGAGAGAGGACCTGCTCCACACCGGAGCGCATAAGATCAATAATGCCATCGGTCAGGCACTTCTAGCCCGCCGCATGGGCAAGCAGCGCATCATCGCCGAGACCGGCGCCGGCCAGCACGGCATCGCCACCGCCGCCATTTGCGCCAAGCTCGGCCTCGAATGCGTCATCTACATGGGCGAAGAAGATATGCGTCGCCAGTCCCTCAACGTCTTTCGCATGCGCCTCTGCGGCGCCGAAGTACGCGGTGTGTCCGCCGGGCAGAAGACCCTCAAGGAAGCGGTCAACGAAGCCATGCGCGACTGGGTCACCAATGTGCGCCACACCCATTACATCATCGGGTCCGCTCTCGGTTCACATCCGTTCCCGATGATGGTTCGCGATTTTCACCGCGTCATCGGTGAGGAAGCCCGCCGCCAGATGTTGGAGAAAACCGGTAGCCTGCCTAATGAAGTGGCCGCCTGTGTCGGCGGAGGCTCCAACGCCATCGGCCTGTTCTTTGCCTTTCTCCAAGACCCCGAAGTCACCCTTACCGGAGTCGAAGCCGGAGGGCGCAAGATCGCCCGCGGGCAACACGCCGCCCGATTCTCCGGAGGCCGTCTCGGCGTTCTGCAAGGCGCCAAGACCTGGATCCTGCAGGACGATGACGGACAAATCGAAGCCACTCATTCCGTTTCCGCCGGGCTGGATTATGCCGCGGTCGGCCCCGAGCACGCCTACTACCGCGACTGCGGTCGCATCGGCTTTGGTCACGCTACCGATGCCGAAGCACTCCAAGCCTTTCAGGATCTCTGCTCCATCGAGGGCATTGTCCCCGCTCTCGAGACGGCTCACGGAATTGCCTACACGATGCAACGCGCCCGGGAAATGGACAGTAATCAGATCTTCCTCGCCAACCTCAGTGGACGGGGCGACAAAGATGTGCAGGAAGCTGCTCGGGTGCTAAACCAGCCACTTTGATTGGAGCGCGCGCTTTAGGTTGCCGTTCCCGGATCACCGCCTAGGTTGTTCTACATGTGGATAACTCGCTTTCTTCTTCTGTTCGCCCTGGCTGCTCATGGTTTTTCCCTGTCCGGATTCGCTCAACGGCCTTTATCCGAAGCCGATGGAAGTATCCACCGATTGCCCGAGGCGCTTGCCGAAAAGACCCTTTCCCTGAACCCCGAGTACTTCGTTCATGCTTTGCCCGAAGCCAA
>DKOA01000011.1:28894-31369 GCA_002469895.1 Opitutia bacterium UBA7374
AACCCTTGCCGTTACTCATCTTTCTTCACGGCGGCGGCGGAGTGGGGCAGGACATCGAAAGAATTGCTCGGCAGTCCGGCTTTCTGCGCAACGCCCTGCGGCGACATTCCAAAGAAGCATGGATTGTCGCGCCGCAGGCAGCCAAAAGCCCAAGAAAAGCAGGCGGCAGCCGCGGTGGGTGGCAGGTCGCTGATCTCGACCTTTTATTGGCACACCTTTTGCAAACCTTGCCAATCGATCCGGACCGTGTCTATTTGACGGGAATCAGTATGGGCGGTTACGGCACCCTTATGTGGGCTGGCTACCGCCCCGAGCACTTCGCCGCAATCGCTCCCATGGTCGGTGGGCTCGGGCCCGGAGGCCCCAAAGATATTACCAAAGACCTCGACCTCTGGGGGCGCAACCTCGCCAAAATCCCCATGCGCGCCTATTATGGGGCCAAAGATAAAATCGTGCCGCCCGATCGCGGGGAAATGATCCGCGAAGCCATTGACCAAGCCGGCGGGAAACAAGCCGAAGTCATTATTCTTCAAGATAAAGGTCACAACGCCGCCAGCACCCCTTATAGCCAGCCCGAATTCTTCCAATGGCTCTTCAGTCAACGGAAAGAACAGTAAGCGGCCTTATGACCTACGTATCCTTATTCAGCTCCAGTCGAGGTCAATTGACTTCGGCTCACTTGTAGTGATAGCGCATCTGGACGAACGTGATGCCCGGCTCAAATTCTTTATAAACGATTCTGTGTTCGTCGGTGATACGTCTGGACCAGTAACCGCTCAGATTGTGTTTCAGTGGCTCCGGTCTGCCAATGCCCTCCTGTGGTGAACGCAGAATATCCTGAATCAGCAGGTGAATTCTTTTCAGTGTCTTCGGATCTGTCTTCTGCCAGAATTGGTAATCTTCCCAAACTTGCGGAGTGAAGCTCAGGTTCATTCGCTAAGATCGATTTCTTTGGACAAAACACTTCCTTCTTCAGCCGCTTCAATCGAGGCAATCAAGCGTTTTGCGTTTGCCGGGCTGCGTAACAGGTAAGCCGTTTCTTCCAATGCCTCGTAGTCTTCCAATGAGATCATCACAACCGCTTGCTCACGCTTGCGGGTAATGATTACCGGATCCCGATCCATACAGACCTGATCCATGGTGGATGCCAGGTTCTCTCTGGCTGCGGTGTACGTGATCACGTTCATATGAAAAGGATACTGTCCATGTTGAGTCTGGCTTTCAAATTCTTTCAGCTTATTTCGCCGTCACTATCATAAGGGCCAGTCTCGTAGTATGCGTTCGGTTTCCTCGGCATGCCCGCTCTCGTCCCGAACCATGTCTTCCAGCTCCACGGCCAAGCCTTTGTCGCCGTAGGCTTCCGCTTCCTTAGCACGTTCTGTGTAGGCTGCGGTGGCTGCTTGCTCCGCTGCCAATACCGCTTCAAGCATCTCATGGTTGCTCGCGGCAGAGGGAACCGGTCCTGCCTCGGTCGTCGGCTCACCCCCCAAAGCGACAATTTTATTTGCGAGGAACTGGGCGTGCAACTGTTCGTCAGCTGCCTCCGTTAGAAAGAATTGGGACAATTGCGGACGATAAGGCCCCGTCGCTTTCGCCGCATAGGTGGTATACTGAATGATCGCACTCAACTCTCCGGCAAGATCCGTGTTCAGCTTATCAATCAGTGTACTTTTCTTCATCTCTGGAACCCTCGATTTGTTCTCATGAAGGGTCTTGGTAAGTAGACCCGCACTGGATGAATTTGTGCCAACAACAGTAGCTGTTTTACGGATCCTATTGATAGTCTATAACATTCTCCTTGTTGATCCGATTATGTGCATTCTGCTCAACCACGGCCTCTTGCGGCTTGCAGGGCGGGGCGGGATGCCTAAGTTAGGGGCTTACGTATGCTACTGGTCATCGACAACTACGACTCGTTCACTTATAATCTGGTGCAATACTTCGGGCAACTTGGGGTCGAGCAGGCAGTTTACCGCAACGACGCGCTTTCGGTAGAGGCCGCGCTGGCACTGGATCCGGAACGGGTGATGATCTCCCCGGGGCCGTGTTCGCCGGATGAGGCGGGCAATAGCCTGCAGATGATCGAGGCCTTTGCCGGGAAGAAGCCGCTGCTGGGGGTTTGTCTGGGGCACCAGTGTATCGGTCAGTATTTTGGTGGTCGGGTGGTCCGGGCGGAGCGCCTGATGCACGGGAAGACCAGTCCGGTGCGCCATCGCGATACGGATTTGTTCACTGGCCTGCCCAATCCGATGGAGGCAACGCGCTACCATTCGCTGCTCGTGGAGCGGGCTAGCTTGCCGGATTGTCTGGCGGTGACTGCGGAGACGGAAGCGGGCGAGATCATGGGGCTGGCGCACAAGACGCTGCCGGTCTGGGGCGTACAGTTCCACCCGGAGTCGATCGCCACGGAAGCAGGGATGCGACTGCTCAAGAACTTTCTCGATCTCTAGCGATATTTGCGATCTCGGGCGGCTG
>DKOA01000011.1:31765-56413 GCA_002469895.1 Opitutia bacterium UBA7374
TTTCGGGCTTTGCCGTGGAGAGAAAGGGTTCGTCCTGTGAGGCGGAAACGGATGATCCTAGATCTAGGGGTGTGCCGCATAGGGTTGACTAGATGCGGGTATTTTGTATTACTGATACGCTATGCGATGCCCTAAATGCAGATCAGCAGAAACCAAGGTATTGGACACACGCACGGCGAAAAATGAAACTTCGATTCGCCGCCGTCGTCAGTGTCTCGATTGTGATGCCCGTTTTACCACGGTAGAAGAAGTACTGCGCGGGGACTTGCTGGTGGTCAAACGCGATGGCCGGCGGGAGGATTTCGATCGGGCCAAAATGCTGGGCGGGATCAAAAAGGCTGTGCAAAAGCGTCCGGTTGATTTTATGCAGATTGAGATGCTGGTGGCCGATGTTATGGCCTCGCTGGAAAAAGAGTTTGATCAGGAGATCCCTTCCAAGGCGATCGGCGAACAGATCATGGTCCGGCTCAAGCAAATTGACCAGATCGCATATGTTCGCTATGCCTCGGTGTATAAAGATTTTCGCGATATTAGCGAGTTATTGGAGGAAATCGATTCTCTGAAGCAACCGAAGAGCCATGCCTAAGAGCGGTCCTTTGCAGCAGTTGCGTATTTTGAGCAGCTTACTGGAGGGCGTCGTCGGGGCGGATCCGGAAGGTGGCCAGCATGCGCGAAGGGTACTGGATTTGGTCGATGAGCAGCCGGAGCTGGCGAGGCGCCAAATCTCGCTCTCCGGCAGTATTCCAAAACTGGCCCGTCTTCATTTCGGGGAAGGCAGTGCCCCGAGTGTGGCATTTGCCTATTGGCATGTGGAGGGGCCGGAGGACTATGCGCCGCTTTGGTTGCGCCGGTCGATTATTGAAAGGATGAAGGCGCTTTCAGGCCGGCGTCATGCTTGTCTGATTGTTACCGGTCTGCGTGAGGCGGTTTGCCCGGATGGAGCCTACTGGACACGACGTCGGGAGGCGCGCTATCGGCGTCTCCGCAGTTGGATCGATGACTTGGCCGCAACCTG
This sequence comes from Opitutia bacterium UBA7374, assembly GCA_002469895.1. Taxonomy (GTDB): domain Bacteria; phylum Verrucomicrobiota; class Verrucomicrobiia; order Opitutales; family Coraliomargaritaceae; genus UBA7374. The sequence continues at coordinate 32,781 of DKOA01000011.1, forward strand.
GGCGCCGAAAGGTTCGAACTTGCAGGTCATCGTACTCTAAGCCATACCATAAAAGGCAAACGATTTGCCCGGACGGGGCAGGGTAGGGTCTGCATTCCTTAAGAGTGGACTGGCTCCGGCGCTTTGCGCTGGTCTCGATCGCGGCAATTGTTTGTATGTCGGCATGTCCACGCTATTTGAAAAAATCATTGCCCGGGAGATTCCGGCAAAGATCGAGCACGAGGATGATTTGTGCATCGTTATTCACGATATCGACCCGCAGGCACCGACGCATTTGTTGGTCATTCCGAAACAAGTGGTGCCCCGGATCGGCGAGGCCACCGAGGCGGAGCAGTCTCTCCTTGGCCACTTGTTATTGACCGCGGCAAAGGTCGCTCAATCGCTGCATCTCTCCGGGGGGTACCGGGTGGTAGTCAACAATGGCCCCGATGGCGGAGAAACCGTGCCGCACTTACATGTGCATGTGCTCGGTGGGCGGGCGCTGACTTGGCCGCCGGGTTGATTCCGGCTTCATTCCTTTCGATGAGCCAATTTTTACTGCCTAGGATTGGAAACGTGCCGGGTAAAAAGAAACGCACCGCACGCAAAATATTGATTGAGAAGTCCGTTTGCAGAGTTTGGGTTCAACTGCCCTGCAGGACATGCAGGTTGGCCATGGAAATGCCGCTGAGCATAGCACCGACGATACCGAGGAAGCCCTGATCGGTGCCGGCGAGGTAGACATTGTCCAGATGGGTGCGGCCTGCGCGGCTCTTGCCGGGCGCTCCATAAATGGCACCGTTTAGGTGACCGGTAAATTTGCGCACGGTTCGGGGGGTGAACATGTCTTTGGCTACGCGGTGTGCGTCTAGCGGGAGCTTGCCTGCAGGGAGGATGTTCAGGGCGACTTTTTGCAGTTCGCCGTACCAGTGTTCTTTTTCTTGGCGGTAGTCGTCTTCGCCCAGAGCGCACCATCGGTCGTGGTTCGCCATGGCGGTGATCCGAAGAAAGCCCTCATCGAGTTGCCGATCACCATAGTCGTAGTTGTTCGGAAAACAGATCACGCCGCTGGTCGGATCAATCAGATCCGCGTCCACCCGGGAATAGCTGAATCGATCGCGGGTATTGAAGAAAATTATAGTGTCGTCCCATCCGAAATCGGCCGGTTGCCGGTCCAGTACGGTGATGGTCTCAGCATACCCGAGCTGGCCGACGTTCTCGGCTTGCGCGTCGGCTTTCTGGTCTTCGCAGAGACGGGTGGTTTCGACGGCACCCGCAGTGGAGAGGATAGAATCTGCCGTCAAGGTGGTGCCGTTGTCGAGAGTGACTGCGGTCGCGCGACTCCCTTCGGTATGAATACACTGCACCCCACACTTCATTTTGCGCTGGCCACCGAGCGAGCGGTATTTGTCCTGCAGCAAGCGGATAATGACTCGGACGCCATCGAAGGGGCGGGCGAAGCCTTCGAAAAAGAGCGAGCGAAACATGATGGCAAACTGCAAATAGTCCATATCGTGCTCCTCGGCGCTGCCGTAGTACATGACCGGACAGAAGAGCATGTCCTCCAGAAGCGGATCTTTGATGTGCTGCTGTACGGCCGCCCGGGCCGAACTGGGGGCTGCGCCGAGATCGAAAGCATCGAGTTCCCGAATCTCAGTGGTCAGCGCGCGGAAGCCGTCCATTTGATCGGGAAAGCTGCGTTCGATTTCAGACTCAAGCAGCGCGAAATCATTATCAAAGCGTATTTGGCGATCGGGAAAGGCGATCCGCGAGCCATGCTGCTGGCAAAGATCGAGAGCATCGTAGGGGATCCGTAATTGGCGGAGCAGCTTGTTCAGGGGACTGCCCTTGGTGCCCTTCGGGACGTAGTTGGTCAGGGCATGCAGGCCCACGTCGTACTTGCGGCCCTCTATGCTGTAGAAAGAGTTGAGGCCACCGCTGGCGTTGTGACGTTCGAGGATGAGGACCTCTTTCCCAGCCAAAGCAAGGCGAATGCCGGCAGCCAGTCCAGCCATGCCGGCTCCGATGATGATGGTTTCGAAATGCTGACTTTCGGTCAGTGAAATAGCCATATGGAGACCTCAAGCAGACCCGACTACGGGGGTGGCTCTTAGCAGAGCAGCAGCGGGTTACTTCTCGTTGAATTTAGGAGTCAGGTAGTCGGCACAACTGTCGAGCGAGGCCAGCCTTGGATAATCTTCCTCGGGAACTTCGATGCCATGCTGCTTGCGCAATTCCATGACAATATCGAGGAAATCCATGGAATCGAGATCCATCTGATCGCGCAGACTGACATCACCTTTTAAGTCTGTAGTGTCTTCATCCGGGGCGATTTCGTTGATGATGTCGATGACGATTTGTTTTACCTGATCTTCTGTCATGTTATTCTATGCGTTCTGCTGGGTTGGGTTATTTTGTGAACTTGCGCACGATGAGTGCGGAGTTGATTCCCAGCATTCCGAATGAGTTGTTAAGGATAAGTTCGACGGCGTCAACCTTGTGTGGTTGGTTGACTACGAGGTTCGGGAGTTCGCATTCTGGGTCGAGTTCGTCGATATTGATGGTCGGGTGTACGACATTATCGTCAAAGGCAGGCAGGTTGCCTGCGAGTTCCAGGGCACCGGCCGCTCCCATTGCGTGCCCGATAAAGCTTTTTGTATTATTCACATAGGTGGTCGGGCAGTCGGCAAAAACTTCTGCGATCGCCTTGCATTCCTGAATGTCGCCCTGCGGGGTCGAGGTGGCGTGGGTGTTCACGATATCGATGTCTCCGGGCTCTAGGCCGGCCTGGGCGATTGCCGCACGCATGCATTCCGCCTGGCGGACCGGATTCGGCAGTACGTAGTCGCTGGCGTCGGAATTGATGCAGTAGCCGATAATCTCTCCAAGAATGTGGGCTCCGCGTGCCTGCGCATCTTCCAGTCGCTCAAGGGTGTAAATGGCGCCTCCTTCAGAAACCACGATCCCGTTGCGCCCCCGGTCAAAGGGTCGGCTGGCTTTTTCCGGGTCTGTGTGATCCGCCAGAGCACCCTGGCTTTTGAAGCCGGCAAAGATGCCAAAAGTTTGCACACTCTCACTCACTCCGCCTGCCAGCGCACAGTCGACTTCCCGCAGACGCAACATTTGCACGGCTTGCACCAATCCGGCATTGCCCGCCGCGCAGGCCGCTCCGATGGTATAGTGCGGGCCTGTGATGCCCATGTTGATGGTGATCTCTCCAGCCGGATTATTGGCTACGGTGCGCGGGTTGTGGTGGTGCGTCCAGTAGCGGGTGTCGTAGTCAAACTTGGAGATGTTGTAGACTTCGTTTTCGGTTTCTACATTGCCATGCTCGGTCGTTCCCACGTAGACCCCGATCCGGTTCTTATCCATGGCCGCAAAGTCTAACCCGCTGTTTGCCACGGCTTCCCGGGCACAGTAGATGGCGATGCTGCCGGCCCGGGTGCCGACACGCAGTTCTTTTCGCTTCTGGTACTTTTTCGGATCAAAGTCACAGATGCCTGCCGACACCTTACCAATGTAGCGCATGTCGATGGTTTGCACGCCGGAAACGCCTTCCAGCAATTGCTTGCGGTAGGTTTCCAAACAGTTTCCGTTCGGAGAGGTCAGGCCCACACCTGTGATGACGATCCTTGTTTGCTCCATCGATAGCCGCTCTTGTTACCATGTCGAGCGGTGGGGCTGTCAATAACGGAAAAACAGAATACACTTCTTTACGCTCGCTCGACGGGACCCGGCAGAGGCAAGAAAGACTGTTTTTTCTTCGACAAATATCGACTGTTTGTTTGCCTGACTCGATGAAAGTACTCGTTGTTGGAGGGGCCGGTTACATCGGTAGTCATTGTGTTCGTCAGTTGCAGGCGGCCGGCCATCAGCCGGTGGTGCTGGATAATCTGGTCTTCGGTCACCGGCAGGCGGTCGCCGAGGATGTGCCCTTTTATGATTGCGATCTGGGTGATTCATCGGCGGTCGGTCAGATTCTGGAAAAAGAGTCGATCGAGCTGGTCATGCATTTTGCAGCGTTCGCTTATGTCGGAGAGTCGGTCACCGACCCGCGCAAATATTATAACAATAATTTTGTTGCGACGCTTCGACTGCTCGAGGCGATGCTCGATCACGGCGTTCATAAGTTTGTTTTTTCTTCAACCTGTGCGACCTATGGCGAGCCGGCTACCTTACCGCTGACCGAGACCATGTCGCAGGCCCCGATCAATCCCTATGGCCAGACTAAGCTGGATGTGGAAAATTGTCTCAAGACATTTGCTCAGGCGTACGGCATGAGCTTCGCTGCTTTTCGTTACTTTAATGCTTCCGGAGCCGCCGAGGACGGCACGATCGGGGAGGACCATAAGCCGGAGACGCACCTCATCCCTCTGGTCATTGATGCGGCCACCGGACGTCGTGAAAATATTAAAATTTTCGGCACGGACTACCCTACGCCGGACGGCACCTGCCTGCGGGACTACGTGCATGTGGACGACCTCTCGCGGGCGCATATTGCCGTTTTTGAAAAGTTGGAAGAGCCTGGCGCGGCCTATTTTTATAATCTGGGCACGGGTCGTCCTAGCTCAGTCCGTGAGATCATTCATGCAGTTGAGGCAGTGACCGGGCTATCCGTTCCGGTGATTGAAGCCGATCGCCGCCCGGGCGATCCGCCAGCACTCTATGCCGATTCCAGTAAGGCCTGCAGTGAGCTTGGCTGGGAGATACAATACATGGATGTTCAGGACATTATCGCGACGGCGTGGAACTGGCATAAGAAGCATCCGGAAGGCTATCTTTCATAGATTGCTTTTGCTTGCCTTTGGGCACGTCACAATAGAATATTTGGCTCGATGGACCTGACGGGAACAGCGACAAAAGATTTTGCCACCGGCAAGACAGGCACCAGTCCTACAGAGCGGGACGCGGATTGGGCCATCGTGCAAGAGGTGCAGGAAGGCCGCGTCGGCGCCTTCGATCAGTTAGTCAGCAAGTACCGGGAGTCTATTTTTTCGATCATCTACAATATTACCGGTAATCGTGAGGATGCCTCGGATCTGACCCAGGATACCTTCATCAAAGCTTTTCGGGCGATCGGGCGCTTTAAAGGCAAGTCTGCCTTCTTTACCTGGATCTATCGCATTGCCCTGAATTCGACGATGACTTTCCTGAAGAAGCAGGGTCGCCGCCGATTCATTAATTATGAGACGGTTCAGGAGACCGCCAGCTCGTCTGAGGTTGTCGAAAAACTAACCGCAAAAGTACGCACCGAAAAGGGTGTATTGGTACGCGAACTGCAGGAAAGATTGAACGAATCGCTGCAGAAATTGTCTCCTAAGCATCGGACAGTTGTTATTTTACACGAAATCGAGGGTCTCGAACATGCGGCGATCGCAGAAATCACCAAAACTTCCGTCGGCACGGTTCGCTCCCGCCTCCACTACGCCAAACAACAGTTACAAGCTTTTCTCAAAGACTATTTAGACTAAACCCAGACGAAACCTCGAATAAACCCAGACGAGACCTCGAAGAAACTTAAACGAAACCTCGAAGAAATCTGAACTAACTCGGATCGGACCCGGTCCAAACCAAACGAACTCGTTTATACGCCCATTTTCAAAACCACCGAACAATGCTGAACCATAAAAAAGACCCGACAAAAAAGGATCTTCAGCTGGAAGAACTCTTGCGCTTCAAGCGTGCAGAGCGGCCGGATGAAGCCTACTGGAATCGCTTCGACCGTGAGCTTCACCAGCGAATGTTGCAAACTCTGGTAAAGAAAGATCCTTTTCATCGGCAAGTACTACGCGCATTTGCCGGCAAACGTTTTCCTGTCGGGCTGCTCACGGCTGCCACTGCAGCGGTCGCTCTCGTCGCCATCGGTCCCTTTAGCCAGCCCCAACCGTCCATTTACATGGAAGGGTCCCTCGCCGCATCGACGCCTCAGTCCGCAGTCTCTGCCCCGCTTGGCTCTGCGGATGCGGATGCGATGAATCCTACAAACGCTGCTAACGCAGCAAATGTAGTCGAGGGTGTGGAATTTGTGGACTACACAATCGAGTCAATCGGAGTCGGCGAAGAGACCTTCCAGCAAGACTTTGGCATGGATCGAATGGTAGCGGCCGAGCTGTCTCAGGCAGATTATTCCTTTCAGGAGGCGGCACCGCGTAGTGGTCGAACAATGCTGGCGAGTTTGACCTTTTAGCGAATGCAGATGCAGAGACTCCTCAAAATCCTCAGTCTAGCACTCCTTTGTCTGAGTAGCCCGATCGTTCTATGGGCATCGACTGCGGATGCTTTGGCCCTGCAAGGCCGGATCGTCCAAGTTTTTGAACAAAATAAAAACGCCATTGTGCGCGTTAAGGCGGCGTATCGACAGCCGATCAAAGAAGCCGATGAAAAAGCAGAGGATTCCCTGAACGTCTTGGTGCGGGTCGGCACCGGATTTTTTATCAGCAAGGAAGGGCACATTTTGGTCAGTGCCAGCCGGGCAGCCGGGGCCAGTCGTGTCTGGGTCGAGTACCGCGGAAAACCCTACGCCGCCGAGCCGGTCGGCCATGATCTCCTGACGAATATCTCCGTCCTTCGCCTGCTCCAACCACCGGAGGATTTTTCCATTATTCCGATCGATACCAGCCTGCCCCAGCCACCCTTAGGCTCTATTGTCGTGGCACTATCCTGCCCGCTCGACTTTGATCCATCTCCCTCCATGGGGATCGTCACAGGCTTTGATAAAAAGCTCGGCAAACGCATTTTCCCGACCGGCTACCTGCGCACCTCGATACCCGTAGATGGCGGGCAGGGCGGTTGCCCCATGCTCGACATCAATGGACGTTTTATCGGTATGTCAGTTGCCTCGATTAACGAGTTGTCCGGTTCTTACTGCCTGCCTCCCGATGCCGTCGCACGGGTCCGTGATGATCTTCTCTTTGCCGGTCATATCATTCACGGCTGGATGGGGCTGGAAGTCACCGCTAAGGTCGACAAGGGCGATCAGAGAAATGTTTTTCTCTCCCAATTGGTTTCGGAAGCACCGGCTGAAAAGGCAGGCCTCCAGGAGGGCGATCAGATTCTGGCCATTGGTGGGCGCGAGATTGCCGATGTTTCTGACGTCCCAAGCGCCATATTTTTTACCCGGGCAAATCAATTCACCTCAGTTAAAGTACGCCGGGGTGAGGAAGACTTGGAGTTTTCCGTGAAGACTCTGCCGCGCCCGGACAGCGATCCCATGATGGAAGCCGCGGTAGTCACTGAGTTGCCTGCGGTGGCGAATCAGCCTCTCGAAAAGGAAACCGCGACCACGCCCTAGCTTCCCTTTATCTACTCGGCGAGATGCAGCGGTGGGCTTGCCAATTCGAGTTGTTCCCGCTGCCCGCGAAGATCGACTGATAGTCCACCCGCCAGTGCAGGGACCTCAATCAATGCGCTGCCGATCGGGCAGTTCAGGATCGGGGAATGTGTGCCGGAGAGCACGCTGCCAACGGTCGTGCCTGCCGCATCGATTACCTCGGCGCCCTCCCGGGCAATTCGGCGCCCGGCTAACTTGAAATGGACAACACGCTTATCCAATCCATCTTCTTTCTGTTTGAGCAGGGCGCTTTTCCCAACAAAGCCGGATTTCCCCAGCTTGACTGTCCACTCCAGCCCCGCTTCCAGAGGAGAGATCGTCTCCGTCAACTCGTGCCCGTAGAGCGGTAATCCGGCTTCCAGTCGTAGGCTGTCGCGGGCCCCGAGTCCGCAGAGACGAAGTCCATACGAAGTGCCCCTGTCCAATAGCATGCTGGCCAGCGAATCCGCTGCGCCGACTGGCAGGAAAAGTTCAAAGCCGTCTTCACCGGTATATCCGGTACGGCAGATCCGCACCGTTGCCCCCCCCGCAAGGGTGCGTGACTCGTGACGAAAGCGCTTGAGCTCAGCGATGCCGGCGAAGCCGCAGACCTCTAAGATGTCAGCCGCTTTCGGCCCCTGTAAAGCGAGTAGGGCATAGGCATCAGATTGATCCTCAAGGCAGACATCCATGCCCGATGCGTCGGCTTGTGTCTGCATCCAGGATAGATCCTTGGCATGGTTCGCTGCGTTAACACAGAGGAGGAACTCTGCGGCACCCATCCGATAAACGATCAAGTCATCCACGACGCCCCCATTTTCCAGACACATCGGCGAGTAGATGGCCCGGCCAATCTCTGCGGAAGCAATGGCGTTGACCAGCAAGTGATCTAAATAGGCCGCTGCCTCCGGTCCGTGAATCAGTACTTCCCCCATATGGCTCACATCAAATAGACCGGCCGCTTCACGCACTGCCTTATGCTCCTCCAGAATGCTGCTGTATTGAACCGGCATTTCCCAGCCCCCAAAGGGCACAAACCGAGCACCATTGGCCTTGTGGAAGTCGTGTAGTGGTAGTTTATTTGAGTTTGGCATGGGCAAATAGAAGCAGTGGCAATAAATAAAAATGTGAAATATTAGCTTTAACTGGATTCCCTTGTTTGCCAAGCGGCGAGATCCAGTTTGAATCAATAATTAATGAGTATCTCCAAAGTAGCTGAAATGCGCGAAAGCGCCCGTCATTATATCCCGGCTAGTGATGCGGACATCAAGGAGATGCTACAGGCTGTCGACCGACCTAGCTTGGAGAGTCTCTTTGCCCATATTGACCCCAATGTACTGTTCTCCAGCCCGCCTGCATTACCCGAGGAACTGGATCCCCAAACCCTTCGCCAAAGACTTGCCGAAATCGCCGGCCGCAACCGTATCGGCAACAGCTTCCTCGGTGATGGATTGCTCGATCTTGAGCCCGCGTCGGTGGTCGGTCCCCTTTGCGAGATTCGCAACCTCACCACTGCATATACCCCTTACCAGCCGGAGCTCAGTCAGGGCACACTCATTGCCCACTGGATTTATCAATGCGCCTTGTCTCGGTTGACTGGCTTCGAGGCGGTCAACGCATCCCTCTATGAGCGCTCCACTTCGATCTTTGAGGGCATTTCGGCAGCAGCCAGAATGAAGCGTAAATCCCACCGCGCGCTTATCGCGGAAACGCTCTATCCCGGAGATAATGAAGTTTTGAATACACTGGTCGAAGGCACCGCACTGGAGATTGAATTCGTGCCGGCCGACCCGGACACTGGCTGCGTCGATCTGGCAAAGGTGCGGGCGCGTGCCGAAGCGGCTGGAGCTGACCTTGCCGCGATTGTCTTTCCACAAGTGAACACCTTCGGATTGCTTGAGGATGTGGACGCACTGGCTGACCTTGCCGCCGAGTTCGGGGCAAAAAGCGTAGCCGTGATTGATCCACTGCTCCTCGCCGCAGGTGCGCTCAAACCGCCCGTTGCCTTTGGGGTATCGGGTGCTGATATCATTGTCGGGGAGGCACATCACCTTGCTCTGGGGCCTAATTTCGGGGGACCCGGTCTGGGCCTCTTCGGCGTACGTTTCTCTGATAAGGAACGGACCGGGGTGCGCACTGCGCCCGGGCGCTTTATCGGCAAGGCCCGCGACTCTGCCGGGCGCGACTGCCGGGTGGGTGTGCTGGCTACTCGGGAGCAACACATCCGCAAAGATAAGGCTACCTCGAATATTTGCTCCAATCAGGCCTTTATTGCCACCATCGTTGGGGCCGCTCTTCTCCAGCGGGGAGATGACGGGCTCTCCACCATGGTCGATGCCATGCGGCAGCGTCTACAAAGTGCCGTTGAGCGCCTCACCGCCTACCCGGGAGTCTCTCTCGCTTTTCCTCAGAGTGTGAGCTTTCATGAGGTAACCCTTTCCCTACCGATAGCGGTTTCTGAGTTTCTCGATCAGGCCCATGCCGCCGGGACGCTGGCCGGTGCCGATGTATCCGAACGAATTGCCGGGGGGCGTTCCCTGCTCAAACTGTCCTTCTCTAACCGTGAACAGGACCTCGATGCGCTGTCCGCGATTTTTACTGATTGTTTCGGCTCTCCCTGCGCCGATGATTCGGCCCGAAACTTGGCACCGGCAGCTTCAGACCTCCGCCTGGAGGCTCCCGGCTTACTCGCATTTTCGGAGCAAGAGGTACTCGATTATTATAAGCAACTCGGGGAACTCAATGTCAGCCCGGACGATGGCTGCTACCCGCTGGGGTCCTGCACGATGAAGTATAACCCGAAAGTCAACGACTGGGCCGCCGGTCTGGACGGGTTTACCGATCTCCATCCTCAAGCGCCCGTTGCCGATGCCCAGGGCTCCCTCTTTTTGCTCCACGAGATTCAGGAATGGTTCAAAAAAATTACCGGGCTTGCCGCCGTCACGACGCAACCGGTTGCCGGTGCCCAGGGGGAACTGGTCGGCCTCAAGTTATTTCAAGCATACCACCGTGATCACGGTGGGCAGCGCGATGTCGTTCTCATCCCTCGCTCCGCTCATGGTACCAATTTTGCCACGGCTACGATGGCTGGCTTTAGTGGTGCCGGTGGGCGTATCGTTTATCTCGAAGCCGATCCGGAGGGCCGTGTCCTCGAGGCCGATCTGGATGCTCAAATCGAGGCCTACGGCGACCGCGTGGCTGGCATTATGATCACCAACCCCAATACCTCGGGGGTCTTTGAAACGGATTTCAAACGTATCGCTGAAAAAGTGCACGCAGTTGGTGGGCTCGTATATATGGACGGCGCCAATATGAATGCCATCGCCGGTTGGGTTGATCTCGGCGCTCTTGGTGTCGATGCGGTGCACAATAACCTCCATAAGACATGGACAATTCCACATGGCGGCGGCGGCCCGGGTGATGCCATCGTGGCGGTCAGCGATCGACTGGTTGACTATTTGCCGGGCTACCAAATCGAGCAATTGCCCAATGGTCATTATACACCGGTTCAGCCACCGAAAACCATTGGTTCCTTCCATCGTCACTGGGGCAACTTTGCCCACAAGGTTCGTTGCTACACCTACCTGCTTCGGTTAGGCCGCGAAGGCGTGCGCCGTATGTCCGCCATGGCCGTGCTCAGTGCCCGTTACACACAGTCTAGATTGACGCCCGATTACGCGCTTCTCCCGACCGGTGCCGATAGTGAACCGCGCATGCATGAGTTTATTATTACACTGCGGGAAGAAGACTACTCCCGTCTCGAAGCAGTCGGTTTACGGGCGGTCGACGCGGCACCCCGAATTGGTAAGCTCTTTCTTGATTTCGGATTTCACGCACCCACCGTCGCCTGGCCGGAACCTTTGGGCTTGATGATTGAGCCGACAGAGAGCTACACCAAAGCGGAACTCGACCGATTCGCCGATGCAGTCTTAGCTATTCGTCGCCTCCTCCGGGAGCATCCGGAAACCCTCCTCAGTGCGCCGCACTTCACTCCGATTGATCGGGTCGAAGAGGCCGAGGCAAACCGTGATGTCTGTCTCTCCGAGTCAATCGATGCGTTGCCGCCACTGAATCGGCCCAGAGTCTCTTCCGCCGAACTGGCAAAACTGCCGGTCGAAGAAATTTACTCAAGGATTGTTCAGGCCGCTGCCTGAGTGCGCCACCGGTTATTCCACAAGGAGCATCTGGTTGAGTAATGCCCGCAGGGCATCCGTTTCTGCTGGGCTCAGCTTGTCGATCCGGTCTTTCAAGCACGATTGCTCAATCGTAGATATTTGATCGGTCGCGATTTCCGTCTCAATGCCCGCGCAAATAAAGGGAATGCGGGACTCCCAATCGGGTTGCCGTGTTAACGTCAGAGGGCAAACGATAACGCTCTCCGCTGGCTTGAAAAAGGATGGATGCCCCACCACCACTACCGGATGTACGTTGGCTACACTGAGCGAGGATGGGCCATCCAAGTCTGCCCAGTAAACTCCATAGCGCTCAATTTTCATCATGTATAATCCCTCCCACGAAGAGAATCCGGATTTTTTAAGAAATTAAGTATAAATACTCAATAATAGATAAATAATATATTTCATTTTGTAAACTATGCTATAGGATAATGCGTAAAATATTGAAGATTGTGCCGGTGCCGACTGTGTACAGTCTCTTAGACAGGCAGCACAATGAATGAAATAATTGCTCTACTCGCCGGTATTGGTCTCGCCGCCGCCTGCGGTTTTCGGGTCTTTGTACCTCTCTTTATGGCCAGTCTCGCCGCGAATACAGGGATCGGCGCGGAGTTCCTCGGAGGCGGCTTTGATGTTGAAGCATTGCTCGGTCAGCACCATTGGCTCGGTAGCACGCCGGTGACCCTTGCTCTCGGCGTGGCGACCGTTCTTGAAATCGGCAGTTATTATATCCCCTGGTTGGACAACACGCTCGACTCCATCGCAACGCCCGCTGCGGTGCTCGCCGGTACTCTGCTTTCCGGAGAATTTATGCCGGAATTATTGGATGACACCGCCCTCAAGTGGATCCTCGGAGCAATTATTGGCGGGGGCACCGCAGGTATTGTCCAAATTAGTACGGTGGTCGCTCGCGGCACCTCGACGGCCACAACCGGAGGGGTCGGGAATCCCGCAGTATCCACCGCCGAGTTGGGCGGTTCGGTTCTAACTGCTTCCCTCGCCATTGTCCTTCCGGTCGTTGCCGGAATCCTCGTCCTCTGTCTTGTCTTCTATGCGGTGCGTTTATTACTTCGCCGCTTGCGTCGGTCTTCGAATCAGATGGATGCCGGGTAGGCGCCACTCTCGAAGAGTTTGCGCAGTCCATCTTGTACCTGCGGCTTATCTTCCGGATAGGTCACCCCAAACCAATTACCATTGGTTTCCAACACGGCGCATTCCGTTTGGTCAGTCTGGATGAGCTCGTCAACCAGACTAGGGATGTAGCACTCCGACTTGGGTGTTTTTCCGTGGGTCTCCAGGAATTCTTTGAAATAAGCCTCGATGCTGGCAAAGATGGCCGGCGTAAAGCCCCAGAAGTTCATCGAAACAATCGCCTGGTCGCTCAGCGCAACGACCTCTCCCTCTAGGTTTTTTCCACTCGGGCAGCCGTCCTCCGCCAGACCGATTTCTGTGTGCTCCTCGACCCCCTTCAGGATGCCTTTCGCAACCCGGCAGATGCCCCGGTTCACTGTGCCATGGGCAGAAAGGGTATTGCACAGCGGATAGCCAACCATGCAGGTCTGGAGTTCGGGCTTATCTCCGAAATTCTCGAAGTAGTGGGCAAGTTGGGCAAACGCGTCCCGACCGTAAAAATCATCGGCGTTGATCACCGCAAACGGGGTATCGATTTGCGCCCGCGCCGCGCGCACCGCATGGGCTGTCCCCCAGGGCTTTGTCCGTTCGGCAGGCAGTGCATAACCTGCCGGTAAGTCATCCACCGCCTGATAGGCGTACTCCACCACGATGCGGTCCTCAAAGCGATGGCCCACGACTGATTTGAATTGTGCCTCAAAGTCGCGCCGAATGACAAAGACCACCTTTTCAAAGCCTGCCCGAATCGCATCGTATACCGAATAGTCCAACACGGTCTCTCCGTGCGGCCCCATCGGGTCCAGTTGTTTGAGGCCGCCGTAACGACTGCCCATGCCCGCAGCCAGTACCAATAAGGTGGGTTTCATGAAAGCTAGCAAAATCCGGAATCGTCAAAACAGGAAGCCTCAAATAAAAATTCCACTCTCCGTTTTGCCTGGGAATGGCAAATCGGCTGGAGTATTCCTCGGGTCTCTCCACAGTACGCCTATGGCCAACTGGAAAATCTGGCTTGAAGCCACCCGTCCGAAAACGCTGCCCGCTGCACTTACACCGGTTCTGCTTGCTTCGGCCTTGGCCTATGCCGACGAGGGCTTCCATCTCATCGCCGCCGCACTTTGCTTCTTCTTCGCCCTCTTTATGCAGGTCGGCACCAATTTGGCGAATGACTATCTCGATGGAGTCAAGGGGACAGATACCCCGGATCGTCTGGGGCCGCGCCGGGCCGTGGCGGCCGGCATCGTCTCAGCCTCCGTCATGCGCCGCGCGGCAATTGGAGTACTCTTTTTCGGGTTTTGTCTGGGTTTGGCATTGATTCCTTTCGGCGGTTGGTGGTTGCTCGCGATCGGCTTGGCCAGTGTCGCTGCCGCCTGGTGCTACACCGGGGGGCCGTATCCACTCGCTTACAACGGTCTGGGGGATGTTTTTGTCGTTCTCTTCTTTGGTTTGATCGCGCTCGGCGTGAGCTACTATGTGCAGACCGGTGTCTTTTTGGCAGACGCCGTGTGGCTCGGTCTGGGGTGCGGTCTGTTGATCAATAACTTACTGGTAGTTAATAACTACCGAGACATGGAAGGGGATGCAAAGGCGAACAAGCGGACACTCGTGGTACGCTTTGGTCGTCGCTTCGCCCGCGCTCAATGCTCTGCCGCATCCCTCATCTCCGGAGGCGTCCTGCTGCTGCTCTGTTCGCGGGGCGCCGGTTACTGGATCCTTGCCGGCCTTCTTCCGGCGGCATCCGGATTCCGCTTGGCCGCTGGTCTGCAAAGCGCCCAATCGGCAGAGGATTACCTGCGCTGTCTGGAGATCGCCGGAAAAGCGGTGATCGCCTACGGCCTGCTGGTATCTCTTGGATTGCTCCTGGTCTAGGTTCGGCGCATTCCATACTTGCCTTCCTTTCGCTGCTTCCTTTGCTTCTTCCGCTTACTTCATCCTATCTATTCCGATGTTCGAACTCTCTTTTATCCAAGTCATTGCTCAAGCCGCTCCCCAACCGGGTGCCGGATTCGCTCAATTTATTCCCATACTGCTTCTCTTTGCTGGTATGTGGTTTCTCATCATTGCGCCCCAGCGCAAGCGTCAAAAGCAACACGATAAAATGATTACTGAACTGCAGTCGGGTGACGATGTGGTCACCAGCGGTGGAATTTACGGTACGATCACGAACGTCAAGGATGACCGCTTTATCCTGCGCATCGCGGATAACACGAAAATCGAAATCAGCCGCAGCTCGATTGGCAGCAAACTTAGTAACGGCGAATCCTAGCCCCGCATCGGTAGCCCCGGCGCAAAGAATACAACCCCATGTCTGGAAACATACTCTGGAAATTTATCCTCACCCTGTCGATTGTCGCCTGGTGCTGGATTAGTATCACTCCTCTGCAAGACCGTCCCTTTGAGGATTATATTCTCTCCCGAGCCACCGCTGAGGTGGAAGCGTTTGAGGACATTGTGGAGCGCGCCCGTGACCGCGTCGAAGCCAGCCGGGAAGATGTGGATACCGGTCGTAAGACCCTGTTTCTTGCCCTGCGCGAGATTGGGGCGGAGGATAACATTGATTTTTCCACCTATTTTCCGGACATCAACCTGAAGGATGTCCCGAATCAAAACAAACGAAACAACATCCTCCTCAAGCACCTCCTGAAGACTGCCAACAGCCCGCTTCGTCTGGGGCTTGACCTCAAGGGTGGGGTCGGGGTGACCATGAAAGTGGAAGAGGCCGCCACCGAAGATCTTTCAGCCAATCAGAAAACCGAGCAGCTGTCCGACGCCATCCGTATTATGGGCGATCGTCTCGATGGTTCCGGTGTGGCCGAGCCGATCATTCGGCCCAAAGGGGATGATGCCATTGAGATCCAAATGCCCGGACTCTCGACCAAAGAGAACCCCGAAGTACTCGATGCCATCAAGAAGCCGGCAAGACTGGAGTTTCGCGCACTGCACCCATCGAAAAGCCCGGACAGCACACCTGCTGATCAATACCCTTCGCCTTACGAATACGAAGTGTTGACCCTCGAAGATGAAGACCGCCGTACCGGTGACGTCTACGAGACACGTATGTTTGTCAAGCGGCTGCCCGAGGCCACGGGTGAGATCGTGGACCAGGCCTATCCTTTCCAAAACCAGAATGGAGGATTCGAGATCCATCTGGAAATGACCGGCGAGGGCGCAGATGTCCTGCGTGGCGTGACCGAACGCATGGTTGGCAAACCGCTGGCGATCGTGCTCGATGGCAAGCTCTCTTCGGCCCCCACGATTCAGAGCGTACTCTCTAAAAATGCCCAGATCACGGGTAACTTCTCCCAGCGCGAAGCCATCGATCTAGCCAATGTATTGAACAATCCGCTGGCCCTGCCATTGCGCGTTGACGAAATGTACGAAGTCGGTCCTTCCATGGCCGAAGACGCCCAGCAAAGCTCGATCAAGGCCGTCCAGGTCGGCGCCATTCTGGTCGTCTGCTTCATGTTGCTCTATTACTTTACCGGCGGTCTGATCGCGGTCCTCTCCGCTCTGGTTAATGTGGTCATCGTCCTTGGTGTACTGGCCAGCCTGGGGGCCACCCTGACCTTGCCCGGTGTCGCGGCACTCGTGCTCACCCTCGGTATGGGGGTCGATGCCAATATCCTTATCTTTGAACGCCTGCGGGAAGAATTACGGGCCGGCAAAAGCCTGAAAAACGGGCTTTCCGGAGCCTTCGAAAAAGTAACTTCAACGATTGTTGATGCCAACGTCACCACCCTGATTACCGCTTCCATTCTTATTTGGCTGGGTACCGGCCCGGTTCGTGGATTCGGCGTCACTCTGGCCATCGGTATTTGCGCTTCGATCTTCTGCGCGCTCATCGTCACCCGCTTCCTTGCCGACTTCCTCGTTCACCGCATGAATCTTTCCAAGCTGCTCGGCCTCAGTTTACTCGGGCAAATCAATCTCGATTTCTTCCAGTACCGTCGCCCCGCCTTTCTCGCATCCTGGGCTTTGGTCGCTGCCGGTATCGTCTCCATCTACCTGCACCACGATAATATAATGGGCATCGATTTTACCGGTGGTGATGAAATGACCATCGCTTACGCAGAACGCATCGATACCAGCGAACTCGCCAAAGCCGCCGCTGCCCTCGAGCTTGGTGAAGTCAACCCCGTCTACCAAACCCTGCTCGGGGAAGACCGCGAAGTCCTCAAGATTCAGACACGCTTTGACCAGAGCCGTCTCGTCCTCGCCGGCCTGCAGGATGCTTTTCCGGTCGCTCAACTGCAAGAAATCGGGGTCAACCAAATCGGTGCCTCCGTTTCCAGCGATATTCAGTGGAACGCCCTCCAGTCGGTCTTTTTCGCACTGCTCGGCATCCTCCTTTACGTCGCCCTGCGCTTTGAGGTCGGCTACGGCATCGGTGCCGTCGTCGCCACCATTCACGATGTGCTCATGACCGTCGGTATCTTTGTTATTTGCGGTGCCCTCGGTATCTTTGTCAGTGGGCAATTTACCGCACCTATGCTCGCCGCTATTCTTATGATCGTCGGTTATTCGATCAATGATACCATCGTGGTCTTTGATCGCATCCGCGAGGAACTGGAACTCAACCCCGGAACGGATCTGCGACGCATCATTAATCTCGCCATCAGCCGTGTATTCTCGCGCTCCCTATTGACCAGCTTGACCACACTTCTGGCGGCGCTCTCTCTTTACATTTTCGGTGCCGGTGTGATCAACGATTTCGCCTTTGTCTTTATCATTGGTATCCTCACCGGTACTTTCTCATCCATCTTTATTGCGAGTCCGGTATTCTTCTGGTGGCACAAGGGCGATCGTCGTCACGTTGAAGAGCGTGAGTTGACCCCCAAACGCCACGATTGGGAGAGTCGTGAGCCGGCCTGATTGCTTTCCCGCTTCCGGGCAGGGAGAAAGGGCGCTGAACAAGCCCCGACTAATTGAGTCTCTATGATCTGGAAAACGCTCCAAGCGGAAGAAGCCCGTGTTCATGAGTTAAGCCGCACTTTACGCATTTCAGAAGTGCTTGCCCGACTCCTCGTTCTGCGCGGGCTGGATGCAGAGAAAGCCGCCGACTACCTGCGTCCGAAATTGGAGCAGCTGGCGGATCCTTTTCAAATCAATAACCTCCGGGCCGCGGCAGACCGCATCGTTCAAGCGATCGATCAAAAGGAGAACCTGGTTATCTTTGGCGACTATGATGTCGATGGCATCACCAGTACGGTACAACTGGTCGACTCCTTGCGTTATTTCGGATTGTCCCCCCGCTTTTATGTCCCCCGGCGCATGGAGGAGGGATATGGGCTGAGTCAGGAAGCGATTGAGCGTGTCTTTGAAGAAGGGCGCCCCGACCTCTTTATCGCACTGGACTGTGGCACCAACGCTCATCAGCCGATCGACTATCTCGTCGGGCAGGGGGTCGAGGTGATCGTCGTTGACCACCATCAGTCTAAAGACGAAATTCCCCGCGGCTGCCTTTTGGTCAACCCCCATGTCGAGACGGATGCCGCCCCCGCTTATAAAGATCTTTGCACAGTCGGTCTCGTCTTTAAACTGGTACACGGCCTGATTAAGCAACTTCGCCAGGCCGGTAATGACCGGGCCGAAGCCTTTCAATTAAAAGAACTCCTTGATTTGGTCGCCCTCGGCACGGTTGCCGATCTCGTCCCCTTGACCGGGGAGAACCGGATCTTTTCCTGGTTTGGTCTCCGCCATATGCAGGCCCGCAAGCGGGTCGGCCTTCGGGCGCTCTCGGAGATCGGCGGCATCGCTCCTGATCAAGCCATTAGCGGAGCGGATTTGTCTTTCCGTCTGGGGCCTCGGATCAACGCCAGCGGCCGATTGGCTGATGCCAGCCTCCCTATGGAGTTACTTCTCTGCCAGGACGAACCCCGGTGCCACCAGATCGCCGGCCAATTGGATGCCCTGAACAGCGAGCGCCAAGGTATCGAACGCGCCATGACCCGCGCCGCCGAGGAGCGGGCCGGGCAACTATTTGCCGATGCGCCCGCAATTGTTCTGTACGATCCGGAGTGGCATCCCGGAGTGGTCGGTATTGTCGCCAGTCGGATCAGTCGTCACTTTAATAAACCCACGGTTATTCTCGGAGCGGAAGGCAGCCATGCCAAAGGCTCCGGTCGATCCGTCGACGGCGTAGATCTAGTCGAAGCCTTCCTCCAATGCGATGATCTGCTCGGCCACTGGGGCGGGCATCCGATGGCTGCCGGTATCTCTTTGGAATCCACAGAGGTGCCCGAGTTTACCAAGCGCTTCTGCGCTGCGCTCGAGCAACTCTACCCCAGCGGAGTCCCCCAGCCCTCCCTCGAGATTGCCACTTGGCTGGATGCCTCCCACTTGGATGCCGACCTTCTCTCCGAACTGGAACGACTCCATCCCTTCGGCCGGTTCAACAGCGAGCCGGTCTTTGGCCTCCGCGATGTGGTTTTAGAGGAAAAGGTACAGACCTTCGGCAATGGAAATTGCCGCTTTCGTCTGCCCAATGGATCGCACCGCGGAATTTCCGGAATAGCCTGGCAGATGCCGCAGCCGCCACCCGTTGGTCAGCCCGTCGATTTCGCGTTCCGCTTTGGCTGGAACTATTGGCGCGGTGCCGGTGTCCCACAAATCACTCTACTTGACTGGCGCTCCACGCAGTCCTGAGCTACCTTTTTTCATGATTCCAAATGACCGCAGTCTGTTGCTCGGCGTCAATGTCGATCATTGTGCGACTCTTCGACAGGCCAGATATCGCCAACACCCGCTCGATCACGGCAACGAAGTCGAGCCGGACTGTGTCACCTGCGCCCTGCTCAGCGAGGCCGCCGGCGCTGACGGTATTACCATGCACCTGCGCGAAGACCGGCGCCATGTTCAGGAGTCGGATGTTGCCCGGGCCCGCCGGGAAATTGCAACGCGTCTGAATTTGGAAATGGCAGCCACCCCCGAGATGATCCAATACGCGCTCTCGCTCCGGCCCGACTCGGTCTGCCTCGTTCCGGAAAGCCGGGAAGAAGTCACCACCGAAGGCGGCCTCGATCTGCAGGCACAAACGAGCCGTATCCGGGAAGTCGTTGTCGCGATGAGCGAGGCAGGCATCCAGACCAGTCTCTTTATCGATCCGGACCCCCGGCAGATTGAACTCGCTGCCGAGCTGGAGAGCCCCTGGATCGAGTTGCACACCGGTGCGTATGCCAACGCATACTATCAGGAGGGCCGCTCTGCCGAGCTCGCCCGCTTAGTCGCCGGGGCCGAACGCGCCAAACAACTCGGGCTGGTGGTCAATGCCGGACACGGGATCAACTACCAGAACATCACAGAAGTGTGCACGATCCCCCATTTACACGAATTAAATATTGGCCATTCCATCATCAGTCGCGCCCTCATGGTCGGGATTTCCCAAGCCGTCACTGAAATGAAGAACCATATGTTGCCCACTGGATCTTCAGCAAGCCCCGCCTCCTAACTGCAATCGCCCACGCCTCATGGATCCCCAGAAAACACCGTCGGTCACCCATTTCCCGTTTATCGATAAGCAGTCCGCCGCGCAGGCGCCTACCACCAGCCAACTCAAGCCCTTTCAATTCGCCCATCCCATCCTCGATTGTGCCGAGGCACGGGCACACGAGGCACACCTCCTCAAAGATCCAGAGGCAGAGTGGGCCGCCATGCAGGCCGCCGGTGCCGCCATCGAGAAGGGGATCGTTCGTGATTATCAGGAAATGCGCCCACTGCCCAAACGCTTGCGCCTCGTCGCACTTCTGGGCAAAGGCAATAATGCCGGTGACGCCATGATCGCTTGCCAGCAACTGCTCGCTCACTATCCCCGCGCGCGGATTGATCTGCTCTTTGTCGAGCCGGTCGACGCTCTCAAGCCCCTGCCGCAGCGCGCCCTCCAAGAACTCGAAGGGCGCGTCCAAATCATCTCTTGTGAAACCCCCGGGGAGTGCGCTGACTACCATGACCGGTTGCTCCAAGCGACGCACGGGCGGGGCTACCATATTTGCCTCGACGGCTTGCTCGGGATGTCCTTCCAGCCGCCCCTGCGCCCCGCTTACGCCGCGCTCATTGAGGCCATCAATCAATTCTCCGCGATCGACTTGCGCGCAGCAGTCGATCTGCCCAGCGGACTCGGCGAGGAGGCCGAAAGCCCGGTCTTTCAGGCAGATATGACCTACGCCACCGGCATCGCCAAGTCACCGCTCTTTCAGGGGGGCGCTACACAGGGCCGCATCCGCTACCTCGACCTCGGCTTCTTCACCGAAGAAGTCCCCGCACTGGCCGATGCAGTCGATTCCGTCCTCCTCCCGGACTTGCTCAACCCCCTGCGTTCCCTCCGTCCCCCCGATGTCGATAAGCGCAGCTTTGGTCACCTCTACATCGTCGGTGGATCCTCTTTTATGCCCGGTGCCCTCCTCATGGCCGTCCAGGCCGCCCTGCGTTCCGGAGTCGGTCTGGTCACTGCTTTTGCGCCCGTATCGGTTGCCGCGACCCTCGCAGCACAAGTGCCGGAAGCCATGTGGGTACCCTGGCCCGAGACAAGCGCCGGCACACTCAGCCCCAAGGCACTCCCCCTCCTGATGGAGCGCATCGACCGGGCGGATGCTTTGCTCATCGGTCCCGGCATGGGCTTCGACCGGAATACAGAGTTTCTCTCTCAGCAGATCATTGCGAACGTGGATCGCCCCGTTATTCTCGATGCCGACGCCCTGCGTACCCGCACCGTCGATTTGATCCGCACCCGGAAATCTGCCGCCGGTCCCGTCGTCCTCACGCCCCACATGGGCGAATTTGTCCGAGTGGCCAAATTAAAAAAGCCCCGGCTGAACTCGCAACTCCTTCTTGATTTTTGCCGCACCGCACGGGTCACGCTCGCCCTCAAAGGCCCGATTACCCGTATCTGTGACGGCCACCATGTCTTTATGAATACTTTCGGTGGCCCCGTCCTCTCCCGCGGCGGCAGCGGTGATCTCCTCGCCGGTATGATCGGCGGTATGATGGCGCAGAATAACAAAGATATTCCCCTCGCTGTGGCCCGCGCCGTCGTCTACCATGGGCTTGCTGCCGAGCGACTCGCCCGCAGTCGTGGTCAAGTCGCGGTACGCACCACAGAGGTGTTGGAACACCTCTCCGAAGTCCTCCGCAACCCAGCTCACGAGGACTTATCTTAAAATAGTTTGTCTTCCGCGCCCGAGTGGCGAACACTGCGTGCATGCGACGCACTCTTTCTTCAGAAGAGGCACGCCTCGTTCTCAACGGGCTGCCCCATATCGGGCCGATCCTACTGCGCCGTCTGCTCGATGCCTTTTCCGGCAGTGCCACCGCCGTTTTCTCCGCCTCAGAAGACGCCCTGCGCCGCATTCAGGGCATTGGCCCGGCCGCCGCCGCCACCCTCATCAACTGGCCCGAACACTTTGACCTGGAGCGCGAGAAACGATTGCTCGCCGAGGGCGATGTCCGCTTCATTCGCTCCGACTCCCCCGATTATCCATCGCCTTTAGCGCAGATGTATGACCCGCCCATCGGTCTTTATTGGAAGGGTCGATACACCATCGATCGCCCCTGCATCGCCATTGTCGGCACCCGCATGCCCACGCTCTATGGTCTCCGTACCGCCCGCACATTTGCCGCCGAACTCACCCGTCTCGGCTTCTGCATTGTTAGTGGCCTCGCTCGTGGCATTGATACCGCCGCCCATCAGGGAGCCCTCGAGGCCGGAGGGCCCACCATCGCAGTTCTCGGCTGTGGCCTCGACATCATTTATCCGCCCGAAAATCTCGAACTCTACCGCGCGATTACCCAATCCGGTGCCGTCCTCTCCGAATTCCCCTTCGGTCGGCGCGCCGACCGCCAATCCTTCCCCATGCGCAATCGCCTCGTCGCCGGCCTCTCCCGGGCAGTTCTCGTCATCGAGAGCGGTGCCTCCGGAGGCAGCATGATCACCGCCCGATTTGCCGGGGAGCAGGGCCGCATCCTCCTCGCTGTCCCCGGGCGGATTGATCAGTCCAGCTCCGACGGCTGCCACCAACTCATTCGTGACGGTGCCATCCTCGTCACCTCGGTTAACGATCTGCTCGCTGAACTCGGCTACCATGCCTCGGCACCGGCCACGGCCACCGATGCCCCGTCGTCCGCCGCTCCCAGCCTCGAGCAAAGCGCCGAAGAGCGGGCCATCATCGAAGTGCTGCGCGGTGGTGCCGTCCTTTCCGCCGAAGCCCTTTGCCAAGAAACAAAATTGCCCTTTGCCACCGTCTCCGCTTCCCTCATGGCTCTCGAATTGAAGCATATCGTTGCCAAGCGCTCCGATGGACGCTTTGAAGCCACTCAGCCATGAATCTAATTCTTTTCGACAAGCCCTTCGACGAGCGACAACTCGCAGCCGACGATCTCCGCGCCGAACACATCCGCAAGACCCTCCGCGCTGAAATCGGTACGCTCGTATTTCTCGGCTTTGCCAACGGGCCACGGGCCCGGGCGAGGGTAGTGGACTTGCCCGCCGATGGCAGCGTCGTCCTTCAGCAGGTCAGTACAGAGCCCCCTCCCGCACCCCTACCGGTGCGCCTCCTGGTCGGCCTGCCGCGTCCCCACACCGCCCGTAAAGTGCTTTACCAAGCGGCCAACTTCGGAGTCGAACGTATCGACTTCTTCGAGGCCGAGAAGGGCGACCCCGCCTACGCCCGCAGCAGCCTCTGGACGACCGAAGAATGGCGTGACCGCCTGCGCCTCGGCACCGAACAATCCTTTGCCACCCATTTGCCCGAGGTAGCCGTCTACCCCGATTTGCAAACCGCCCTCAATGACTTTTATCAGACCCCCCAGCGCATTGCCCTCGATAACTACGAGGCCGCCGGGCCGCTCTTCCAAGCGATCCCCGCCGCCGCCACCGGGGCCGCACTGGCCTTGGGTCCGGAGCGCGGCTGGTCAGCCAATGAACGCGATGCCTTGCGCCGCAACGGTTGGCAACTCGCTCACCTCGGTCCCCGTGTCCTCCGCCTCGAAACCGCCGCCGTCGCAGCGATCTCCGTTACCGCATCGCAACTCGCCCTTTGGTCTGAGCCGAC